>JAZKXL010000068.1:0-14517 GCA_045611635.1 Candidatus Fimenecus sp. | reverse complement strand
CTTATTAACATTCCTTTTACAGGACTTCGTGCAACTATTATCGATAACACAAGAAACAAGGCCGGTAAATATCGTCCATACATAGTTACAATGGCTATTCCTACTGCCGTTATATGTAACCTGATTGTTTGGTTCCCTTATGATAAGTTAGGTCTTCTTGTTGGCGATGGTATGATTTTCGGCAGAGAAAAAGATTATGTTGCAAAATGTGCAATAATTCTTATTCTCAATATCCTTTTGAACTTTATCTATTACTTCTTCTATGACGGATATGAAAATCTTATTCACGTTCTTTCACCAAACACACAAGAAAGAACAGATGTTGCATCAATCAAGAGCGTTGTTTATTCATTTGCTCCTACTATTGTAAACCTTTTCACACCAATTATTGCAAGAAATCTTTTTGGTACAAACACAACAGATATTCGTGTTTATAGATTCCTCTACCCTATTCTTGGTGTTCTTGGTGTTCTTCTTTGTATTATTGTTTATAAATATACTGAAGAAAAAATTGTTCAGGCAAGAACTCACGTTGTTCAAATTAAGTTTACCGATGCTCTTCGCGCAGTTGCAAAGAACAAGTATTTCTGGATTATCTCACTTGCAGGTTGGATTGGTTTCCTTGAATCAGCATACGCAAACATTCTTAACTGGCTTTACAACTATGGTGGTGCTTGTAACGGTAACGTTTACGGTCTTGTTGTTACTCTTTATGGTAACGCATCTCTTTGGGGTATGATTGCTGCGCCATTTTGCATTAGAAAATGGGGTAAAAAAGCAGTTCTTGTTGTTACAAATATTATGAACGTTTGCTTTATCCTTATGATGCTTCCTTTCACACAAGAAATTAACAATCTTACAATTTGGCTTGTTATGGGATGTCTTTACCTCAATGCTTTAATGGGTTCATTTGCACATATTCTTAACCCTGCAATTCAGGCCGACATTCGTGACTACCAGCAATACCAAACAGGTGAAAGAATTGACGGTATGTTCTCAGCAGTTGCTACAATTGGTACTATTATCACTCTTGGTACTTCCGCTGTTCTTCCTGTCATCTATGAAAAAGGTGGTATTACTGCCGAAAACGCAGCTGTTGTTACTAAAAACCCTGAAGTACTTAATCGTGTTCTTGGTGACGGCAAAACTGTTGGCCAAATTCTTGCGGAACAAATGGAAGCTGGTCAAAACAACTATGTAAACCCTAACTCAGCATTGTATGACTTAGATATTTTCCTTCCTCTTATTCATGCACTTATTATTATTGCTGCTGTTGGTGCTGCAATGAACGTTGTTCCATTCTTCTGGTATGATTTCGACGAAAGAAAACAAAAATCAGTTATCCGTGTACTTAAAATCCGTGCACTCTTTGAAGACTATGGTAATGGTATCACAAACGACGCTCAGCTTGTAGAGGGTATTGATATTATCCGTAACGCAAGAGAAATGGCAACACAAGAACCAAAAGCTATTGATAAGTCATATAAATCAATTAAAGATAAAGCTGAAAAGAAAGCTGCTAAAAAAGCATATAAAGAAGCACTTGACTTTAATGAAGAAATTGAAATTAGCAAGTTTGTATGTGAAGAACTTGATAAGTTCTCAACTGAAACATTTAAATATCAATACAATGTTCAAAAAGGTATTTATGATTCAGGACTTCAAAGTCTTAAGCTTTTAGACATTAATGAAATCAATGCTGAACTCAGTGCTGCAAAAGCAATTTCAAAAGATAACAAAGAATTGAGAAAGTTTGCTATTGAAGTTGCTAGAAATAAGAAATCAGCATATAAAGCTCTTAATAAGTATTTTGCAAATGAAGACCTTGTTCAACCAGACTTTGCAGAACTTGAAAAGCTCTTTGATGCTGAAGACGAATGCAACGCAAAACTTAAAGAACTTTATCTTGCACTTAAAGATGCTAAGAAAGCAAAAGATGGTACTGCTAAAGAAATTAAGGCCGACATTAAAGCTTATGAAGCAAAGAAAAAAGAAATTCACAAGGCTTCAAAGACAGAAATGGATAGACACGCATACTTTGCACGTGCTGCTAAACCTTATCTTGATGCTGAAAAACTTGTTAAGCAAGAAGAAAACTATAAACATTTCGATGAAATTGCTGCAATGTACGAAGAAGCAAAGACTCGTAATGAAAAAGCTATAGCTGAAGCTGAGGCAAAAGCTCTTAAAGAAAAAGAAGAAGCTGAAGCTTATGCTGCTCAGTTAAAAGCTGAAAAAGCTGCTAAGAAAGCTGCTAAAAAAAATAAATAATTGAATAAACAATTAAAGCCGATTCGGGATTTCCGAATCGGCTTTTTGTTATAGCTTTATTAAACTGCTGTGATTGTAAAATCGTGATATTTACTATTCTTCTCTTCACCTTTCCAAGAGTGAATTTGTTCAGGATTGTAGAAAATATCATCAAGGCGCTTAATAAATGGTACTGCCTCACCAAAATCAAGTGCACGATGGTCAAAAGCAATACAAATTGGGAGTACTTGATGGACTTCAATGTTTTTATTTCCGTTTTCATCAGTTACTACTACAGGTCTTTCTTGAACAGCTCCCACACCAAATGCAGACACTTGTGGTGGAATAATCTCAAGAAGTCCCACATTACCACGCTGACCACGATAAAGCGAACCAATATTTGAAATTGTTACTGTACCCTGCTCAATATCGCTTTTTGTAATTCGGTCTGTTTTTGGAATACTTTCATATTCTTTCTTTGCTTTTCCGCTTAAAGTTTTAACTTTGTGCTTACCTGTTTTTGCTCCGATAAGACGATAAATTGCTTGTTTAATTTTTCCTTTCTTAAGAGCAGTTAAGGTATTATCAAGAGAAACTTCAAACATTGCCTCTGTTAAGTTTGTCTTCTCAAATCTTCTTTGAACATCATTAATATAGTCAGTCATTTCATCAAGATTCTTGTTCTCAAAGTTATGAAGATTAATTGTCATCATTTCGCCATTAGGCATAATCATTGGCATTGAAATATTGATATCTTCAAAAGTTTTAATTTCACCACGGACCAGTTTGCGGTTGTATTCAATATGCGAATTCATAATTGGTGCCGCTTTAAGACCTTCCGCAATAACTTTAAGCATAAGAGTATTAACTGTAATTTTATCTTTACCGCGACGGTCAAAATTGATTTTTTTGTACTCTTTCATAAATTCAGTTACATCTGGTTCGTAGTTATATGTTACATGTGGAATTGTTTCCCAGCTCTCAGTTGTCATATTTGCTACGATTTTTCTTTGAATTCCAAAATTAATTGTGTTTGTTGTTTTCATGGTTGATTTCTCCTTGATTGTTTAAAATTACATTTCGAAGTTTGCCCTTCGTTATATAGACAATTGAAAATCAAAAAAGGTTTTAACTTTTTGAAAAAATTTTTTATAATTTTAAAATCAAGAATTTTGACAAAAAAATTACTGCGAGAGCAAACCCCTCGCAGTAATTTTTATTTAATTACAATTGTGTATGTTTTACCTTTTTCAGTTTCAAATTCAGTAAATCCATTTTCACTTTCACAAACATTTTCAACTATATATTCTAAGTTATTATAATAAAGTTTGCAAATTTCACCCATATTTGAAGTAATTTCAGCTTTTGTGAGCTTGCCATTCTCCCATTCAATGTTGACTGTAAAATTACCACGAGCAACAAGACCTTTAATGCTACCTTTTTTCCATTCAGTTGGAAGTGCAGGAAGCAACTCGATAAATCCACAATTACTTTGCATAAGCATTTCATTTACACCTGATGTAAAACCAAAGTTGCCGTCAATTTGGAATGGTGGATGATAGTCAAAGAAGTTTGGATAAATACCATTTTTAAACAAGTCACCAATGATTTTGAGAACTCTATCACCGTCGCCTACTCTTGCCCAAGTGTTAATTTTTTGTCCCATTGACCAACCTGTGCTTTTGTCTGTACGATAATTCATTGAAACAATTGCGGCATCAACAAGTTCAGGATTTTGGAACTTATTCATTACATTACAAGGGAAGAAACCTAAAAGATGTGACATATGGCGGTGATGTGCTTCACCGATTTCACCAAGGCTAGTTTCGTGATACCACTCTTTAACTTGGCCACCTTCACCTATTTCATAAACTTTAAGTTTACTTTGAATGTCTTGCCATTTTGTGATTAATTCATCATCAACACCTAATGCAATTGCACTTTTTGAAGCGTCATCATAAAGTTGCCAAAGAAGTGCTTGCTCATATGTATTACCCATTGTGCGTGGTCCATGCTCAGGAGAATAACAAGGATAAGTTACAAGGCGACCGTTATGCTCAACAAGAAGTTTTGAGAAATACTCAGCACATTCTTTAAGCATTGGGTAAATATCTTCTCTTAATGTATCTTTATCGAGAGTATATTCATAATGCTCATAGCAGTTATGTAAAATCCAAGGCATGGCTGCCGGCGACCAACCCCAGTCAAACTGCCAACCTGGGCAAGTCCAACCAAATGGTGTACATTGAGTATGGAATAAGAAACCGTTTTGCTCGCCTTCTTCACTCTTTATGCCTGTATAGTATTCAGCAGTAATACGACCTGGTACAACCATTGATTTAATGTAGCGAATTAATGGTTTTGAGCATTCGGCAAGGTTGCCATTAAAAATTGGCCAATAGTTCATTTGAAGGTTGACATTTGTATGGAAGTCACTACTCCATTTAGGACTATTTGACACATTCCATATACCCTGAAGGTTTGATGGTAAAATATCAGTTTCACGGGTTGACGAAATCGCCATGTAACGACCATATTGATAAAGAAGTTGCTCTGCACTTCGTTTGTCAAAACTCTCGTATTTATGAATGAGTTTATCAGCAGGCCCTGTTACGTTACCATTAAGGTCAATAGATACTCTATTGAAAAGTAGTGAAAAATCATCAATATGAGCATTATAAAGCTCGCTAAATCCTTTTTCAGTTGCTTTAGCTACTGTTTCATTAACTCTATTGAAAAGTGTTTCTTTACTCTCACCTGTTCTATAATTAGGGTAGCAATCCATATAATCGGTATCCGCTGAGAAAATCACAGTAATCTCGGTTGCATTTTCTATTTTAACACCATCGGAACCTTCGGTTGCGATACCATCTGTTATCACATTAGCAACAAGGCAAAACTGCAAATCATTATCTAAAAGTTTACCTTTATGAATAATTTGATTATCTTTATATTTTGCTTTACCATGAGCAGATGAAAGTGAAATAACAGTATTAAGTGGAGCACCTTTTCTTGTAATTTTAACCACACCGCATTTATCAGGGTATGATACAAATGCAACACGCTCATCGTGGACTTTTTTGCCGAAACCAATACTTGCATCATAAGAAACTGTACAAGTTGCTTTTTCCATATTAAGCTCACGATTATAGTTTTTCTCGTTACGAAGTTTTAAGAAGTCAAACTCTAACTCGCCCCAGCATTGATAAGCACCATAGCCATCACTAATACCTACAAGTTTTTCGCAAAGATTATGAGCTATTTTGTCGTCACCATTACAAAACGCCTCATAAATTTCTTTATGATAATCGCGAGGTAGTTTGCCCTCTTTATCAGGAGTTGTGATATTTCCGCCACAGTAATCAGGGCGTTTTGGTGATGGGCCACCTATCCAAAGAGTTTTATGGTTAAGAACGATTTTATCTTTCTTAACTTCACCCATTATGCCCATACCAATACTACCATTACCAAGTGGTAATGAAGTTTGCTCCCAAAGGTTTTCAAACCCTCTAAAATACGCTCTCTTAAGCTTTAATTTTGATGGTGGGGCATTATAATAAAGTTCATTGATTTGCATAATTATTCTCCAAAATGTAAAATCATATCATAATGTGGAATGTTTTCTTCCATATATTCAGGAGTGCCTAGAAGTGAAAATCCACATTTCTCATAAAATCCAACAGCGTGAGTTTGTGCACCAACTCTTACAGTTTTTGCACCGTATTCTTTTGCTTTTCGTAAAAGTTCAAGAACAATTTTTTCGCCAAGACCTAATCCGCGTTTATCTTTTTTAACTGCAATTCTACCGATTTTAACGGTATTTTCACCATATGGTATAAATCTACCCGTAGCAACTGCTTCGTCATCTAAAAAAATTACGAGATGTGGTACCTCTAAATCGAATGAGTCAAACTCATTCTCTTCTGGCACACCTTGCTCTTTTACAAAAATTTCAATTCTCAAGTTGCGGAAGGAGTCATCAAGGACTCCGCCGTCAAACCATTTATATTCTAACATATTTATTCTCCCTTAAATGCAAAGCGGAATGCTATTGGTTTATCTGATTTAACTACATATTTAGGAAGAGTGTCAGGTCCGCAAGTATTTGTACCTGTACCGCGCATAAATCCGTCAATACAAAGATAAGTTGTATCGGCATACTCTAATTCTTCTTGATGCTTTGCTTTATCTAATGCTTTTTGTGTATAGTTGTGAGCGGAAAAACTGAATTTTGGCTCACCGTAAACTGCAAATGTATTACCACACTCATCTGAAAGTTTAAGATATTTTACACCACCGCAGTTTCCGTTATCTTGTGGCATAACGTATGGTTCGTGCATATCTTCAACAGTTGTTTTCCAAATACCGATATAAGCATGGTCTTTAAGGTCACAAATGTTTTCTATTTTTTCATCGGAACCCCTACCATAAAATTCGATATTTTTAAATGATGATGGAAGTTCAATTGACACACCAAAGCGTTGAAGTTCATCACAGCCAAACATACCTTTGCTTAACTGACATTCAACATTTACAAGACCATCAGCATAAACTGTGTAAATTACATTTACACGGAAATGAGTTTTAAATCCGTTTTTAACTACATAAGATACGCCAATTTTTGCATATACAGATTTATCAGCATAGTCAAATGATTTACATACTACATCAGCGTTGTGAAGGTTAATTTTTGCCCAAGGTTCTTTAATACAATAAGCATCATTATCAAGCGATGCTCTTACAAGATTTGGTACAAAACCTTTTTTGTTATCAGCAGGATTGATATTAAGATATTCATAACCATTTTTAATGTAATTAATCATCTCGCCAGTTTTGTTGTTAAATACAACCTTGCCGCCTTGGAATTCAATGGTAAGCATATCATCTTTAACGCTTGTATATACACTACCTGCGCCAGCCAAATATGGCAAAAATCTTGCTTTATCGTTAAGCGTTGCTTGTTCAAGAGCAAGTCGGTTATCACCATCATAATATGCAATATTAATATGACAGTCTTCTACTGACTCAAAGTTTTTGTAGTCAATTTCATAAGTTTTTGTTTGCATTGGGTCAATATCAAGTGAAAGAGTACCACTTTCAACCTCTACGCCATTAACAAACTGAGTCCATACAACATTTAAGTATTTTGCATTCTTAAAACGGTTTGTATTTGTAAACTCAAACACTTTTCCGCTGATATGCTTGCTTCTTACTGGGCGGTAAACCGCCTTAATTACGAAAGCTCCTGTATGTGGTGTTTTGTCAGGGTAAAGCATACCGTCAACGCAGAAGTTACTGTCGTGTTTTTCTTCACCGTGGTCACCACCATAAGTATATTGGAATTTATATTTATCACTACCATCGTGATAAACTGCATGGTCCGCCCATTCCCAAACACAGCCGCCCATAAGGTTGTCATGAGCATAAATACTTTCCCAATATTCTTCAACTCCGCCAGGACCAACACCCATAGCATGTACATATTCGCACATAAAGTATGGTTTTTCATGGTAACGCTTGTCTTTTGCGGTCTTAGCACCATATTTTGCAACATTTTCGTGTGTTGGATACATTTCTGAAATTACGTCATAGGCAAAACGCTTTGTGTGAATAACACTTTCATAATGAACAGGGATTTTTGAACCGGTATTTTTAATGTAATCATAACAAGCATCTTGACAATTATAACCCCATGCCTCATTACCTAATGACCACATTGTAATGCTTGGATGATTTCGGTCACGGCAAACCATACGACTTACACGGTCAACATATCTACCTTCCCACTTTAAGTCGTGACTGATAATGCAATTATCATAAGGTGTTTTGATGTCACCTGCACCGTGAGTTTCAATATCGGCTTCATCAATAATATAGAAGCCCATTAAATCAGCAAGTGTAAGAAGTGTTGGGTCAGGCGGATAATGAGACGTACGAATTGAGTTAACATTGAACCTCTTCATAAGTTCAAGTTCCTCTTTAATTTCTTCACCTGTAAGCACATAGCCGTTGTGCATATTAGTATCGTGATGATTTACGCCTTTAAATTTAATTGGCATACCATTGAAATAAAACACGTTTCCTTTAATTTCAATGGTTTTAAAGCCCGTAACATTCTTCACGTATGTCTTTTTGCCGTTAGCGTCAACGAATGTGATTAAAAGGTCATAAGTATATGGTTCTTCAGCATTCCATTCAACTACATTCAAATTTGAGAATGTTATTTTTGACTTTGCACGAGCGTCAGCTGTTTCTTTTGCAAGAGATTTTTTACCATCAAAAAGCTCAACGGAAATTGACGCACCATTAAGGTCACCTTTAATGTTGAAATCAACGACTAAATCGTATTTATCACCGTTCTTTGCTGTTTCAACTTTAAAGTCGTAAAGATATGTGTTTTCATATTCATAAAGGAGAACATCACGGAAAATGCCGTTTTCACGGAACATATCTTGACACTCTAAATATGTTGCAGTTGACCATTTTGAAACAGATGCTACAATTTCGTTTTCGCCTTTTACGAGATATTTTGTAATATCGAATTCAGCAGTATTGTGAGCACCCTCACTGTAACCAACAAACTCACCGTTTACATATAAATCAAGTGATGAAATTACACCCATAAAGGTAATAATATAAGTTTTGTCAAGGTCTTTAATATCAATGAATTTTCTATAAATACCCATTGCAACATCTTGTGGCATTTCGGGATAAAGTTTTGGGTCAAATTCATAACGAGTGTTAAGGTAGCATGGCTCACGGTAACCAGTTCTTTGCCAAGTAGAAGGCACGATTACCTTATCAAACTGAACACGGTCGGTGTAAAACTCATTTGGAATAAGCACATCTTTCTCATAATATTTAAAATCCCACTCACCATTGAGCACGTGTACCATTGTACTGTTATAGCGCTCAGTGAGTACTGTTTGCTCTAAAAGTGCTTTCTTTGTTGCATAAGGAATAAAGTATGCACGTGGTGGCAACTTACCTATTTCCGCAACATCAAATTGTCTAAAATTTGTTCTACTGATAATGTATTTCATAAAAAGACCTCCGTCTTGTATAGATAGATTTAGTTTACCATAATATAGGAAAATTTACAATAAAAAAACCAAAGATATTGCTCAAACAATCTCTTTGGTTTTATAATAATTCACTATTTGTCTTTTATATTTTCTACTCTTGCACTTACTTTTTCTTCTGGCTTGATTTCACCTGCTTTGAAAAGTGCTTTTTTTGTAAGGAATGGTCCTACTATTTCATAAATAAGAACTGCAAAAAGTGTAATGTTAGCTACCATAGCACCTTCAGCACCTAACTCTTCAGCTTTAATTGCCATTCCAAGAGCAACACCTGCTTGTGGGAAAAGTGTAACTCCAAGATATTTTACAATTGCAGGGTTACATTTTGTTGCTTTTGCACTTAGTGATGCACCGAAATATTTACCTATACAACGAGCCACAATATACACTAAACCAATGCAAACAATTGCCAAATCTTTGAATATTGAAAGTTCAAGTTCGGCACCACTGATTACAAAGAACAATATAAACAACGGTGCTGTCCAGCGGTCAATTCTATCCATAAGTTCTTCTGAAAAATCACAAATATTACAAAATACTGTTCCAAGCATCATGCAAACTAAAAGTGATGAGAAAGAAATGTGAATTCCACCAATTTCAAATTTAAGCATTGATAATGCAACTGTTAAAAGCACAAAAGTTACTGACATGGCAAGTCGTTTTGACCTTGAATGGAAAAACTTCTCAAAAAATGTGAATAAATAGCCCATAACTGCACCAAGCACAAGCGAAAGCACAACTTCAAGAAGTGGTTCAACAATAATTGATATTATATCAACACTTCCAACTATAAGTGCTTTTGCAATTCCAAACGATATTGCAAATACAATAAGACCAACTGCGTCATCAAGAGCAACAATAGGAAGAAGGATATCCGTTAAAGGACCTTTTGATTTATACTGTCTTACAACCATAAGTGTTGCTGCCGGAGCAGTTGCTGTGGCAACAGCACCCAAGACTATTGCTGCTGGTAAAGACAATTTTTCCGGTGCAATAAAATGAATAGTTAAAAGTGCAATATCAACTACTACACAAGCAAGAAGTGCCTGAAAAATACCGATAATAGTTGCTTGCTTACCTATTTGTTTAAGTTGAGAAAGTCTAAATTCGTTACCAATTGAAAATGCAATAAATCCAAGTGCCACATCAGGAATAATATTATATGCGTGAATATTTTCCATACTTGTGAAACCAAGACCTGCAACGCCCAAATTACCAAGCACATAAGGGCCTACAAGAATACCTGCAATAAGATAAGCTGTAACTGCAGGAAGTTTTAGCATTTTTGCCACTCGTGAAAGCATAAGGCCTGCAAATAATGCGACCGAAAGACAAAGTAAAGTTTCCATAAAAATTCGCCTCTAAACATACAAATTAAAGCGTCTAATATTTTAGCACCGCTTGTATAAAGACGCAATAATCAAAATGACATTTTGCAAAGGGTTTTAAAAGATTTTTTTGGTAGAATTGCCATTATAAAAACCTTTTGATTTTATTGACAAAAATTTAGCAACATGGTATTATATTTATGGAAAGTGTATTATATGAGACAAAAAGGTGCTAAAAATGACTAAAACTACACTTATCAGCGCATTAAACTTTCTAAAAAAAACAAGAATATTTAAAGATGCTGATGAAAAAACTTTAACAAACATATTGAATACATACGGCAAATCTGTTTCTTATTCAAAAAATGACATTGTTTTTTCTAAAGAAAACTACTCACCTGTTATTTGTATTATTATTAAAGGTGAAGCTAGAGTCAGCAAAGGTGAAACTGTTATTTCTCACCTTAAAGACGGCGAAATATTTGGTGCTGCTTTTTTATATAATCAAAGCTATGATTTTGAAAACACTGTCACCGCACTCACTTCTCTCAAAGTTGTAATTATTGAAAAAAGTGGAATTGATGAGCTTATTAAACGTGACAATTCAATTTCATTTAATTATATTAGTTATCTTTCGGAAAGAATTGGTTTTCTTAACTCAAAAATTGAAGGATACACAAAACCAACCGCTGAAGAAAAGCTTATGCTTTATCTTAAGAAAAATGCTGATGTAAACAATGAAAAATGTGAAATATCAATTTCTATGACCGAGCTTTCTCACATATTGCATATTAGTCGTGCAAGTCTTTATAGAGTTATTGAAAATCTTGAACAACAAGGTAAAATATACCGTAATGGTAAGAAAATATATATTAAAGGATGATTAAAATGAAAAAAGTTATCTCATTACTTCTTGTATTCGCAATTGTATTTGCATTTGCAGCTTGTGGTACAACAAAAAATGAAGAAGGAACAACATCAACAACAGCAGCTCCTTACCAAAGTGTTAGCATGCGAATTGCAGGTCTTTCAGGTCCTACCGGTATTGGTATGGTAAACCTTATGAAGAGCCAGGACAACAACACTACAAAAAATGATTATACATTCTCAGTTGTTAGTGACCCTACTGAAATTGTTGCTGGTATGGCAAATGGCTCTTATGATATTGCAGCGTGCCCTATTAACCTTGCAGCTACACTTTATAACAAACTTAACGGTAATATTCAGGTGCTTTCAGTGAACACAAAGGGTGTACTTTACATTCTTGAAAATGGTAACACCATAAACTCACTCAGTGACCTTGCAGGAAAAAAACTTTATGCAACAGGCCAGGGCTCAACTCCTGAATACATTCTTAATTACCTTCTTGAAAAGAATGGTATTACTGACAAGGTAACTGTTGAATATGTTACATCTCATGATGAATTAGCAACTCTTGCAGCAACAGGTAAAGCAACAATTTCTATGTTACCTGAGCCAAAAGTTACTGCAGCACTCACAAAAAACCCAGCACTTAGAGTTGCTCTTAATCTTACAGAAGAATTTGAAAAAGTAAGCGGTAAAACTCTTATTCAAGGCGTTGTTATTGCTAAAAAGGACTTTGTAGAGAAAAATCCTGAAGCAGTTAAGATGTTCTTAGAAGAATATGAAGCATCTATTAATGCTGCAAATAGTGATATTGAAACAACAGCTACACTTTGTGAACAATATGGCATTATTCCAAAAGCTGCGATTGCTAAAAAGGCAATTCCAAATTGCAATATTGCATATATTGACGGCGCAGATATGAAAGCATCAGTGTCTGCAAATCTTCAGATTTTCTTTAATGCTGACCCTAAATCTATTGGAGGAAAGTTGCCAAGTGATGACTTCTACTTCGGAGCATAAAAGCAAGGTAACAATTAAAAAGATTATAAAAATAGCCCTGACCATCATTTTTTGGTTAGGGCTATGGTTCGTTGCATATAAGCTTGTTGGGCTTGATATTTTAATCGCCTCCCCTTTAGATGTTGCAAAAAGATTGTTAGATTTTTTGCCAAACGGTGAGTTTTGGCTGACTATTTTCAACTCGTTTAAAGGTATTTCTTTAGGTTATATAATTGGTGTGTTAATTGGTAGTATTTTGGGTATTATCACTGCTTTTTCAAACACATTAAACACACTTTTAAAACCATTTTTGACTGCAGTTAAGACTACACCTGTTGTGTCTTTCATTATTCTTGCACTTGTTTGGTTTGACAAAGTAAGCGTGCCGATTTTTATTACAATACTTATGGTTATACCTGTTGTTTGGACTAATGTTACAAGTTCAATTACAAGCACTGATAAATCACTTATTGAAATGGCAAATGCATACAACTTTGGATTGATAAAAAAATTAAAATTTATTCTTTTGCCATCAGCTGTGCCTGCTTTTGTATCAGCATGTAAAGCTTCAGTGGGACTTGGTTGGAAAGCAGGAATTGCAGCGGAGGTGCTTTGCACTCCACAAAATTCTATTGGTATAAATCTTAGAAACGCACAAGTATATATTGAAACTGTTGACCTTTTTGCATGGACAGTAGTTATTATTATTTTAAGTCTTGTACTTGAAAAACTGCTTGTTGCAATTCTTGATTTATGCTTTAAGAAAATTATGTTAAAGGGAGGTTATTTCATTGAAAATTCAAATAAATAATCTCACTAAAAAATATGGTGACAAAGTTGTATTTGAAAATTATACAAACACTTTTGATTTTGATGGTATTTTGCTTATTAAAGGTGCTTCAGGACTTGGTAAAACAACGCTTATGCGAATACTTGCAGGTCTTGAAAAGGCGGATAAAGGCAAAATTATCAAAGATAAAAATCAAATCTCGTTTATGTTTCAAGAAGACCGACTTATCCCCTTTGTTTCAGTTCTTAAAAACTTAACTGCAGTTTGTAGTAGAGAAAAGGCGCTACATTATTTAAAACTCATGGGGCTTGAAAATGAAAAAGATAATTCTCCTCTTTCGCTTAGTGGTGGTATGAGAAGAAGAGTTTCTCTTGCTCGTGCTCTTTGTTTTGACAGCGATTTAGTTATTCTTGATGAACCATTTAAAGGACTTGATGAAAATCTTAAGATAAGTATTTGTGAAATCATTAAAGAAGAAAGTAAAAAACGAGATTTTATAATAATTAGCCACGATAATCAGGATGCTAAATTATTAAATGCGAAAATAGTTGAATTATAATATTGACATTTCAACTTTCATAAGATATAATAGAAAAGCTGTTAAGAACAGTATGCTGGTGTGGCGAAATCGGCAGACGCAAGGGACTTAAAATCCCTCGGTAGCAATACCGTACCGGTTCAAGTCCGGTCACCAGCACCAATAAAAGAGTTTGCGCTATTGTGTAAACTCTTTTATTTTTTGTTAAGATAAAAGTAAAACGGTGAGATTGCTCTCACCGTTTTTTATTTTTATTTCACTTTATAAATGTTTACTTCGTATGGGCGAAGCTTTTCTTTTGGCTCGTCATAGTTTGAAAGCAAACACTTGCCACCTGTTGGGCTTGGTCTATCAATTGTGTTTTCAGTAAGATTCATTTCGATATAAATCTTTGCATCATTACTTTCTCTAAAAAGACAAAATGTTTTATCATTTGTTTTAAGTGATTTAAAATCGCCATAAACCATTGTAGACTTATATTCTTTTCTAAGTGCCATAAGTGCTTTATAGTAGTTATATGGGCTATTTTCATCTGCAATTTGTGTTGTTGCATTACATTCCATATAATCACCATTAAGGCGAATCCATGGTGTACCAGTTGTGAAACCTGCATTTTCGGTTGTATCCCAACACATTGGAGTTCGTGAGTGGTCACGGCTACCT
>JAZKXL010000067.1:0-1672 GCA_045611635.1 Candidatus Fimenecus sp. | reverse complement strand
GTTTTGTGGCGACCATTCCACGAACTTGATGGCGACTGGTTTTGGTGGAGTCGCGGAGGTGCCGAAAACTTTAAAAAGCTTTGGATTTTAATGTATGAACGATACACAAATCACTGGGGACTAGATAACCTTATATGGGTGCTTGGTTTTTCACATAAAAATGAAATGTATAAAGAATTTTACCCAGGAGAGAGTTATGTTGATATAGCAGGGGCAGATTCTTATGAAGCGGGTGCTCATGGGGATTTGTTCAAGGCGGTAAAAAAGACCGTTAAAAGCAATAAGCCCGTGTGCTTTCACGAGTGCGGAACAATTCCAACCGTCAATGAATTAAAGAAAGAAAAGGCAAAGTGGGTATGGTTTTTAGCGTGGCATACTGAATATGTTGTAGATACAAATTCTATTGAAAGTTTAAAAGTAATTTACAACGATGATTATGTAATAACTCTTGACGAGTTGCCTGACTTTAAAAAATAACTAAAATATACATTAAATGGTAATTTGTATTGATAAAACTCTTTACAAATTACTATTTTTTTATTACAATATAATGGTATATAGTGGGGTAGTATTCCACGTAATGAAAGGATGATGGAAATGTCTGACCAAATTAAGATATTTCTCGCTATGGCAGGGTATATGCTTATTGTTATTGGCATTGGTGTATTCTTTGCACGTAGAGCAAACAAAAACACAGAAAACTATTTCTTAGGCGGAAGAAGTTTAGGACCTTGGGTTGCGGCTATGAGCGCCGAAGCATCAGATATGAGCGGTTGGCTTCTTATGGGACTTCCTGGTGTTGCTTATTGGTGCGGTCTTGCGGACGCTACATGGACAGCAGTAGGCCTTGCCCTTGGTACATACCTTAACTGGCTTATTGTCGCAAAACGACTTCGTAATTATTCAGCAATCAGCGGTGATGCAATTACAGTTCCGGAATTCTTTAGTAATCGTTTCCATGAAGGTAAAAAGGTTATTAGAATTATCGCTTCACTTTTAATTATTGTATTCTTTACAGTTTATGCAGGTAGCTGTTTCGTTGCTTGCGGTAAACTTTTCAGTACATTGTTTGACTATTCATACACATCAATGATGATTGTTGGCGCACTTTTCGTTGTTGTTTATACATTCCTTGGTGGTTTCCTTGCTGAAAGTGCATCTGACTTTATGCAAAGCATTGTTATGATTATTGCTCTTGTTTCTATACTTGTACTTGGCACAATTAATGCTGGCGGTATTGATGCAGTTATGGCAAATGCACAGTCAATTGCAGGTTATTTCTCGCTTACTGAAATTGCAAGCCCAATGACAAATGAAGCGGGTGTGCAGTTAGTTGAAAATGGTGTTCCTGTATTTGGTGATGCTGTAAACTACCCTGTGCTTACAATCGCTTCAATGCTTGCTTGGGGTCTTGGTTACTTTGGTATGCCACAAGTTCTTCTTCGCTTTATGGCTATTCGTAAAGCAAGTGAACTTAAAAAGTCAAGAAGAATTGCAACTGTATGGGTTATTATTTCTCTTTTTGCAGCTGTTGCAATCGGTATTATCGGCCGTGCAATGCTTCCAACAGCAGAAACACTTCTTACAAAGGGTGGCGCAGAAAATGTGTTCGTTCTTATGAGCCAGACTCTTCTTCATCCTGTACTTGCTGGTGTTATTATGGCTGGTATTC
>JAZKXL010000066.1:0-5599 GCA_045611635.1 Candidatus Fimenecus sp. | reverse complement strand
GACCGCTTGGCCTCCGACTTATCTGTAAGAAGGTTGATAATCAAACTCATAAGAGCATCATTATGACCTGTTGTTGCATGGTTTTGACCGCTGAAATAGAATGTGTGATCAGGAAGAAGGCCTTGACGAACATCCATAATTCCCTCTGGGTCAGTATGGTTATGATTTGAATTCCAGCAATTACCGCGTGAAATCTTATAATCATCAGGAAGCTTTGTGCCAACATTTACACTATAAGCACCCATTGATGTTGAGTCAACCTGAATGATACCATCAGCCTGAGTATAGCTATAAGATGCTGCAAGTTGATAAAGTGTAACATTAGTGTCAACAATATCAAACACTTCAACGCCTAAAAATCTTGCCATTGTAATGTTAGCATCAGAATTTTTCTGAGCGTTGTAATACCAATCAGCCTGACGACGAATTTCTGCCATATCGTCACCTGCAAGGTACTTATCACGGCAAACTTCATATTGACCCGATGGGATAAGACCCCACATAAGTGTTGAATATCTAAGATATTTGTTAATGAGTGTATCACCAATAATATCTAAAAGATTGCTTACGTCTGTTTTTGGCATAAGACGTACTGCAAGACTAAGTACGTAGCTAAGAACGTTGTTTTCACCTAAAAGTGATGTGAACATTGTTGTGTAAAGTGCTTCGCTTTCGTCATTGATGCCATATTTATAAGCATCACCAAGAAGATATGCACCGTCAAGAGCAGGAACTGTAAATACAATTCTATTAACGTCTCTTGCAATAGAAACGCCTTTTTCTTCATAAACCTTGAAGAGACCATTTGTGATTGAGCCGCCTTGGCTTACAGGAACAAGGTTAACCTTGTTAGAACCTGTATCTTCTTTAACGAATTGAATATAATCATAAAGAGCATTTGCAGTTTCAATCATGTTACCTGTTGAAACATAGTTGAAAACATAAAGATATTCTTCACCTGCAAGTTCAAAGTACTCTTCAACTGGGAAGTTTCTAAGAACGTGCTCTTTTTGAACGTCAGTAAGTGTTGCGAAGCTACCATTGTAAACTTCAGGACGAGCGTCAGGGTCAAGTTTACCATTAGCGTCACTTGCCTGTTTGCCCATAAGAAGGTCGCTAAGAAGGTCTGCAACCGCTTTTGCTGCTAACTGGTCTTTATCTTGTTGAGTAATAAACATTGCAGTAACTGGAAGAAGAGCATTTGTAAGTGCTGCACCAATAAACTCTTCTGAAACGCTGATGTAGAATGGGCCTGGAAGTGGAACACCGTCAGCATCAGTTTCTTTTTCGCCATTTACATAGTGATAAGTTTCACTTTGGAAAAGACCAGGAATAATAATTGTAGGTGTTACGCTTTCTTTAGCGTGAACAAGAACTGACATGCATGATAAAATCATAACTACTGCCAATACAACTGAAATAAATTTTTTCATAGCAAAGTCCCCTTTTAAAGATTTATTTTGCTCGGAATTTTACTAATATAGTATATCAAAATTTTAACAAGTTGTAAACAATTTCCATATAGCATAGTGTACGAATTTAATATTGAAAAATTTATCACTTTGCACAAATGGAATTCGGCAGTATTGCGGAAAAACTAATAAAGCAATTCTTACGCCATAGGCGTACTTCATAGCAACGCTACTTCATTTCTTATTTAATGAAATATTACGGAAAAAGAAACTATTTTAAATCGTTGGTGGCGGGGTTTTCGATAACTTGACCTTTTTCACTAAATCTTGAGCCATGGCATGGACAATCCCAAGTGTGCTCGGCACTATTCCATTTTAGTGCGCACCCTAAGTGGGGACATCTTTTTCTTGAAGGTGTTAAAAGTCCAACTGTTGACTCAAAAAGATTTACGGCAAGCTGTGGTGTAACTACGCTTCTTGACGGTGTGAAAAGTTCTTCGTAATCGTTTTTCTTGTTTGTGACCATGTCAGTTAGAATTTGGGCTGACACCAAAGCACCAGTCATCCCCCACTTATTAAAGCCCGTTGCAACAAGCACGTTCGGAATTTTCTTAGAATATCTACCAATATAAGGCACACCGTCTAATGTCATACAGTCTTGTGTTGCCCAGTGATATCCTTCAGGACTTAACGGATAATGGATTTTTGCAAAAGTGCGAAGTTCAGTATAATTTCCACCATCTTTGCCTGTGCGATGGTCACCACCACCCACAAGAAGATAGTTTTTATAGTTGCGAAAGGACATACCCTTTTGTGCCTCGTCAACATACATTCCATCTATTTTTTCACCATTTTCAAGGGCAATTACATAAGAGCGTTCCTGATACATTTTCACAAAATAACCGCCGAATTTGTTCATAAAAGGAAAATGAGTTGCAACAATAAAAAAGTCGGCAGTAATTTTATGATTTTGAGTGATGGCGTGTTTTCCACGAATTTCAATAACCTTTGTATTCTCATAAATTTGCAAATTCTTTGAGATGTGGGACAAAAATTTTAAAGGATTAAATTGTGCTTGGTTAGAAAACTCAACTGCACCCTCAATAGAAATGGGAATAGGAATTTCACCTGTAAAATCAGGATTAAACCCAAGTCGTACCAAGGCGTGAAGCTCTTTTTCAATCTTTTTTAAATCGTTTGTTGAATACACAAAATTGGATTTATTCTCAAAATCACAGTCAATATTTTTACACATTTCACGGTATGTTTTTACCGCATTTTCATTTGCGTGTAAATACATTTGCGCTTTTTCTATACCAAAACCCTTAATGAGCTTGTCATAGATTAGTCCGTGTTGAGATGTAATTTTTGCAGTTGTATTTTGAGTTACACCTTTGCAAATTTTATTTGCCTCAAGAATTACACAGTCAACGCCCTGTTGTTTTAGCATATAACCACAAAGTAAGCCCGCAATTCCGCCACCAATAATGGCAACTTGAGTTTTAACATCTTCCTGAAGTTCAAAAAAGTTTTCAAAGTGCGAATTTGCACTCCATACTGATAACATAAAAATCACCCATAATAGTATGGGCAAAATTTAAGCGCAAAATGCAAAATGAATAATGAATAATGAATATTGAATAATTAATAATGCAAATAAAAAAACAGGTCATAAGACCTGTTTTTTATTTGGTGATCCACCGGAGATTCGAACTCCGGACACCTTGATTAAAAGTCAAGTGCTCTGCCAACTGAGCTAGTGGATCATATATTCCCGAAAAGTTCGGGATTTTTATTTTTATTTAGCAAACAATGAAACTACAACAGTAACTAATGCAAGCACCATAAATACTGTTGCAAGAACTTTTGTGATAAATACTTTCTTAGCTTCATCAGTTCTACCTTTGTTCTTACCGAAGAATGATTCAGAAGAGCCACCAGAAATAGCGCCTGAAAGTCCCTGCTGATTGCTTTCTTGTACCATAACAAGAAAAATGATAGCAAGTGCCAAAATTATAAGAACTATGCCAAATACGACTTGTAATGTTGTCATTTCTCGTAACCTCCAAACCTTCTTAATCTTTACAGCCCTAATATATTATCATACACTTTTGAAAAATGCAAGTGTTTTTTTATAAAAAGTGGTATTTTTTTCAATGAATTTTAATATTATATTTTCACATAATACTTTTGCAGGCAGCAAATGGTTAATTTGCGTTTGCGAAACTGCCTGTCCGACCGTATTTTACGGTCGGTTTTTTGTTTTTATAATGTAGGGGTAATTCACAAATCGCCCCTACATTAATTATTCATTTTTCATTATTCATTAGAATGTTGATACTGCGAGTTGAGAGCAAGGAAGCATAGCGAAAAAAGAACCAATTTAAAATGTGAGTTGTTCGCCTTGGTCGTCAGCACTAAGTATTGCACCTGCTGATGGAAGTGTTTTTGTTCTATAACGAGCAGGTTTTACAAATCTACCCTCAGCATAGTCAGCTACCTCATCAATGCGGTGACCTTTTTTAAGTGTCATTACTGCAACGCCCTGAGTGTCTTTTGTGGTTTTTGCGGAAATTGCACCTGAATTAAAGAGCAAATATCTACCTGCGGTTGATTTCATAAGAAGTTCTTTATCTTGTGGAACATAAACTGCTGCAACTAATGGACTCTTATCGGAATACGCTTTAATAAGTTTTTTACGATTTTGTTTTGTTTCGTAAGCGGCAATATCTACCTTTGCAACCTTACCATTTTGGAAGAAGAAAAGCATATAGCCCTTGTACTCTTTAATAACCGCCATATAAATTGCAGTTTCATCCGGCTCCATTTGAAGCTTTGTTGCTACATAGTCACCAAGCACACTTGCCTTTGTGTCATCAAACTCGTTTGCCCTTGTTTTATAAACCTGACATTTGTTTGTAAAGAACATAAGCTCAACACTATTAGTTGTTTCAACAGTTGCGATAATCTCATCACTTTCTTTAAGCTTATGCTCACCACTCATACGAAGTGAAAGTGGAGTGATTTTCTTAAAGTAACCCTCTTTAGTGAAGAACAATGTTACAGGGTAATCAGGGATTTCTTCCGCTACATCTTCAATTTCTTCAATTTCTTGAGAATAAATGATTTCGCTACGTCTATCTTTACCATATTTATCAATGATAACTTTAAGCTCATCAACAATAATTCTTTTAACTCTTGCCTTGCTTGAAAGAATATCTTCCATATCTTCAATTTGCTTTTTAAGGTCGTCAATATCTTTAAGGCGTTTAAGAATATACTCTCGATTTAAGTGACGGAGTTTGATTTCGGCAACATATTCGGCTTGGATTTTATCAATACCAAAACCAATCATCAAGTTAGGCACAACTTCAGCTTCTTCTTCAGTTTCACGGACAATTTTAATTGCCTTATCAATATCAAGAAGAATTTTTTGAAGACCTAACAAAAGGTGTAATTTATCTTTTGCCTTTGTTAAATCAAAGTAAACACGACGATTTACACACTCAGTACGGAATGCAATCCACTCAGTAAGCAAATCAGCAACGCCAAGCACTTGAGGAACACCTGCTATGAGCACATTAAAGTTGCAAGAGAATGTATCTTCAAGAGTTGTCATTTTATAAAGTTTTTGCATAAGCTTGTCAGCATCAGTACCGCGTTTTAAATCAATAGTGATTTTAAGACCTTTTTTATCGGTTTCATCACGAATATCACTGATTTCACGAATTGCATTCGCCTTAACTTTTTCAATAACCTTATCAATAATTGCTTCGGCAGTTGTTGTTGGTGGAATTTCAGTAATATCAATACAGTTGTTTGCTTTGTCATATTCATATTTTGCTCTTACTTTAAATCCGCCACGACCTGTACGATAAATTTCAGCCATTTGGTCATTGTTATAGATAATCTTACCACCACCAATAAAATCAGGTGCTTTAAGAGTTTCCATAACATCAAAATCTTTATCTTTAAAAAGACCAATTGTTGTTTCACAAATCTCACGAAGATTAAATGAGCATATTGAAGATGCCATACCAACAGCAATAACAGTATTTGCATTCACAAGAATTGATGGGAATGTTACAGGCAACAAGGTTGGCTCTTGCATTGTAGCATCATAGTTATCAACAAAATCTACTGTATCTTTATCAATATCTTTAAAAAGTTCACTTGCTATTGCTTCT
>JAZKXL010000065.1:0-11286 GCA_045611635.1 Candidatus Fimenecus sp. | reverse complement strand
GTTAGCATTGGTGCTAATGTAGCTTAAAGCAATATGAGCATTAAAGGAATAATAACAAAGGGTATTGGCGGCTTCTATTATGTTGAAGTCGCCAATGCGACTTATGAATGCAAAGCAAGAGGAGTATTTCGAAAAGAAAGAATTACCCCTTTGGTTGGTGATGTTGTTGAAATTACCATAAATGAACAAGCAGAAAATACAATAGATAAAATACTTGACCGCAAAAATTGTCTTAATAGACCACCGGTGGCTAATATTGATAATCTTTTTATTGTAGTTGCTACAGTTGAGCCAAGACCTAACTTTTTAGTTATAGATAAACTTATTGCTATGGCTGAATATAAAAATATTGAGCCAATAATAATTGTATCAAAAACCGATTTAGCTGATTATACAAGCATTATTGATGCATATAAGAACAGTGGAATTACATTGATTGTAATTGAAGGAGAAAGTGATATCGAAAAAGTTCGTCAGTTAATGAAAGGTAAAATTACTGCATTTACTGGAAATTCCGGAGTTGGTAAAACCACATTGCTAAATAAACTTGATAACAATTTGAATCTTTCAACAGGCGCTATAAGTGAAAAACTTGGTAGAGGTAGACATACTACTAGAGAAGCTCAACTGTTTAATGTTTGTAACGGATATGTTATTGATACTCCTGGATTTTCATCTTTAGACTTTGCTAAAACTGAAATAATTAGAAAAGATGATTTACCATACTGTTTTCGCGAGTTTAAAGAGTATTTAGGACTATGCAAGTTTTCAACTTGTTCACACACTTGCGATAAAGGTTGTAAAATTTGTGAAGCGGTTGAAAAGGATTTAATTAGTAAATCAAGACATAACAATTATGTTGCAATGTATAACCAAGCAAAAGAAATTAAAGACTGGGAAATAGATTAATAAATAGTATTAAATATCTATGTAACAAAAAGATACCTCTTACGTATAATGTAGTAAATACATAGCGGGGGGTATTTATTTTGGGAAGACAAAAGAATAAGTTAAGCGGCTTGGTTTTTGTTGCTCTTGGTGTTGGTCTTATGCTTACATTTATTTTCCCTGATAAATTTATCATAGTTTTACTTGCCATTGCGCTCGTAATTTGTGGTATTGCCCTTTGCAAAAAATAGGGGGACTAACTGTGAAAGTTGTGCTTGTAAAAAGTCCAAAGCTGATTAGTGGAATGTTAAGAAAATTTTTTGGAATTAAAAAGATAACATAGAAAAAACTCCCAATGGGCGTCCCATTGGGAGTTTTAGATTTTAATATATTTATTATTGATGATATTCATATAGTTTTGTTGACTTTCTAATGCTGATGTAATATAATAAAAATGGATTTTAACATTTTTTTGTGGATGACTGTATTAAATGTGAAAACAAAGTTTATAAACAACTTTAGGAGGATATAATATGTTCAAAATTGCAGATGTTATTAAATACGAGGGCGACAATACCACTTTTATTTGGAAACATGAGTGTGAAAATTTTAATACTATGTCGCAATTGATAGTTCATGAATCACAAGAAGCTGTTTTCTTTATGAATGGTCAGGCACTTGATTTATTTGGTCCAGGTCGACATACTCTTAAAACACAAAATATTCCACTTCTTGGTAAACTTCTTAGCTTGCCTACTGGTGGTGAAACTCCATTTCATTGTGAAGTTTATTTTATTAATAAAACTGAACAAATGTCAATTAAATGGGGCACTGACTCTAAAGTGCAATATATGGAACCTACATATAAATTCCCACTCTCAATTGGCGCAAGTGGTGAAATGAGCATTCGTGTTGAAGATTCAAGAAAACTTCTTGTAAAGCTTGTTGGTACTGAAACAAATTTATCACAAGCTAAACTTGTATCTTTCTTCCGTGCATTGCTTATGTCACGCGTTAAATCATATATAGCACAAATAATGAAGACAAATGCTATTAATATTTTTGAAATTGATGAGAATCTTGTAATGTTCTCAGAGGCAATTAAGAATCTTCTTGTTAATGATTTTGCTGAATATGGTGTTTCTCTTGAACAATTTTTCGTTACCAACATTGTTAAACCTGATGGCGAGCCAATGTATGAAAAGTTCAAGTCACTTCATTTTAGACAATATGCTGATATTGCGGAAGCTAAACTTCGTCAGCAAACTGATTTGATTTATGCTGAAACTGAAGCACAAAAGGTTATTATTGACTCTAAAGCACAAGCTACAAAGCGTGCTCAAGAAGGTTATACTTACCAGCAAGAGCGTGGTTTTGATGTTGCTGAACAAGTTGCTCAAAATGATGCTGTTGGTGAATTTACAAACATGGGTATTGGATTTGGCACAATGGCAGGAGTAGGCGGTGCCGTAGGTGGCATGGTAGGTGGAATGATGAACGATGCTTTAAACACTGCACAGGCACCAACACCAACACCAGCACCTGCACAACCAGCTGACGATATGGCAGCTTTTAAAGTAAAAGTTGATAAGTTGACAATGTTAAAAGAAGCTGGCATATTAAGTGAAGAAGAGTTTAATGAGCAAAAGAAACAACTTATTGCAAGCATTTTATAAGGAGTTTTAATTATGAAAAGTAGTTTTAAAATATATAGTATTACTTGGGCATTACTTTTAGCTTTATTTAATGTATTTGCATTTGCATTCAATGATGGTTATGATACTGGATTTTGGGTAGGATACATTTTTATCACAATTGCATTATTGGGACAACTTATTTGCGCATACTTTGCATTTGAGCCAGATAGATTAGAAAAAGTATTCTTAAATCTTCCAATTGTTAGTGTAAGTTTTGTTAGTACAATTGTTTCTGTGATTGTTGGCGTGATTTGCATGGCTATTGAAGATTTCCCAATAGTTATTGGTATTACAATATGTTATGGATGTTTAGCTGTTGGCGGAATTGCTCTTTTAAATGCAACTGCTGCTGGAGAGATTGTTGGTGGTATTGATGATGAAGTTAGAAGTAAAACATCTTTCATTAGAACATTAACTATTAATGCTGAAATTCTTATATCAAGTGCAAAATCACCTGTGGGCGTAGCTGAGGCAAAAAAAGTTTATGAGGCAGTTAAATATTCTGACCCTATGAGTGTTGAAGCGCTTGCAAATGTTGAAAGCAATATTCAATATTATTTTGCTCAGTTTGCAAATGCTGTAAAAAATGATCAAGTTGAACTTATAACAGCATATTCTTCTGAACTTTTAAATCTTATTACTACAAGAAATTTAATGTGTAAATCTTTTAAATAATGTTTAATCATTTAAAGGATACTGTTCTTTATATAATGAAAAAGTCACATTAAATAGCACATAAAATTAAGCACGGTTGAATGTTTCATCCGTGCTTTTTATATTTAATTTAATTAGGATTGATATTTGATTTATGATATCTTTATTTTTTTAGTAATTTATACTGAAGTGTTATTGACTTTAGGACAGCAAAGTGCTAATATATTAAAGTATTAAATTATTGAGGTGTATAATATGATGAAAAAATTACGTAGTGAGTCTATAGATAGACTTTTTCAAACAATTCTTAATCTTGAAACAATAGAAGAATGCTACGACTATTTTGAAGATATTTGTACAGTTAAAGAAATTGCGGATATGTCACAACGTCTTGATACAGCAATTCTTTTGAATAAAGGATTAAGCTATCAAAAAATTATGGAAGAGGTTGGTGTCAGCACAGCGACTATTGGAAGAGTCAGCAAATGCCTCAACTATGGTTCTGGTGGATATCATCTTGCTATTGATAAGCTTAATAAGGAGGAAAATCAATGAACATAAATGAACTTTCCCTTTCTTTCATTGAAAATGTTGTTTTTACTCTTCGTTCCCTTTACGAAAAATATGGCTATTCACAATATAAAATGAGTAAATTTGAGGAATATGATTTATATGCGAGAAACAAGGCGTTTCTTATTTCTGACGGAGTAATCACTTTTACTGATACTAATGGAAAACTTATGGCACTAAAACCTGACGTTACTCTTTCTATTATTAAGAACAGTCAGGATGATTTAGATACTGTTCAAAAACTTTATTATAATGAAAATGTATATCGTACCTCAAAAGGCACAGGTACATTTAAAGAAATTATGCAGGTTGGTTTAGAATGTATCGGAAACATTGATGGATACAACATTAGTGAAGTTATTCTTCTTGCATGCAATAGTCTTAAAAAGATTTCAAAAGATTCAGTGTTAGATATTTCTCATTCAGGATTTGTTTCTAGTGCTATTGATTCATTCGGAATATTAGAAAAAGAGAAAGCACAAATAATGAGATGCATTTCTGAAAAAAATGTTCATGAACTAAAAAATATATGTATTAATGCTCAAATTGGAGATAGAAAAACAAATGCTCTTATAAGTCTTATTACAACATATGGTACACCAGATACAGTATTGCCAGTTATTAAAGAATGTTTTGGTGGACTTTGTGATACAACTGCGCTATATCAACTTGGAGAAATTGTTTCCGCCTTAAAGCAAAGCGATGTTGGTGAAATGCTTAGAATTGACTTTTCTTGTCAAACTGATGTAAACTATTACAATGGAATTGCATTCAAGGGCTTTGTTTCTGGGGTTCCTAGTGTTGTTCTTTCTGGTGGTCAGTATGATAAATTGATGGAAAAAATGAATAAAAAATGCGGTGCAATAGGTTTTGCTGTTTATCTTGATACTCTTGAACGTTTTGGTGAAAATAAGAAAGAATACGATGTTGATTGTATTGTTATTTATGATGAAAATTCTAACGTATGTGAGTTGAGTTCGTTCGTTAACAATCTTATGGAGAAAGAGCAAAGTGTGACCGTTCAAAAGAAAATCCCTAATGGATTAAGATATAAAACTTTAATTAATTTTAGTGAGGTGACTAAAGGTGAAAACAATGCTTAATGTAGCACTGCCAAAAGGTAGGTTAGGCGAAAAGGTGTATGCTATGTTTGAAAAAGCAGGATTCCCTTGTCCTTCAATAAAAGAGAACAACAGGAAACTCATTTTTGAAAATGAAGAAGTTGGAGTTCGCTATTTTTGGGTAAAACCATCTGATGTTGCGATTTATGTTGAAAGAGGCGCTGCTGATGTAGGAGTTGCAGGTAAAGATATTCTTCTTGAATACGAGCCAGATGTATATGAATTGTTAGACCTTGATATAGGTAAATGTCGCATGGCTGTAGCGGCAAAAAGAGATTTTCGCGATGATACAAGGCAAACTTTGCGTGTAGCAACAAAATTTACTAATATCGCACGTCAATACTATCTTTCAAAAGGTAGAGATATTGATATTATTCATCTTAACGGTTCAATTGAGATTGCTCCTATTTTAGAACTATCTGATGTTATTGTTGATATTGTTGAAACGGGAACAACGCTAAAAGAAAATAATCTTGAAGTATTTGAAACTATTGTTCCTATAAGTGCAAGACTTATTGCAAATAAAGCCAATTACAAGTTTAAAAGTGAACAAATAGAAAAAATTGTTGCAGAAATTTCAGCTGAAGGAAAGGCGTAAATTATGATTAAAATACTTGAATATGGCGAAGTTGCCAACGAAAATATTTTTGCTAGAGTTGTTCCTGCTATGAATGTAGAAGCAATTGTTGCTGAAATAATAGAAAATGTTAAAAGTAATGGTGATAAAGCATTGCTTGAATATACGGAAAAATTTGATAAAGCAATTCTTAATTCTTTGCTTGTTTCAAAAGAAGAAATAGAAGAGGCCTTTTCAATTGTCGAACCTCAATTTATTGATATTCTTACAAAAGCTGCAAAAAACATTTGGAAATTTCATGAAAAACAGGTTAGAAATAGTTTTATCATAAATGATGAAGATGGAGTTGTTATAGGACAAAAAGTAATTCCTGTTGACAAGGCAGGTCTATATGTTCCGGGTGGTACGGCAGCTTATCCTTCAACAGTTTTAATGGATTCTATACCTGCTAAAATCGCTGGAGTTAAAGAAGTTGTTATTGTAACACCTCCAGGTAAAGATGGGAAAGTAAATCCTGTTATTCTTGCTGCAGCAAAAATAGCTGGAGTTGACAAAATTTTTAAAGTAGGTGGGGCTCAAGCAATTGCAGCTTTAGCTTATGGTACCGAAAGTGTGCCTAAGGTAGATAAAATAGTTGGTCCAGGTAATGCATTTGTTGCAGAAGCAAAAAAACAAGTATTCGGTAAAGTTTCAATTGATATGATTGCTGGTCCAAGTGAAATTCTTATTGTTGCTGATGAAAAAACAAATCCTATTCATGCAGCAGCGGACCTTCTTTCACAAGCGGAGCATGACAAACTTGCCTCTGCTGTGCTTGTTACAAATTCTATGGAACTTGCAAAAGGTGTTCAAGATGAACTTGAAAAGCAAATTCCTCTTCTTTCAAGAGCTGAAATAGCTAGGGAGTCTATTGATAATAATGGCAAAATTATTGTTGCTGATTCTCTTGCAAAAGCAATAGAAATTGCAAATGAGATTGCTCCTGAACATCTTGAACTTCTTGTAGATAATCCTTTTGATTATCTTGATGGTATACGTCATGCAGGGTCGATTTTTATGGGTAGAAACTGTCCAGAAGCGCTTGGCGACTACTTTGCAGGACCTAATCATACTCTTCCTACAAGCGGAACTGCTAAATTTTCTAGCCCACTTTCCGTTGATGATTTTGTGAAAAAGACACAGTATACTTATTATACTTTTGATGCACTGAAGAAAGTAGCTAAAGATGTTGCTTTTTTTGCCGAAAAAGAAGGTCTTACAGCACATGCTAAGAGTGCAGTTGTCCGTACGGAGGATGAAATAAATTGAGTAGATTTTTCTCTTCTAAATACAGTAAACTTATTCCATATACTCCTGGTGAACAACCTAAGGATATGGAATATGTAAAACTTAATACAAATGAATCTCCTTTTCCACCTTCAACAAAGGCAGCTGAAAGGGCTAAGATAATGGCTGAAAGTCTTCAACTTTATTCCGACCCTGAATTGCGTGCCCTTGTTGATGTTGCTGCGGAGCATTTTTCAGTACAAAAGGATGAAATCCTTTTCACAAATGGGTCAGATGAAATTTTAAATTTTGCATTTATGGCTTTTTGTGATGAAAACCATCCTGCTGTATTTCCTAATATAACCTACGGATTTTATCCCGTATTTGCAGAAATAAATAACATTCCTTATGAGCAAATTCCTCTTAGAGATGATTTTACAATAAATATTGAAGATTATATAGGAATTAACAAAACTATATTTATTGCAAATCCTAATGCTCCTACCGGAATAGCTCTTTCATCCTTTGATATTGAAAGAATAGTTGCAAGTAATCCTAATTCAGTTGTCGTAATTGACGAAGCTTATGTTGAGTTTGGTGCACAAAGCGTAATATCACTGATACATAAATATGACAATCTTCTTGTCACTCGCACTTTTTCAAAGTCATGTTCTATGGCCGGTGCAAGATTAGGATTTGGTATAGGTAGCAAAGAACTTATACGCGACCTTAATACAATTAAATATTCCACAAACCCATATAATGTTAATCGTATGACAATGGCTGCAGGTGTGGGTACAATTGAAGACTATGATTATGTTGAAAAAAATTGTAAAGAAATTGTGAAAAATAGAGAATGGGTAATAAGCCAACTTTCCAATCTTGGTTTTACAGGTACACAATCTTTTGCAAATTTCATTTTTGTAAAACACAATGAAGTGGCTGGAAAAGTACTTTACAGTAATTTGAAGAAAAAAGGAGTACTTGTTCGCCATTTTGATACACCTATATTGACTAATTACCTAAGAATTACTATAGGAAGTAAGTTGCAAATGGAAATTCTTGTTAATACACTTGAAAATATATTGGAGGAAATTTTATGATAACGGAAATTTCGCGCAAAACAGCGGAAACAAATATTAGTCTTAAAATTGATATTTATGGCAAAGGAAATAGTAAGATAGATACTGGCTGTGGTTTTCTTGACCATATGCTTACGCTTTTTGCAAAGCATGGTCGTTTTAACCTTGAAATCGATTGTAATGGTGACACTTATGTAGATTTTCATCACACAGTTGAAGATGTTGGTATAACTCTTGGTCAAGCTTTTAAGAAAGCTCTTGGCGACAAAAAAGGTATTCATCGTTATGGTAATTCAATTCTTCCCATGGATGAAGCTTTGATTCTCTCTGCAGTTGATTTTTCGGGTAGAAGTTATCTTAATTACGATTTAGAGATATTAACTGAAAAAGTTGGTGTATTTGATACCGAACTTGTAGAAGAATTTTTCTTAGGTTTCGTAAGAAATGCTGAAATTACTCTTCATATCATACAACTTGCTGGCACAAATTCACACCATATTATTGAAGGTACATTTAAATCAGTTGCTAGAAGTATTAAGCATGCAATTGAAATTGACGAAGAATTTAAGGATGAAATTATGTCCACAAAAGGTGTTTTATAATGATAGCTATTGTTGATTACGGTGTTGGTAATCTTTTTTCACTAAAAAGTTCTCTTGCTGCAGTCGGTGCTGAGGTTGTTGTAACTTCTGATATCGAATTACTTTCTAAAGCAGATCAAATTATTTTACCTGGTGTGGGTGCTTTTGAAGATGCAGCTAGAAAACTTCGTGAAACCGGTCTTTGTGATGAACTAAGAAAACTGGCTAAAAGCGGTAAGCCATTTCTTGGAATATGTCTTGGTATGCAGTTGCTTTTTGATAAAAGTTTTGAATATGGTGAACATGAAGGATTAGGACTTATTAAAGGGAATGTGCAACCCATATTAGGTGTTATTCCTGAATCGTATAAAATTCCACATATTGGGTGGAATGCTCTTATTATGACTGGAGAAAAAAATCCTCTTTTCAAATATATAAACGATGGTGACTATGTTTACTTTGTTCACTCGTATTATGCTACAAATTGTGAAGATTCAGTTATTGCTGTGTCAAAATATGGTGCAAAACTTACCGCCGCCGTTGCTAATGAAAATATTTTCGGTTGTCAGTTTCATCCGGAAAAAAGTGGTAAAGTAGGACTTGCAATTTTAAAAGCATTTGCAGAAATGAAAGGGGAGTAACAAATGATTATTTATCCTGCTATTGATTTATATAAGGGTATGGCTGTACGCCTTTTTAAGGGCGATTATAATCAAATGACAATTTATAGTGAAAATCCCCTTGAAGTTGCTTTGGATTTTGAAAAAAGTGGGGCTACTCATATTCATATGGTTGACCTTGAAGGTGCAAAAAGCGGAACAACGCCTAATTTTGAAACTGTAGTGAAAATAAAGAATAGCACAAATCTTTTTTGCGAAGTTGGTGGCGGTATACGAAGTATGGATGTTATTGACCGCTATATTTCAGCAGGAATAGATAGAGTGATTTTAGGCACTGCTGCTGTAACTTGTGAAGGATTTGTAAAAGCTGCAGTTGAAAAATATGGTGATAAGATTGCTGTTGGTATTGATATAAAAGATGGATTTGTAGCCATAAAAGGATGGACTGAAAAGTCTGAAATTAAAGCTATGGATTTTGCGCGTGATATGGAAAGAATTGGTGTAAAAACTCTTATTTGTACTGATATTTCTAAAGATGGTGCAATGGAAGGTACAAACCACGAACTTTACAAACAGTTAAGTGAAAAATTTGGAATGCAAATTATTGCATCAGGCGGTGTTTCATCTATTGATGATATTGAAAAACTTTCCGCAAGAAAACTATATGGTGCTATTATTGGCAAGGCGTATTATACAGGCGCAATTAATCTAAAGAAAGCAATTGAGGTGGGCGAATGATAACAAAAAGAATTATTCCCTGTCTTGATGTTAGAGATGGTAGAGTTGTTAAAGGAGTTAATTTTCAAGGTCTTAGAGATGTGAATTCGCCTGTAGAACTTGCAAAGTATTACAGCGAATGTGGTGCTGATGAACTTGTTTTTTATGATATTACAGCATCATCTGATGGAAGAAAACTTTTTACTGATATTCTTTGTGAAACCGCTAAGAGTGTGTTTATTCCTCTTACAGTAGGTGGCGGGATAAATACTATTAGCGATTTTGACCGAGTACTTAAATGTGGAGCTGATAAGGTAAGTGTAAATTCTGGTGCTATTAGGAATCCTAACCTTATCTATGAAGCTGCAAAACTTTATGGTGACCAGTGTGTTGTGATTTCAGCTGATGTTAAGCGCGTTGATGGTGTTTTTCGTGTCTTTTCAAAAGGCGGAAGAGAAAATACTGGCATGGAAGCTATTGAATGGATAAAACGTTGTGTTGGAAACGGCGCAGGTGAAGTAGTACTTAATTCAATTGATACCGATGGTGTAAAAAAAGGTTTTGACCTTGAAATGCTTGATAAGGTATGCAATGTAGTAAATGTTCCTGTTATTGCTTCGGGTGGTGCTGGCTGTATAAACGATTTTATAACGCTGTTCAAGACTCTCCCTAAGGTTGATGCAGGTCTTGCTGCGTCTATTTTCCATTTTGGTGAAGTGGAAATTAAAACTCTTAAAGATGAAATGGCAAAATCAAATATTCCAACAAGGAGATAATTATGATTAATATTGATGAACTAAAATTTGATGAAAAAGGACTTATTCCTTCGATAGTTGTTGATGCTAAATCAAAGAAAGTCCTCACACTTGCTTATATGAACAAAGAAAGTCTTGAAATTTCAATTCAAAAGAAACTTACTTGTTTTTGGAGTCGTTCTCGTCAAGAACTTTGGCTTAAGGGTGATACAAGCAAGAATTATCAGCACATAGTATCAATTACAGCGGATTGTGATAAAGATGCCCTTGTGATTATGGTTGAACCTGAAGGACCAGCTTGCCATAAAGGTACGATTTCTTGCTTTAATGATGTGGTTTTTCAATCCGATGAACTTTATGAGTTTTCTTATGAAGGGCTTATGAAACTCATTGAAGGAAGAAAGATTGACAAAAAGGATGGCTCTTATACAACATATCTTTTTAATAAAGGAATTGATAAGATTCTAAAAAAGGTTGGCGAAGAAACGACCGAAGTTATCATTGCTGCCAAAGCCGAGGATAAGAAAGAAACGATATATGAGATTGCTGACCTTGCATATCATGTTATGGTGCTGATGACCGAAATGGGGATCTCACTGGAAGATGTTCACAGAGAGTTGGCTTCCCGACATGTCATTGACCGAAAAGTGAAGCAGGAGAAAATGACCTGAACCGAAGAAAGAGAAGGAGAGCGCAGACAGAATGTCTGCGCTCTTTTTACCAAAGAGGCGGGAGGTGGAAACGAAGAGGGAGACGGA
>JAZKXL010000064.1:0-19007 GCA_045611635.1 Candidatus Fimenecus sp. | reverse complement strand
GCAAAGACAGTTATTATTGCAACAGGTGGTGCAGGTCGTATGCACTATCAGGGCTTCCCTACATCAAACCACTACGGTGCAACTGCTGACGGTCTTGTTCTTGGTTATAGAGTAGGTGCAAAGCTTCTCTATGCTGAAACTCTTCAATACCACCCAACAGGTGTTGCATATCCTGAGCAAATTTTTGGTGCTCTTGTTACTGAAAAAGTGCGTTCATTAGGTGCAAAACTTGTTAACGTAAATGGTGAAGTATTTATGCATCCACTTGAAACACGTGACGTTGCTGCGGCATCAATTATCCGTGAATGTTCAGAACGTAACACAGGTGTTGATACAGGCGACGGACAAGGTGTATGGCTTGACACACCAATGATTGAAAAAATCGGTGGCGAAGGCACAATTATGAAGAGAATTCCTGCTATGTGGAGAATGTTCGACAAGTATGGCATTGATATTCGTAAAGAGCCAATTCTTGTTTACCCAACATTACACTATCAAAACGGTGGTCTTGACATTACTCCTGACTGTATGACAACAAATGTTGAAAATTTATTTGTTGCTGGTGAGGCAGTTGGTGGAATTCACGGTAGAAATAGACTTATGGGTAACTCATTGCTTGATATTATCGTTTTTGGTAGAAGTGCAGGTATGAACGCTGCTGCAAAAGCAAAGAATGTTACTGTAGGTGAACTTACACTTAAACATATTGAAAAATTCGAAAATGAAATCACAGAAGCTGGAATTGATACTGACAAAGTATCACCAAAACTTTTGCCTGATTACACAAACAAAAGATAAGAAGAGAGGCAAATAAAATAATGAGTTTATTAAACGGAGTTATCTCAATTAGTAATACTTACACATTCTTTTTGGTACTCTTTAGTGTTCTTCTTTTTGGTTATCTTATAGGACGAATAACTATTAAAGGTGTATCATTAGGTGATGCTGGCGTATTTATTATCGCATTGTTTTTCGGTGCGCTTTTATTCAATGTTAACGAAGCTGGTGAGCTTTTATTTGTAGCATCCTCTAAGCCATATGACTTTACAGCAGGACTTACAATAGTTGAAGCTCTTGGTCTTATTCTTTTCGTAACATCAGTTGGTTATATTGCAGGTCCAAAATTCTTTGGTAATTTCAAAAAGAACTTTAAATCTTATGTTCTTTTAGGTGTTATCATTATCCTTGTTGGTGGACTTTCAGCAATTGGTTGTATTTTCGCAGGTGATGTAATTGGTTACGGTTCATCAATTGAAACACGTGATGGCTTTGTAGCAATGATTGTTGGCTTGCTTTCAGGTTCATTAACATCAACACCTGCATTCTCAGCAGCCAAAGCAACTGTTGCACCTGAATATACTGGTCTTGTTTCAGTTGGACATGGTATTGCTTATATCTTTGGTGTTGTTGGCGTTGTTCTTTTTGTTCAAATTATTCCTAAATTGACAAAAGCTAATATGGCTGAAGAACGTGCTAAGATTGAAACTAAGGTAGAAAAGAAAGAAGAGAAAAAGAAACTTAAGCTCTTTGAAATTGACCATATGGGTATTGCAGGATTTGCTCTTGCTGCTATTCTTGGTACAATTGTTGGTCAAATTAAAGTGCCTCTTTCTTCTGAAGGATTATCAGGAACATGCTTCTCACTTACAACTACAGGCGGTTGCTTGCTTATGAGCTTGGTGCTTGGTCATTTCGGTAGAATTGGTCGCATAAGCATTATGCCAAACGAACACACACTTAAGATTTTTAGAGAATTAGGTCTTGTTCTTTTCCTTGTTGGTGCAGGTATTCCAGGCGGTGCAGAATTTGTAGCAAACTTTGACCCAATGTACTTTGTATATGGCGTTGTAATGACAGTTCTTCCATTGATTGCAGGTTATCTCTTTGCAAAATATGTTCTTAAATTGAGCTTACTTAACAACCTTGGCTCAATTACAGGCGGTATGACAAGTACACCTGCTCTTGGAACACTTATTTCAACTGCTGGAACAGAAGACGTTGCATCTGCTTATGCTGCAACATATCCAATTGCACTTATTGCAGTTGTATTGGTTTCACAGCTTCTTGTAATTATGTTCTAAAACAATATTGGATTATATCCTTTATATTTACAAAAAAAGCATCCTATGGGTTATCCATAGGATGTTTTTATTTGCCTTGTATTAAAATTATATGATTTTACCTTTTTATTCGAAACACTTTTCTACTTTTGTACCTTTTTTTACAAAGGCAATAAACTCATGAATTTCCGCATTTATTATATATGTGCCTTTGGTGTAAACCCTTCCATCTTTTGTAAGTACCCATTCACCATCAGGAATATACACTTCTTTTTCAGTTTGCCCTTTATTGACAATAGGTGCAAAAATTATATCTTCACCAAAGAAATATTGACTATCAAGTGTATAGCATTTTTCATCATTAGGATAATGGAAAAACATTGGTCTTATTACAGGATAGCCCTTTTCACTTGCAATATCAAACTGATTTTGAATGTATGGACGAAGCTTTTCGCGAATAGTAAGAATATTTTTAATAATCTCAAAATTCTTTTCGCCAAAGCTCCATATTTCATTTGGGTCACCACTTGGCTCTAAAAGCCCGGGAGTTGGCTCGTGATGTCTACAACGTGAACCATGAAGTCGCATAATTGGGCTAAAAAGACCAAATTGGAACCAACGAATTATAAGTTCTTTGAAATCGTCACTTTCAATGTTTGCACCATAAAAACCACCAATATCAGTATTCCACCATGGTATTCCGCACATTGACATATTTTGCGCTGCCTTTACCTGATGCGAAAGACTCTTGAATGTAGATGGGATATCGCCTGACCACACAAGCGAAGAGAATTTTTGACTACCCAAATACGCACAACGAGTGAGAGTGATTATATCTTCCCTACCCATTGACTTAAAGCCATCATAAGCCATTTTTGAGTAATAGTAAGGATAAAGCAAGGCAACTTTATCGGCTCTTCCTTTGTACCAAATAAGATTATCAAACTGCTCAGGGTGAATTTCGGGTTCAGCTTCATCAAACCAAAGAGCATCAACGCCATTGTCAATGTAATTTTCTTTAAGCTTACTCCACACAAATTCTCTTGTTTCAGGATTAGTTACGTCAATCTCAGCTTGCCAACCATAGAAATTAAACACCCTATCGGAGCCATGAACAGTACGCATAAGCATATTTCGGTCAACCATATGCCAATAGTTTTCACTCTTTTCATTTATTGTTGGCCAAACGGACACAATAAGTTTGGTATTCATTTCGTGAAGTTCTTTTGACATAGCTTTGACATCAGGCCAATATTTAGGGTCAAATTTATAATCACCCTGCTCAGTCCAATGAAAATAGTCGCAAATTATTGCGGAAAGAGGAATTCCCAGTTCTTTGTATCTTCTTGCAACTGATAAAAGCTCTTCTTGTGTTTCATAGCGAAGTCTGCTCTGCCAAAAACCAGTTGCCCATTCAGGCATTTTGGGAGCATATCCTGTAAGGTCAGCTAAAACTTTACAAGTTTCTTTTGGAGTGCCACCAATAACAACATAATCAATAGCATGACAGCAATCACTACTGAAACGAGTTCTATTATTTGAAAGCTCGCAAAGACCTGTTGACGGTACATTCCATAAAAATCCGTATCCAAGAGAAGAATAAACGTATGGAATAGTGCATTTAGCATTTACATTTCTTATGTCGATAGTTGAGCCCTTAAGGTCAAACTCGTTATCCCAACTGTGTCCCATACCGAAGAAATGCTCGTTAACATGTGGCTCAAAAGTAACTCTTGCAGCCCACAAACCACTGCCTTTGTTAGTGTAGTTACGATAACCGTCTTCAAATGTGAGTTCCGGCTTTTCTGTAAGAATTTCTTTGTTGTCATAGTAGAAAACAACACGTCCGCTTTTACCAATTAAAGCTTTAAGTTTGCCACAAGTAATAGTTGCCCATGTTTCATGGTCTTCAACAACTGCACTCACCTTTTGTGGCATTAAATTATAGTCTTCGTCTATGACCTTACAATCAGGAAACCCCTGAAAACGAATGGCGTTTTCCCCACAAGCACTAAGACGCACAAGTTCACCTTTACGAGAGAATAAAACTGAATTTTCGGTTACAGTAATCTTTTTCATAAATTCACCCAATTATTTTGTAATTTATTTCATTATATCATATCTAAAATATAATTGCATTATGGAAATTATTGATTTTTGTTTTATGTGAGTGATATAATTAAGTTAATAAACGATTTTATTTTTTTATTATTAACTCATTTTTAGGTTAATAATGTAAATATAAAAATTTGTGAAAGGTCTTGAAAAAAATGAAAAAACTTTTAGCTTGTTTAGTTGTGATTACTCTTCTATTTTCAGGTTGTAGTATTGCTGCACCAAAAGTTGATGATATACAAATTAAACTTTCAGATAATAAAATCACTGTTGATGGTAATGAGATTACAAATGACAATTCACAAGCTGTTTATTTTGCAAACGACATTATTTATTACCTTGCAAATCAGGATTTCACCTATGGTGAGGGCACAAAAGAAGATGAACACGAACAAAGTGAGGCAGATGCTCATACAGTCGTTCACATTACAAAACCTGGTAGATATGTGTTAAGCGGTAAACTTTCAGCAGGTCAAATTGCAGTTGACTTAGGTGAAAGTGCTGAAGAAAATCCTGAAGCAGTAGTTACACTTATTCTTAATGGTGTTGACATTACTTGTACAGTTGCCCCAGCAGTTATTTTCTATAATGTATATGAATGTGGTGCCAAAAACGAAGAAACTGCAACAAAAGATGTTGATACATCAAAAGCAGGTGCTAATGTAATTGTTGCGGATGGTACCGAAAACAACATCAACGGCTCTTATGTTGCAAAAATATATAATTCCTATGAACTCAACGAAGAAGGTACAAAGGTTGTTGATAGCAAAAAACTCCACAAATATGATGCTGCCTTCTATTCAAAGAAAACAATGAATATTGACGGCGGAAAAAAAGGTGATGGAATCCTCAATATAAAAGCGGAAAATGAGGGGCTTGATAGTGAATTACACCTTACAATCAATGGCGGTAATATTAACATTACCGCAGGCAACGATGGAATCAATACTAATGAAGACAATATTTCAGTTACTACAATAAACGGTGGCATACTTAACATTTACTGTGATGGTTCAACTGGCGAGGGTGACGGAATTGACTCAAATGGTTGGCTTGTAATCAATGGTGGGTCTATAAATTGCTCGGCTTGTTCAACAAGTGGCGATGCAGGAATCGACTCTGATAAAGGTATTTATATAAATGGTGGTTCGGTTATGGCATCAGGCAATATGCTTGACCATATCGCAGGTGGCAATCAAACTTATGTAGTATTCAATTTCGCAAGTCGTCAAAACGGTAATAACACATATACTCTTAAAAACGTAAACAATGCAGTTATTGATGAATATAAGCTACCAAATGCTTTTACTTATCTTATTATTGCAGGTGATTATCTTGAAGCGGGTGATTACACTTTTTGGCATGGCGAAACACAGTTATCTGCAGTTAAAACGAATAAAATACAAGGTGGTATGCCACAGGGTGAAAGACCTGAAATTCCAAATGGTGAGATGCCTGAAGGATTTACTCCACCGGAAAAACCACAAGGTGACATTCAACAGTTTCCAGGTAATATTACAGATATGGAAAACTTTACTCCTCCTGAAAATATAAATGGTGAACCTCCACAAGACGAAAGACCACAAATGCCGAATGGTGAACCTCCACAAATGCCAAATGGCATGGAAAATATGGCACCACCAAACGAAATGGGTGGCGGAGTGAGTATAATTAACGGACAAACATCAACAACATTCACAATAGTTAAAGGTGGCAATCAATTCACTAATGTTGCCCCTGCAACAACAAACTAAAGATTTCAGTTTTTAACGATAGATAAAAATTAACTCAAGAAATAATAAGAACACGACCGTCAATATGCAACGCTTGCACTTTTTATCCAATTTATACCCATAAAAAAACACCCATCATAAGATGGGTGTTTTTCGCTATGTTCTTACACATTTTGTGTATTTGACTCTTTTTCAAGATTATTAGATTTTCGGAGAACAAAAAAGTAAAGAGAAAGTGCCGCAATCAAAGAAAATACTGCAAAAACCGCGGAGTTGTGATTATTGTAAAAAACAATACTTTCTATAACCATCTTACTTCCTATAAACAAAAGAGCCAAAGTTTTTGCTAAACTTTCTTTTTGTTTTCCGCAAACCGTAAGTATCCGTTTTATACCATTGATAATTATAAAATATAAAACAATAGTCACGCACGCAAGAAAAATGGGAGATAGAATTGCACATAACAGGAATTCCAACTTATCAGGCAACAGTTCACCAGGGTTTTTAGAGTCAATTTTCACAGTGACAACTTTACCGATTTCAGGTTTGCGCTCAGTTCTATTGTAATACACACCACTATATTCTTTTCCGTCGTACGTATAGCTAACATTTTCGTGCCAGTATTTTTTTTCAGTACCTTCATCAAACTCAACATAAGATTCCGAACTTGTAATTGTTGCTTCAAGAGTCACAGTACTATCTTTGGCATTTACAACCGCAGCAACGTCTTTGGCTCCATCTAAGCAAATCCAATTAAACAACGCAACAATCGTTAGTATAAAAGCACCCAGTAATATTACTATAAAGGTACTCTGTGATAATTTCTTCATCTTTTCTTTCATTGTTGCCACCTATTCCATGCGTATAACACATATCATTTTTATTTAATAATATCACACAAATCAATATTTTTCAATTTCTTTAAGTGATATTCATTTTTTTGTTAAACGCACTAAACAGTTCTCCTTCAACAATATCAATCATTAGATAATTTGAATAATCGGTGCGCGTGCGGAGAATATATCATCCTCACGAAATCCTCTATTTATCAATTTCCAGCCACCTTCTTGGCATTCAGCAACCATATTCATATGTGAATACTCTAATTTTCCTGAGCTTTATCCTCATTGAATGTTACAATATAATCTTCTATAGTATCTGAATCAAAATCCACTAAAAAAGACTCATCCCTCAAATTTTTAATTATCAGTTTGGGGAATTCACTGAGATATTCGCCTTGAATGAAGCCCTTTTCTAATGCTTTTATTATGCTAGTATTTTCCTGCCAATTATAGAAGTTTTTTTCCTTTTCAACACCTTCAATAATGGATGTAAAATAGAGGAAATCCTCCATTTCTAAAAACAACGCAATGATTTCTTTAGGCACAAGTCCTAACTTATGGTAATCGGTTAAAATACGATATGTTTCTTTCAAAAGCTGTCTTACCTTTGTCATTGATACTTCTTCTAAAGCCAAAACTTGATAGGTTGTATCGGTCCATTGATTTGTGATTTCTAATATCTCATTATGATTCATAATATATCTCCTATTTATCAAATAGTTTTTCACATTTATATACAGTGGTATACTCCCCTGCATATTGCTGACTAAATGTATAAAGTGCTTGTTGACGACAATCCGCCTCAACAAAAGCAACGCCCATCATAGCATTATCCATCTTTTTTGGATAATAAGTTACCTTCCAAGTCTCAAGTGGTCCGTAGTATCCCATAATAAATTCTCCTTTTATTAATATTATTTATTTACAACAAAATTAAAACCTTTATAACTTGCATAATGTTCTGCTACACTACCAACAGGCGCGCACAAAGTTATGCTTGAATGACAAACTGAAAATGCCTGCCTGTGAATTTGTGTGGCGCTTTCTGGAAGCACAACAAATTTAAGTTTCTTACAGCGAGCAAATGCACCGCTCTTTAACGTTTTTACACCATTTGGTAACGAGATAAATTCTAACTCACTGCAATTTATAAATGCTTGTTCTTCAATTTGGATTAAACTATTTGGAAAAATTACATGTTTAAGATTTTTACATCCTGCAAAAGCCCCCATAGCAATATTAGTTACACCATTAGGAATTACAATCGTTTCAAGATTTTCTTCAGCTACAAATGCAAATTTACCAATTTGTTTTATTCCATCAGGAATTTTGATATTTTTGCTATCACCTTCATATCCAATTAAAACATCACAAACAGTGACGAATTTATTGCACACCATATATACCTCCCAATAGATTCACTATTTAAAACTCATCTATTTTCATCAATGAAGAATTCTAAGAAGTCTTCTTCTAAATTAAGTATATATGGTTTACGTTGATTATTCTCTACACTAATATTTGGGAAATCACAGCTATATTCCGCATTATAAAAGCCATACTTAATCTCCTCTAATATAAAAGCGATAGCGTCATACTCAGCAGAATCAGAAGGGGTTGTGCACTCATCAACATAATAAGCTGCTGCACCATAGGTTGAAAAATTTTCTATATGTTCAAAAATTTTACACAATTCTTTAGGCACCATATCTTTATTCTTATATTCAGTGCAAACTTTGTAAGTTTCTCTTAAAAGACTTTCTATTTGTTTTATAGTAAAGTCTTTTGTTGTAAACATTGTTTTTGCAGCATCTTCCCAACCAAGTACTAAATCTTTAATGTTTTGTTTCATAATAATTCTCCTTAATGTTTTATAATAGTTTATATTTTTTAATCAAAATGCATCATATTATAAAAATACGAGTCCCACCTACCTTCTGTCATTCTATATTCTTCATAAACCTCCTTAAATATTTCAAACAATGTTTCATCTACGAAAACTAATTCTCCTGTTACTATTGCATTATCATATGCAGCTGTGCCGGTTTTCCAACAAAAATGCGAATACGTTCCGTATTGATTTTTATTTTTAGTTCTAACCTCAATAAATGCACCGTCAATCTTATCAAGGATAAAATGCTCCTTTGTACTTGTGCATACAACTTCTTTGCCAATAAAATCTTTAAGTTTCATAAAAAAATCTCCTTTACACTTAAACATAACTACCTATCCCTGCACAAAAATGCAAGGTGCAAAAAAACAAATCAACTTTATCACTATGTGATATTTAAAATTATAACATAATCACTTGGGAAAGTAAAGGGCTTTTTCTAAAAAAATGTTAATTTTTTTCTTTCTTTCACATTTTAACTTAGTGAATAATAAAAAACAGCACCAAAGCGTTAATCACTTGGTGCTGTTTTTATTCATTATTTTATTAATTTTTATTGTAGTATTGTACTCTTAAACTCATCCAATTTATTAAATGCTGCACGAGCATTTATCCAGTTACGATTTCCGTTAGTGCTTGCTATTTTCATACTAATAAAACAATGCACTTCATCAACGTGGTGGTATGCGTTAAGCAAAGGACAGTCTAATTGAATTTTTTCTTCAACCAATTCAAGCTCTTCGGGCAAATTGCTTTGCTGATACTCGTCATAAAAAGATTTCCATAAATTCCTGATACGTGAGCAGTAATCGTTAACCGTATAGGAAGATTGACCATTGCTTAAACAATATTTTGTAAATGCATCCTGCAACATTTTATCGTTTTGGAAATCTTTTGATGTAATATTGTTGTTTTCTTCTTCAGTTTTAAGAGCGCATATTTTATCTCGCTGTTTTTCAATAATTTTACAAAAAGATTCAATTATCTCTTCAACAAATATCTCATTTGTATGGTCTTGGTATCTATTATATAAGCTATTAATTTTTTCAAGCTCAATACTAACCATATCATCATAAAGACTGTTAGAATTTTGTTTATACCACTGTATTTGTTCTTCAATTCTTCTCATGAATAGTTCCTTTCACCATAAACAATTAATATTGTATTTGACTTATTATATCACGTTCACTTAGTGAAATCAATATTTTTTTGAAATTCCTCTTTCTTTTCGCAGGCAAATATGGTATAATATAAATAATCACTTGGAAAAAAACATAGTTTATTTTTCAATTAAAAAGAATTAATAATTATTCACTCCTGGTTTGCACCTTGAAAATTTAATTTTGCTTTAATTTACCAGCATTTAACTTGTAACATATAACGTTAGCAAAAATTAAAAATGTGAGCAAATATAACCATATAAAGGAGATAACAATTATGATGGATGTTATTATTGGTGAGAAAGTTATTAATAAATCTAAGCAAATCGGCACAATTGTTTCTTTTGACGGCAATCGCATTGGTGTTGATTTTAATACTAAAATTGTAAGCTTTTTATCTGATGCATTTGAAAAAGGTTTTTTAAAATATGAAAAAAACGACTTGCAAGCTGATGTTGATAAAACTAAACTAGAAAACGAAGAAAGAATGAAAGAACTTAATGCGGCTAAAGAAAAAGCTATATTAGATAGAGCTGAAATTCAAGCACAAACATCTAAAAAACAATTTCTAGTTTCTATTATCTCGGCTAGTATTCGTTTATCCCCCGCACCATTAACATTAAAATCTATTAGAAAAAAAGATGTAGATTTGATTCAAAGAATCTTTGCCGAGTGTGATAAAGACATAAAAGAGTTATATTCTACCATAGAACCTGAGATGAAATATCTTAAAAAGAAATCTTATGCAAAAAGTAGATATTCAGTTGGGTTCATATCAAAATACTTAAATACTTATGTTTTTAGAGTTTTTTCAAGAAGTGATACTTATAGCAAAGATTCCACAAAAACTGTCATGGTGCATTCAAGCGATACAACCGAAGTTATGCGTGTTTTATGTGTAAATGGCAAGGTTTATTATTTTTCAAAAAATCTTTCAAGCGCGAAGGGGTCTCTTGTAAATAGCACTTCACATAACAACTGGCATATATCAAATTTTGATAGTTCTCTTTTGTTGAATGGAGTAATTAAAAAATGTGATTGTGAATATTTAAACGATTATATTGCAGAAACCAATGTTAATTGTTTGCAATATGCAAAATTGTTGTTTGCTGCACTTTATAATAATAAAGCTGAAATTGTTTTTAAAAATAAATTATTTGCACCAACATATTACATAAATGATATTATTGCATATCTAGACGCATTTACTCCAAAGCAAATTGATTTTGCAAGTAAAAACGACTTGATTAATGCGCTTCCTATTATTAAAAGTTATGGGAATTTGGAACTTAATATTTTTAAACATATTGAAACAATAATGAGAATAAGAAAATACAACACTTCTGTATATGGCGTTTTAGAGTCGCATCTTAAACGTTTGGGCTTTGACTGTTCCGATTTAGTTCAAAAGCTAATAAACTTTTTAAGAAAAATTGATTACTTCAATGCATCATTATATTGCGATTACATAAATTTATTAATTTATCAACCTAATATAACTATTCAAGATTTTTTTGACAAACATTATATTCAAAGGCATCATATTATGCTTGAGCAAAAAACGACAAAATATACTCCTGAAGAGCATCGTGCCTATAGCCAAATTGCGCAAGAATTATCGTGGATAGATAGAGAAGAAAACGGCTATTTTATCATTGTCCCAAAAAACATTTCCGATTTTAAATACGAAGGCGACATGCAACACAATTGCGTATATACAAATAGATACTGTAAATATGTAATAAATCGCCAATCAATAATAGTGTTTTTAAGAAAGGAAGCACATATTCCGTATGTTACCATCGAATATGATTATGAAACATTTGAGGTTTTGCAAGCATACGGAAAATTTAACAGGGAAATAGATAAAAAATTGTATCAGTATATAGTTGACCTTGGAAAAAGATTGAATTGTGAAATGCTTTCGCAGCAATAAAATATTACATTTAAATCAGCTGAAACTTTTAAAGGTCAACAAAAGTGACTCAAAAAGCGTTGCAAAAGGGATGACAAAATCCCCATGCAACGCTTTTGTTTTTTTATATGGTGTTTTTTCTTGGTATTAAAAAAGCAACAGTGTTAAAATGGTTGTTTTTATCATGTTAGGATGATATAATTATCTTAAATAACTAACAAGAAAATTCAACGAAATTGGCTAATCATTGGCATAAATAAGCTTACCACATTATTAATTTTTTAATATTTATGCTATTCTAAAAATGGGGAATTAAAGGAGAGATACCTTATGACAAGAAAAAAGCAAAAAATAATGAAAATTTTACTTGTGATTGTTTCAGTAATTATGGCTATTGCAGTTGTAATTACAATTCTCAACTTTTTATCTGTTAAGAATCTTTTGAAAAAAGGTAGTTCTTACGGTAAAGTTGAAATTGAAAATCAACTTGTACCTGAAAAAGACAAAAATGGCAACTGGTATTTTACAACTGATGGTGATTTTAAGGTAATGCACCTTACTGATATTCATATCGGTGGTGGATTTATGTCAAAAACAGTTGACGAAAAAGCACTTAATGCAGTTGCGACAATGGTTATAAAAGAAAAACCCGACCTTGTTATTGCAACAGGTGATATTGCTTTTCCTGTGCCTTATACAGCAGGTACATTCAACAATTATAGCGGTGCAAAAGCATTTGCAAATCTTATGGAAAGTCTTGGCGTATATTGGACAGTTACTTTCGGTAATCACGACGCCGAAGCTTATTCATATTTCGATAGAGAAGCAATGGGTGACTTCTATGAAAGAGAAGAATATAAATATTGCTTATTCCAATCAGGTCCTAAAGATGTTGATGGTTATGGAAACCACGTTATTGAGGTTAAAAATTCAAAAGGCATCATTACTCAGGCATTCGTTTTAATCGACTCTCAGGCATATGTTAAAGATAACATCATTGAAAGCATTAAAGGTAATTACGACAATGTACATCCTAATCAGGTTGCTTGGTATGAATCTGAAATCAAGAGAATGGATGCGGAAAACAAGAAAATTGATGCGGATGCTGAAACTGTTAAATCTCTCGCATTTTTCCATATCCCATTAGTAGAAATGGCTGACGCATGGAGTGAATTTACTGAAAACGGCTATAAGGATACAAAAAATTTCAAATATATTGAAGGTATAATAGCTGAAGGTGGAAGACTTGTATATTGTGGTCTTGGCGAAGACGATCTTTTTGAAAAAATGCTTGAATTGGGCTCAACAAAGGCCATGTTTAATGGTCACGACCATATTAATAACACTACATTTGAATACAAAGGTATTCTTTTCAGTTATGGTTTTAGCATTGACTATTTTGCATATTCAGGCATTGATAAGCTTGGCTCTCAAAGAGGTTGCACAATGATTACTTGCAAGCCCGACGGCACATTCACTATTGATAAATATAATTATTATTCTGATAGATATAATCTTGATGGCTTTACTCGCGAAGAAGTTACAATGCAATATGAAGGTGTAACATATCAGTATATTGAAGAATAAAAATTATACATAAAAGGGATTGGGAAAATGATAAAAGAAAAAATCAGTAAAAAGAATTGGTTTATAATCATCCTTTTTTGTTTTATGGGTGGTATTGCTTGGAATACAGAAAACATGTATTTCAATACATTCATTACCAATGAGATATACGCTGACGTGTCACAGTCAGCTATATTAGGTTCAATGGAAGCAACAACAGCCGTTGCACGAATGGTTGCACTTTCAGCTATTGCAGCGGTGCTTACAACATTTGTTATGGGTGCTCTCAGTGATAAACTCAAAAATCGTAAGATGTTTATTTCTATTGGTTACATTTTATGGGGTGTTGTTACTGCAATGTTTGGCTTTATTACCAAAGAGAATGTTGCAAACCTTTTTAACCTTACGGATGAAGCCAAAATTCTTGGTTGCACAGTATGGTTTGTTATTTTAATGGATATCGTAATGACCTTTATGGGTTCAACAAGTAACGATGCAGCATTTCAAGCTTGGATAACTGATGTAACTGTGCCAAAACAAAGACCTGCAGTTGAAACAGTTTTATCAGTTGTGGGTACAATCTCATCATTTGCTGTTACAGGTGTGGGAAGTTTGGCGCAAGCGGATACAATTTCTTATAAAGTATTCTTTATAGGTCTTGGTGTAGTTGTTTCTTTGTGTGGTGTTGCAGGTCTATTCCTTATTAAAGACCCACCACGCACAGCGGAAATAAAGACTTCATCAAATTACTGGGCAGACCTTTTCTATGGATTCCGTCCATCTGTAATAAAATCAAATTCAAGACTTTATCTTTCACTTTTATCATTTTCTTTTGCTATTATAGCATTTCAGGTCTTCTATCCTTATCTTCTTACATACATTCAATATGTTGTTATTCCTGATAATGGTGGAATAAAAAATATTTTAAAACCATCAGTTATTATTACTGCGGTAGTTGTTGTGGCAATACTTCTTTTTTGTATTGTGAAACTTCTCAAACTTGCAACAGAGAAAAAAGGTTTTTGTCTTGTTGTGGGTGTTGTTGCAATGACATTGGGCTTCTTTCTTCTTTCAACAAGCACCAGCATCTATATTATTCTTGTGAGCATCTTACCTGTGGTTGTTGGCAACGCAATGGTGAATATTCTCTTTGGCGCAACTATAAAAGACTTTATCCCTCAGGGCAAAGCAGGTCTCTTTCAAGGCATTAGAATGATTTTTGCCGTGCTTCTTCCTATGGTTATCGGTCCTGTTATCGGTGATATGGCTTGTCAGGCGGCTGCACAAACTATTATAAATGAAGTTAATGCCGAAGTAATTGTACCTGCAAAGAATATGTTCCTTTGGGCTGGTGTGGTTGGTATATTTGGGCTTGTGCCTTTATATTTCATTATTAAAAAAGGTTTCCACACTGTAGATGTAGATAGCAATAAAGAGGTTGCATAATATGAAAAAGTGGAATTTTTATACATCAAATGAATTAAAACCACAAGGGTGGCTTCGCCGTCAACTTGAAATTCAAGCAGAAGGACTCAGTGGCAATCTTCACAAAATTTGGCCTGATATCCGTGATAGCGCATGGGTCGGTGGTAACTGTGAGGGTTGGGAAAGAGTGCCTTATTGGCTTGATGGATTTATTCCGTTGGCATATCTTCTTGAAAATGACGATATGATTACAACTGTTAAAAAATATATTGATGCAATTATAGAAAAGCAGCAAAGTGACGGTTGGATTTGCCCTTGCAAAAAAGAAGAAAGAGCAAAATATGACACTTGGGCAATACAACTGATTTGCAAAACCTTAAAAGTTTATTATGACTGTTCAGGTGACGAGAGAATTCCACAAGTTATATATGATGTAATGAAAAACTATTATAATTTGCTCAAAAATGGTGAAATAAAACTTTTTACATGGGGCAAATTTAGATGGTTCGAGTCGTTCATTTCACTTAATTTCTTATATGAGAAATATGAGGAAGATTGGATAAAAGACCTTGCGAAAATCATTAAAGAGCAGGGATTTGACTATAATACTACAATTGAAAATTGGAAAAAACCAAGTCACAAATGGCAATTGAATACTCATATTGTCAATATGACAATGATGCTTAAAAGCGAAGCTGTTTCACACGAATTGTTAGGCGAAGAATACATAGACAATGCCGAAAAACTTCGTGAAATTCTTGATAAATATAACGGCACCGCTTTTGAAGGATTTACCGGTGACGAAGTACTTTCAGGCATTGACCCAACAAAGGGTACAGAGCTTTGTGCAGTTGTTGAGCAAATGTATTCTTATGAAGAAATTTTTGCACATACAGGTGAAAACAAATGGTTAGAGCGCCTTGAAGTACTTGGGTTTAATGCTCTTCCCGCTACTCTCAGCGAAGATATGTGGACTCATCAATATGTTCAGCAAGTAAATCAAATTGCTTGTGAAAAAACAATGATTATGGCTCCTTGGAGCACAAACGGACCTTATGCACATACCTTTGGTCTTGAACCAAACTACGGTTGTTGCACCGCAAACTTTAATCAGGGTTGGCCTAAATTTGCTCTTTCAGCATTTATGCATAATGATAATAAAATAATCAATTCTCTTATGATGCCATCAATGTTGAGCGTTAAGGGAGTCACAATTAAGCTTGAAACAAATTATCCTTTTGAAAATAAAATGCACTATTCAATAGATAGTGAAAAGAGTTTTGAGTTTGCAATTCGTATTCCGTCATTCGCAAAAAATCTTAAGGTAAATGGTGAAAATACAGAAACAAAAGACCTTGAATTTAATATAAACTCAGGCAAAACAAAAATAGAGATTGAATTTGAAGCTATACCATTTTTAAAAGCAAGACCAAATGATCTTTATGCTTTGCAAATGGGTTCATTGCTTTTTTCAGTGCCAATTAAATACAAGAAGAAAATGCGTGAATATACTAAAAAAGGTGTAGAGCGTAAATTCCCATATTGCGATTATGAGTTTATACCAAAAACACCTTGGAACTATGGCTATTCAAATTTAAAATTTGAAGTGAAGTTCAACGGAATTGGTAAATTCCCATTTTCACAGGATGAACCACCTGTAACCGTAAAAGCAAATATGCAACAAATTAATTGGGGATTTAAATTCCCATATAGAAGTATTGCAAGAAAAACACCTAAAGCAAGAAAACCAATTTCAAATATTCAAGAAATTAAACTTTATCCATACGGTTGCGCAAAACTACGAATGACTGAAATGCCCATATTGACAAACAGCACTGAAGTAAACTAAAACTAGTAAATTAACGACTTTAGAAAGATATTCTTGCTAATTAACTTAATAACAAAAAGCGTTGCAAAAGGGACAAGAAATTCCCAAATGCAACGCTTAATTCTTTTAAATGGCTTAAATTCTATATAAAACAACGATACCACTACTGGCTCGAATTGTGTTCTAATTAGCTTGCGAAAAAAGTCCTGAACCAACGACCGTCGGGCTCATAACCCGAATGGCATAGCTTAAATGCTGACATATATAATTAAAAAGAAAACACCCAACAAAAATTGAGTGTTTCTTTTCTGGCATTGACTACGCTATTTAATACAATTCGCCGTTTTGGGAGTAACGTTGTAAGTGTTATTATATACAGCTTAGTGAGATTGAGGTGAGACTTTAAAAATGCATATATATCATAAAAGGCAGCAGTATGAAAACTGTTGCTTTTTGTTGTATGGGTGGTATAATTATGTTAGAAAGATGGTGAGCGTTGTGGCTGAAAATAAAGAAAAGAGATATGTGAGCGATAATGCTCAACTTATGGCTGAATGGGATTGGGAAAGGAACGAAGATGTTGTCCCAGCCCAATTAACCCTTGGAAGTCATAAAAAGGTATGGTGGAAATGCAAAAAAGGACACGAATGGCAAACAGAGGTATACAATAGAGATAGTGGTAAGGGATGCCCATATTGTGCGGGTAAATATGCCGTAAAAGGTGAAAATGATTTACAAACAATTAATCCAACTCTAGCGACAGAATGGAACTATGAAAGGAATAACAGATTAACACCTGTAGAAGTAATGCCTAATAGTGGGCAAAAAGTATGGTGGAAGTGTATCAAAGGACATGAATGGCAAGCAATAATAAAAGATAGAAACAATGGAAATGGTTGCCCATATTGCTCAGGTCGATATGCAATTAAAGGTGAAAATGATTTACAAACGGTTAATTCAACCTTGGCAAAAGAGTGGAATTATGAAAGGAATAATGGGGTAACACCTATAGATGTTTTACCCAACAGCAATAAAAAGGTATGGTGGAAATGTAGTAAAGGACACGAATGGCAAGCAACTATAAATAGTAGAAACAAAGGAATAGGATGCCCATATTGTGCGGGTAAATATGCCGTAAAAGGTGAAAATGATTTACAAACAATTAATCCAACTCTAGCGACAGAATGGAACTATGAAAAAAATAATGGATTAACACCTATGGAGGTAATGCCTAATAGTGGGAAAAAAGTCTGGTGGAAGTGTATCAAAGGACATGAATGGCAAGCAACGATAGATAGTAGAAATAGAGGAAACAAGTGCCCTATTTGTAATTCTGAACGACATACTTCTTTCCCTGAATATGCGATTGTATACTATCTTAAAAAACACGATTTAGAAGTAATACATTCATATAGAGAAAAGGGATACGAATTAGATATTTATATTCCAGCAAAAAAAACCGCTATTGAATATGATGGGTATTATTGGCACAAAAATAAAACAAAAAAAGATTTAGAGAAAAATTTAGCTTGTAAAAAAGATGGGATTAAATTGTTCAGGATAAGAGAAGATTTGCCACCATTAAATGACAGTTCTGAAGATTATGTTATTCAAAAAAACCAAAAGAACTTATCAAAAATACTTGGAAAAATTTTAGGTAAAATAATTGAAACTAACGTTGATGTTGACATAGAAAGAGACTCTATTGCAATAGAAAATTTACGGGAACATACAGAAAAAGAAAATTCTATTTTGGTTTCCAATCCTAAAGTAGCAAGTGAGTGGAATTATGAAAAGAATAGCAACTTAAAACCTGAAAACTTTTTAGCGAATAGTGATAAAAAAGTCTGGTGGAAGTGTATCAAAGGACATGAATGGCAAGCAACGATATCTAATAGAAATAACGGAAATGGATGTCCATATTGCTCTGGCAAAAAAGTTTTAAAAGGATATAATGATTTGCAAACAGCTAATCCAACTTTAGCAAAAGAATGGAATTATGAAAAAAACAATGAATTACTACCTGTGGATGTAATGCCTAATAGCCATAAAAAAGTTTGGTGGAAGTGTAACGAAGGGCATGAATGGCAGGCAACAATAGACCATAGAAATAAGGGAAGAGGTTGCTCATACTGCGCAGGTCAAAAAGTTTTAAAGGGTCATAATGATTTGCAAACGATAAATCCTATTTTAGCAAAAGAATGGAATTATGAAAAAAATAATGAGTTAACACCTATTGATGTAATGCCTAATAGTCAAAAAAAAGTTTGGTGGAAATGCGATAAAGGCCATGAATGGCAAGCGATGATATCTAACAGAAATAAAGGACGGGGATGTCCATATTGTTCAGGTCGATATGCCATTGAGGGTGAAAATGATTTGCAAACAGCTAATCCAACTTTAGCAAAAGAATGGAATTATGAAAAAAACAATGAATTACTACCTGTGGATGTAATGCCTAATAGCCATAAA
>JAZKXL010000063.1:0-3791 GCA_045611635.1 Candidatus Fimenecus sp. | reverse complement strand
GTGAAGATGCTCTTCGTATTCTTCGTGCTATGCGATTTGCTTCCGTTTTGGGATTTGAAATTGAAGAAGAAACAAAAAAAGCAATTCACAAATGCAAAAATTTGCTTAAAAATATTTCCGCTGAGCGTATTCGTGAGGAATTTGTAAAGTTGCTTTGTGGCAAAAACGCTTACAACATTTTGCAGGAATTCGCTGATGTTGTTGCAGTATTTATCCCTGAAATTCGTGACTGTGTTGGATTTGAGCAAAAAAACAGGCATCACTGTTACGACGTTTATACTCACACCCTTAAAGCAGTTGAGAATAGTAGTCAAAACCCTATAATCCGTCTTGCGCTTTTCTTTCACGATATAGGAAAACCGGGCGTGGCACATTTTGATGAAAAGGGTGAACAACATTTTTACGCTCACCCTAAAAAGAGTGCCGAGATAACCGAAAAAGTTATGGTGCGACTTCGTTTTGACAATGATACAAAAAACAAGGTTGTAATTCTTGTAAAAATGCACGACTCACCAATTATGGTCAACAATATAACAAAGCCCGACCGAAAACGACTTAAAAAGATTATGTCGCAAATCGGTGCGGATTTAATTTACGATTTAATTGAAATCAAGTATTGCGATAACTCGGCTCAAAATCCTGAATATTTTCGTGGTGAAGATTTTTATAAAGATGCTCGTGAAATAATTGATGAAATCATTAACGAAAATGAGTGCTTTTCAATAAAACACCTTGCTATTAATGGAAATGATTTGATTGCTCTCGGTTACAAGGGCAAAAAAATCGGCGACACATTAGAAAAATGTCTCACCGCAGTAATTGATGGTAAGGTTGAAAATGAGAAAGAAATATTATTGAATTTTATTAAACATATTTGAGTTTGTCTAATAGAATGATTAAAGGAATAGGTCATTCTGAGCGTAGCGAAGAATCTCCTCAACGGTAATATATCAACCAACAAAGATTCTTCGTCACTTCGTTCCTCAGAATGACACATAACACCAAACATCCTGATAAACTATAATTTAAACAAACAAAAGAGACAGAGTTTTTTTGCTCTGTCTCTCATTTTTTATTACTTATTTTTTAAGTGCTGATTTTGCATTCCAAATATTTGCTGCATACTCGTTAATTGCACGGTCCGCTGCAAATCTACCTGCACCTGAGATGTTCATAAGTGACATCTTGTTCCAGTTATCACGGTCAAGGAAGTCTTTAGAAATTCTTTGCTGTGTTGCTCTATAATCTTCAAAGTCCGCAAGCACCATATATGGGTCGTGGTGAATAATTGTTGATGTTACTTCGTGGAACATTTTACCACCAATACCATTTTGGTTAGCAAAGTCTAAAATCTTACGGATTTCAGCGTTATTGTTATAGAAGTTCACTGGTGAATAACCCTGTTTTTGTAACTGTTGTACTTCAGGAGTTTTCATACCGAAGATGTAAATGTTATCTTCACCAACGGCATCATAAATCTCAACATTAGCACCATCCATAGTACCAAGTGTTACTGCACCATTAAGCATAAGCTTCATATTACCTGTACCTGATGCCTCAGTACCTGCAAGTGAAATTTGCTCTGAAATATCAGCAGCAGGCATAAGCTTTTCAGCAAGTGTAACATTGTAATCTTCAACATAAACAACCTTAAGGCGACCTTTAACATCAAGGTCATTGTTGATTAAATCAGCAAGTGCACAAATGAAAGAAATAATTTTCTTTGCTACAAAGTAACCTGATGCTGCCTTTGCACCGAAAATATATGTGTGAGGAATAAATTCACCATTTGGATTTTCTTTAATTGCAAGGTATTGTGACAAAATATTAAGGGCATTAAGATGTTGACGCTTATACTCGTGAAGTCGTTTAACCTGAACATCAAAAATTGAATCTGGGTCAAGCTGAATTCCGTTGTGTTTAAGCACATATTTTGCAAACTCTTCTTTATTTGCACGCTTGATTTTTTGGAGTTCATCAAGCACTGCCTTGTCATCTTTAAACTTTCTTAAATCAAGAAGTGCATCACCATTCTTTACAAAACCATCACCAATAGTATCAGTAAGGAATTTTGTAAGTTGTGGGTTTGCTTGACAAAGCCATCTTCTATGAGCAATACCATTTGTTACATTTGTAAATTTATCAGGAGTAAGTGCATAGAAGTCAGAGAAAACTGTATCCTTAAGAATATCACTATGAAGTGCTGAAACACCATTTACACAGTGTGAGCCGGCAACACAAAGGTTTGCCATTCTTACAATACCGTTTGACATAATTGCCATGCGTTCAACCTTATCAGCATCATGTGTATTTTCCCATACAAAAGAACGGAAACGATTGTCAATTTCTTTTGTGATTTGCCAAATTCTTGGCATAAGGCGTTTGTAAAGGTCTTCAGGCCAGCATTCAAGCGCTTCTTTCATAACTGTATGGTTTGTGTATGCAACTGTTTTTGTAACAATGTTCCATGCTTCATCCCAACCGTAGCCACATTCGTCAAGCATAATTCTCATAAGTTCAGGAATTGCCATTGTTGGGTGAGTGTCATTAACGTGAATTGCAACTTTGTCAGCAAAATTATCCATTGTGCCGAACTCACGAAGGTGTCTTTGAACAATATCTTGAATTGATGCTGAAACAAGGAAATACTGTTGGCGAAGGCGAAGTGATTTGCCTTCAGGATGATTATCTGACGGATAAAGAACCTTACTGATAACCTCAGCCATAGCGTTTCTTTCCATAGCGCGCATATAGTCACCTTGATTAAAGAGCGCCATATCAAGACCAGGTGCTCTTGCAGCCCAAAGGCGAAGAACTGAAATACCCTTGCCATCTTTACCTGCTACGTGCATATCATAAGGGATTGCTTGAATTGTGTTTGGATTTTCAATTTCAACATGGTGATATTGATTTTCCCAAATGTCACGAACTTCGCCCTCAAAGTTAATATTGATTGCGCTTTCTTCGTGTGGAACAAGCCATACTTCACCGCCAGGAAGCCAGAAGTCAGGAAGTTCAGTTTGCCAACCATCAACAAGTTTTTGTTTGAAAATACCGTATTCATAAAGAATTGAGTAACCCTTTGCAACATAACCTTGAGTTGCAAGACCATCAAGATAGCAAGCAGCAAGACGACCAAGACCACCATTACCAAGACCTGCATCTGGCTCGCAATCATAAATTGAGTCTAATTTTACACCGTAATCTTTTAATACGCTCTCAAAAGTCTTTGTAAGGTTTAAGTTGTAAAGGTTATTTTTAAGTGAGCGTCCCATAAGGAATTCCATGCAAAGGTAATAAACTCTTTTTGTCCCTTTTTTAGAACCCTCTTTTGAAAATTCAGCTCTACCTTGGCTCATCATATCACGTACAATAAGCACAATCGCTTTATAGAATTGCTCATTTGTGGCTTCGTTAGGATTTACGCCAATAAAATGAGAAAGTTTTGATTCAACAAGTTCTTTTGCTTGTTTCTTTGTAAGGGAATAATTCATACAAATCCTCCAAAAAAATTTATAAAAAACATTAAAAATTAAACTTTGTTTGTATATTTTACACTAAAATCAAGCTTTTTTCAACTGTAATAAACTACTTTTTTAAAATATATTAAAAAAAGTTTTTGGAAAACAAAAATCACCGCTAACTTAAATGAAATTTGCGGTGATTTCTTGCTATTTTTCAATTGTTTAAACTGTTGCGCTACCTGTGTGATTCTTGTAGCCCTTTGTCTGCCATACAACTGTGAAGTTGTTACCTTCTCTTATGTAGTAGTCATAGCATTTTGTTGGTAC
>JAZKXL010000062.1:0-4420 GCA_045611635.1 Candidatus Fimenecus sp. | reverse complement strand
CAACCGACTATGAGCACATCACATTTTTTTGACATTAAAACGTCATCTTCTTTCAAAATCTAATAAACATAGTTATACATTTAATATCATATCATATATTTTGCAAAAATAATAGATGTTTTTTCACATTTTATTATGTTTTTCTATCGATTATATTGACAATGAAAATAAATATATATCTTGACACAAAATAACGCTTGTGATATACTTTTTTTGTAAATATTTGAATTATTCAGATAGGAGATTTTTTACTATGGAAAGAATTAAGACTATTGAAACAAGAGACCTTAAAGAAAGCGCAGTTAAGGGCGGTTGTGGTGAATGCCAAACATCTTGCCAATCAGCATGTAAAACATCTTGCGGTGTTGCTAACCAACAGTGCGAAAACGTTGAAAGCAAATAAGAATTAAAAATCTATTGCTAAAGGCAGGTAATGCGTTTTGTATTACCTGTTTTTTGTTGAGAAGGATAAATTATGGTACATCAATATAAATTAAATGGATATAACATTGTGCTTGATACTTGCAGTGGTTCTGTTCACGTAGTTGATGAAGTGGCTTACGACATTATTGCCATGTATAAAGAAAAAACCGCTGACGAGATTGTTGAGTACATACTGAATACATACAAACAGGAAGAAATTACAAAACAAGATGTTCTTGACTGTATAGAAGATGTTAAAACGCTTGAACAAAACGGTAAGCTTTATACTCCTGACACTTATGAGGGTATGGCTTTTGATTTCAAGAATAGAAACACAGTAATCAAGGCGCTTTGTCTTCATGTTGCGCACACTTGCAACTTAAACTGTGAATACTGCTTTGCAAGTCAAGGTAAATACCACGGCGAAAGAGCATTAATGAGTTTTGAGGTTGGTAAACGTGCACTTGATTTTCTTATTGAAAATTCAGGCACAAGAAGAAATCTTGAAGTTGACTTTTTCGGTGGCGAGCCACTTATGAACTGGGATGTTGTTAAAGAATTAGTGGCTTATGCAAGAGTGCAAGAAAAAATTCACAACAAGAATTTCCGTTTTACACTTACTACAAACGGAATTCTCATTGATGATGATGTTATTGAGTTTTCAAACCGTGAAATGAGCAATGTAGTTTTAAGTCTTGACGGTAGACCTGAAGTTCATGATAGACTTCGCGTTGACTATATGGGACGCGGTAGTTATGACATAATTGTTCCTAAATTCCAGGAATTCGTAAAGCGTCGTGGTGGTAAAAATTACTATATGCGCGGTACTTTTACTCATAAAAATACTGACTTTACAAACGATATTTTCCACATGGCTGATTTAGGATTTACTGAGCTTAGTATGGAGCCAGTTGTTTGTGCACCTGAAGATGCAAGTGCTTTAACTGAAGAAGATTTACCAATTCTTTTTGACCAGTATGAAATTCTTGCAAAAGAAATGATTAAGCGTAAAAAAGAGGGAAAAGGATTTACTTTCTACCACTATATGCTCGACCTTACTCATGGTCCTTGTATCTACAAGAGAATTTCAGGTTGTGGCTCAGGTACTGAGTATATGGCAGTTACACCTACTGGTGAATTGTACCCTTGCCATCAATTTGTTGGTGACACCAAATATTTGCTTGGTAACATTTGGGACGGAGTTACAAACAAAGAAGTTCAAGATGAATTCAAACTTTGTAATGCTTATGCAAGACCTGAATGTAACGACTGCTGGGCTAAACTTTATTGCTCAGGCGGTTGTGCTGCTAACTCATACCACGCATCAGGCAAAATCACTGGTATTTATGAATACGGATGCGAATTATTTAAAAAGCGTATTGAATGTGCTGTAATGATTCAAGTTGCTGAAAATTACGATAAATAAGGAATATTAAAATGGACACACCAATTTTTGACTTTGTGCAGAATTACATCAAAAGTAATACTGCCCGACTTCACATGCCGGGTCATAAAGGTGTGTCTTTTTTAGGTTTTGAGCAATACGACATTACTGAAATCAAAGGTGCTGACGAATTATATGCGCCAAGTGGAATAATCCGTCAAAGTGAAGAAAATGCTACTTTACTTTTTGGTACTGCAAAAACAGTTTACTCGGCAGGCGGTTCAAGTCAAAGTATAAATGCTATGCTTTATCTTGCATATTTAAGAGCGGACAAGTCAACAAGACCTTTTGTGTTAGCAGGGCGAAATGCTCACAAATCATTTATCTATGCACTCAGTAAGCTTGATGCTGATGTAGAATGGCTTTACTCTAAGAGTACTGATAGTATTTGCAGTTGTATTTTGAATGGCGAAATAATTGAAAATGCACTTAATAACCTCAATAGCAAACCTTTTGCGGTATATATAACAAGCCCTGACTATTTGGGTGGAATGAGTAACATAGAAAGTATTGCAAATGTTTGTAAAAAGCATGTTATTCCCCTGCTTGTTGACAATGCTCATGGCAGTTATCTTAAATTTTACAAGCGTGATTTACATCCAATAACACTTGGGGCTGATATGTGTTGTGATTCGGCACACAAGACGCTTCCTGTGCTTACGGGTGGCGGATATTTGCATATTGCAAAAGATGATAAATATGGTTTTTCACAAAACGCAATAAATGCTATGGGGATTTTTGGGTCAACAAGTCCGTCGTATCTTATAATGCAATCTCTCGATTTATGCAATAAATATATTGATGAGAAAATCAGTGAAGATATTGAATCTTGTGCGGAAAAAGTGGCGGAATTAAGATATTTAATCAACAAAAAGGGATTCTCTATTATTTCCGCTGAGCCATTGAAAATTACAGTTGATTTTCGTGGATTTGACTTTGATTTTGCAAAGCATCTTCGTGACTATGGCATTGAGTTTGAATATGCTGACAATGATTTTGTGGTGTTTATGTTTAGTCCGCAAAACAATGATGAGGATTTTGAAAAAATCAAATCATCATTTGAAAATCTACATATTGAAAGAGTACACGGAATTGAAAATATTGAAATTTCAGAAGCGGAAAGAGTTATGACAATCCGTGATGCAGTTTTTAGTGAATGTGAAGAAATTGATGTAGAAAATGCACTCGGCAAAGTTTGTGCAAGTCCTACTGTATCTTGCCCTCCTGCTATTCCTATTGCAGTAAGTGGTGAAAAGATTACTGAAAATCATATAGAGTTGTTTAAGAAATATAATATCGATAAAATATTGGTTGTGAAATAGAAAAGAGAGTACGTGAGTACTCTCTTTTTTACTATAACTTTATTTGTTATTCCCATTCTTTATGTGCTAAAAACCATTTTTCACTATGAGCACCTAATGCACCTATTTGTCTTGGATGTGCTAATGGTAATACCTTAATGTTTTTGTTGTTTATCATTATTTCTATTGGATTGCCATAACCATACAATTCAACATATTCTCCCAATGTAGAGAATGGTATATTTGCCACCTTTTTTAGATATTGTGCAATTGGAATATCACCTAATAAAACAAGCAAATTTGCTTGTGATTGCATTAACTCATCAGTAATTTCTTTACTTCTTTCTTTATTACAAAAAGTTGATGGGCGTGTTGGTATGGTAACGGGATTCAAGCCATATTTTTCTATTAAAGGATTATATTTTTCACGAATTGCTTTAACCTGACTTGGATTTAATCGTGTTTCAGGAAGACAATCACATAGCCACGCTTCGTTTCGTGAAAAGCCAAGTGGTGCTAAAATATTTTCATCAAGCACTTTTGCTGAAGGACCATTGAGTTGTGCACCTGCAGGTTCTAACGTACCAAGTTCTTTTGGTATATCAATTGATTTTATAATATCTTTTGCTTCTTCTATGTTGCCATCCCAAAATATTCTAGGTTCACTTGCCACAGCAAGTGCTTGACATATTATTTGACCATTGTTTTTCCAACGTGCATGAACTGCACTTGCATATACACCTAAAACAAATACCTTTTTAGGTGATTTATCTTCTTGCACTAAAGGACGTAGTTTTTGTCCAAAAGGAAATTCATATTGCATATTTGTCTCCATAATCACATATTTTTTCAAATTATATCACACCTTTAAAATGTTATCAATCAAATTTAATTGTTCCGCTATTATAAAATAAACAATTTATAATTTTTATAAAAAAACTGTTGACTTTTTTACTTTCAAATGTTATTATATTCGGGCGGTTAAAAGTCCGCATATGCGCCGGTAGCTCAGCTGGATAGAGTGTTTGGCTACGAACCAAAAGGTCGGGGGTTCGAATCCCTTCCGGCGTGCCACAAAAAGAGAGTACATTTTATGTGCTCTCTTTTTTGTTTTTTATTGACTTGATTTTGAAGATTTGATATACTAAATTTGTATAATATTAAATACTAAAATTACTTTTGTAAAGGGGATTTTATTATGGCAAAAAACAGACTTATTGGTGATTATCCTGTAATTGGTATTCGTCCTACT
>JAZKXL010000061.1:0-1734 GCA_045611635.1 Candidatus Fimenecus sp. | reverse complement strand
AAGATTAAATGAGCATATTGAAGATGCCATACCAACAGCAATACCAGTATTTGCATTCACAAGAATTGATGGGAATGTTACAGGCAACAAGGTTGGCTCTTGCATTGTAGCATCATAGTTATCAACAAAATCTACTGTATCTTTATCAATATCTTTAAAAAGTTCACTTGCTATTGCTTCTAACTTTGCCTCAGTATAACGAGATGCCGCATACGCCATGTTTTTTGAGTATGCTTTACCAAAGTTACCCTTTGAGTCAACATAAGGGTGCAACAAGCTTTCGTTACCCTTTGAAAGTCGCACCATTGTTTCGTAAATTGCTGAGTCACCATGAGGGTTAAGTTGCATTGTACGACCAACAATATTTGCTGATTTTACTCTACCACCGCTGAGAAGTCCCATTTTATACATTGTATAAAGAAGTTTTCTATGAGATGGCTTAAAACCGTCAATTTCAGGAATTGCACGGGATACGATAACGCTCATAGCGTAAGGCATAAAGTTTGTTTCAAGAGTATGTGTAATATTTTGAGTTACAACCTCACCGGCACCAAGTATGTGAGCATTTAATTGCTCTTCGGTGATTTCGGTTTCAACTACCTTTTTCTTTCTAGCCATTCATATCCCTCCTTTTATGAAATATCGGCAAGGTCAATATACATATGACCATTTTCGGCAATAAAATCTTTACGACCCTGTAAGTCATCACCCATAAAGAGTTCAAATCTTTCTTCCATAAGTGACTCAATACTATCCGGCTCAACCTTAATGAGTCTTCTTGTTTTTGGATTCATTGTAGTAAGCCACATCATATCAGCGTCATTTTCACCAAGACCTTTTGAACGCTGAATGGTGTATTTTGCGTTACCAATTTGTTCTAAAACATCAATTTTTTCTTTTTCAGTGTAGCAAAAGTATGTTTCATCTTTTGTGCGGATTTCATAAAGTGGTGATTCCGCAATAAACACCTTGCCCTCTTCAATAATTGTTGGCATAAGGCGGTGAATCATAGTCAAGATGAGTGTTCTAATATGGAAACCGTCAACGTCAGCGTCAGTACAAATAATGACTTTATTCCATCTTAAATCATTTATATTAAATGATGAAACATCTTTACTTTTTTTAGAATTAACCTCAACACCGCAACCAAGCACTTTTATAAGGTCAACAATAATATCGCTTTTAAAAATCTTATCGTATTCGCTCTTAAGACAGTTAAGAATTTTACCACGAACAGGAATAATTGCTTGGAATGATGAGTCACGTGCTTGCTTACAAGCACCAAGAGCCGAATCACCCTCAACTATAAAGATTTCGCGTTCACTAACATCTTTACTACGACAATCGACGAATTTTTCAACACGACTTGTCATATCGTTGCCCGTTTGTAAAGTCTTTTTAATGTTTATACGAGTGCTTTCCGCTTTAATACGAGAGCGCATATTAATAAGCACTTGATTTGTAATTTTATCTGCATCAAGTTTATTTTCAAGGAAGTAAATTTCAAGTTGTTGACGGAAGAAATCGGTCATTGCCTCTTGAATAAACTTGTTTGTAATTGCTTTTTTAGTTTGGTTTTCATATGAAGTTTGTGTTGAGAATGATGATACAACTAAAATGAGACAATCTTCAACATCTTGATATGTGATTTTAGCGTCACTCTTAACATATTTACCATTTGTTTTAAGATAGTTATCAATTTGATAAACGAAAGCGTTTCTAAATGCTTTTTCA
>JAZKXL010000060.1:0-2379 GCA_045611635.1 Candidatus Fimenecus sp. | reverse complement strand
GATGGTACAGAAATGGGTCATCAGTTTGAACATATTATTGATGATTTAGCAGATGATTTTGATAAAATCCTCCAACCAACAATCTATGGTGTCAATAAAGAAAGCACAATGCAAAAGAATGAACTTTTCAATGACGTTTTTGGCGATATTCTTCCAGTCAGACTTGTCAGTGACGGACTTTACTCCACTCCCACACAGCATGTGGTTCATATGATGGGTATGGAAAATATGCTTTATTCAATGTATGACTATCCTGATGAATTCAAAGAAATGATGGATAGAATTGCAGATGCTTACGTTGCATATTTCAAGCATCTGGAAAGTGAAAATGTACTTTTACAGAATAAATCTTTTGAGTGGGTATGTCAGGGTTCATTAGCATTTTATGACGAACCTGATAAACAAGGTCAAATTAAGACAACTGACCTTTGGGGTTTTATGGACAGTCAGGAAACAGTAGGTATTTCTCCTGAGATGTACCGTGAATTTATTTTCCCATGTTACTATAAAATTGCATCTATGTTTGGCAGACTTAATTACGGTTGTTGTGAGCCTGTTCATCCTCATTGGGACACCATAAAAACCTTGCCTAACCTTAAAAAAGTGTCAATTTCACCTTGGTGTGACGAAGATTTTATGGCAGAGCAGTTACGTGGTTCAGGCATTATCTATCACAGAAAACCTAACCCAACATTCTTGGGTGTTGGTGCAACTCTTGACGAAGATGCAACTCGTAAGCATATTGAAAAGACAATAAAAACTGCTCGTGGTTGTAAACTTGAATTCGCACAACGAGATGTTTATACAGTCAACAACGATATGAACAAGGTGCGTAGATTTGTTGAGATTATAAGGGAATCAATTGAAAATCATTGGGAGGGTTAAACCATGTCAGTAGTATCAGAAATATGTGAATTCGTGCAAAAAGGCAGAGCAAAAAATGTAAAAGAACTTGTTGCACAGGCTCTTGAGGATAATATTTCAGCAAAAGAAATTCTTGATAACGGACTTATTGCAGGTATGATGGCAATCGGTGAAAAATTCAAGAAAAATGAGGTGTATGTGCCTGAAGTTTTAATTGCTGCAAGGGCTATGAATATGGGTGTTGCCATTCTTAAGCCACATCTGACACAAGAGGGTGTTGAACCAATCGGTAAGGCTGTTATTTGTACTGTTAAAGGTGACTTGCACGATATCGGTAAAAATCTTGTAAAAATGATGCTTGAAGGTGTAGGTATTGAGTGCATTGACCTTGGTACTGATGTTTCTGCAGAACAAGTTGTTAACGCAGTTAAGGAAAATGATGCACAAATTGTAGCCCTCTCATCACTTCTCACAACTACAATGGAATACCATAAGGATGTTGTTGATGCTCTCACAGATGCAGGACTTCGTGACAAAGTAAAAGTTATGATTGGCGGTGCACCTGTAAGTGAAGAATTTGCTAAACAGGTTGGTGCAGATGGTTATTCTCCTGATGCTGCAATTGCAGCAGATTTAGCACTTTCATTTTTCAAAAAGGACTAAAATTATGAAACCAATAGTAAAGAAAATACTTGAAAATAAAGATAAAACTATACCTATTTTATCTTTTCCATCTACACAGTTGCTTGGTATTACCGTGAAAGAGTTGCTCGATAGTCCCGAAATGCAAGTCAAGGGAATGAAAGCAATACTTGACCGATGTAATATGGGCGCATCTCTTAATATGATGGATTTGTCTGTTGAAGCAGAGGCTTTTGGTTGCGAAATCGTTTTTAAGGATGACGAAGTTCCAACTGTAAAGCAAGGTATAATTGATGATATTTGTGATGCCGAAAGTATCACAGTACCTTCTGTTGGCTCATGTAGAACTGCAATTTGTATTGATGGCATCAAAAAGGCCAAAGAAGAAATTAAAGATGTTCCCGTATTTTGTGGTGTAATTGGCCCTTATTCATTGGCAGGTCGTCTTTTTGATATGACTGAACTTATGATGGAATGTTATGACAGCCCTGACGAAGTGAAAACATTACTTTCAAAAGCAACTGAATTTATCACAAACTATATTCTCGAATTCAAAAAAGCAGGTGCAGATGGTGTAATTATGGCAGAGCCTGCTGCAGGGCTTTTGTCACCATCACTTAATGCTGAATTTTCAGCACCATTTGTTAAGGAAATCATTGAAAAAATAAACGACGAAAACTTTGTAATCTGTTATCACAATTGTGGTGATGCCATCGGTGATATGACAAACGAAATCAAAGAATATGATGCAGACATTTATCATTTTGGAAATGCTGTATCACTTATAAAAATGTTACCTCAAATGCCAACAGACACTATCGTTATGGGTAATATTGACCCTGTGATTTTCACAACTGCAACTCCTGACGAAAT
>JAZKXL010000059.1:0-2272 GCA_045611635.1 Candidatus Fimenecus sp. | reverse complement strand
AAACTTGGTCGTGAACTTGAACTTTTCACAACAAGCGAATTAATCGGTCAAGGTCTTCCTATTATGCTCCCTAAGGGTGCAAGAATTATTCAACTTCTTCAAAGATTCGTTGAAGATGAAGAACAAAAGCGTGGTTGGTTGCTTACAAAGACACCATTTATGGCAAAGAGCGACCTTTACAAGGTTTCAGGCCACTGGGACCATTATCGCGATGGCATGTTTGTACTCGGTGATGCTGACCAGGCGGAAGCAAATGGTGATGAAATCTTTGCACTTCGTCCTATGACTTGTCCATTCCAATACCAAGCATATCTTAATAGACCTCGTTCATATAGAGATTTACCATTAAGATACAACGAAACATCAACCCTCTTCCGTAACGAAGCATCAGGCGAAATGCACGGTCTTATCCGTGTTCGTCAGTTCACAATTTCAGAAGGTCACTTAATGTGTACTCCTGAACAGCTTGAAGAAGAATTTAAGGGTTGCCTTGAACTTGCTATTTATATGCTTAAGACTCTTGGTCTTTACGAAGACGTTTCATATCGTTTCTCACAATGGGACCCTGCTGATAAAGAAAAATATATCGGTACTCCCGAACAATGGGATGAAGCACAGGGAATTATGGGCAAAATCCTTGATAATCTTGAAATTAAGTATGCTGTTGGTGTTGGTGAAGCTGCTTTCTATGGTCCTAAACTCGATATCCAAATTAAGAATGTATTCGGTAAGGAAGACACTCTTATTACAATCCAAGTTGACCAACTTCTTGCTGAAAAATTTGGCATGGAATACACTGATAAAGATGGCACAAAGAAAAATCCATATATTATTCATAGAACATCAATCGGTTGTTATGAGCGCACACTTGCTCTTCTTATTGAAAAATATGCAGGTGCATTCCCACTTTGGCTTGCTCCTGAACAAGTAAGAATTCTTCCTATTGCTGACCGTCATCACGACCGCTCATTTGAAATCAAGAAAGAACTTGAAAAAATGGGTATGCGTGTTACTGTTGATGACAGAAGTGAAAAGACAGGTTACAAGATCCGTGAATCTCGCCTTCAGAAGCTTCCATATTGGGTTATTGTTGGTGACAAGGAAGTTGAAGAAGGTACAGTATCAGTAAGCAAACGCGGTCAAGGTGACATCGGTTCAATGAACTTTGACGATTTCACAAATATGCTTAAAGAAGAAATCGACAATAAAGTTAGATAAGGGGTAAATTATGAGAAATCCACTTACCGTAACGGTTATTACAGATACACATTATTATTCAAAAAAGCTTGGTACATCAGGCGAAGCTTATGAAATCGCTAACAACAAAAGTGGCGTTTTATTAGCGCAAGCGGAAGAAATGCTCGAAGCAGCGTTTACTCAAATTGCAAATGATAAAAGAACTGACATCGTCCTTCTTTCAGGCGATACAACAAGCAATGGCGACTTTGATTCTCACAAAGAATTCATTGAAATGCTTCGTGGTCTTAAAGAAAAGGGCAAAAGAGTTTATGTTCTTACCGCTACTCACGACTTTCAAGGTGATGGAACTCATCACAAATATGAAGGTAGCGAAAGAGTAACTATCCCTGCAGCAAAACGTGAAGACCTTTATGATATGTATAAAGAGTTTGGTCCTGATGAAGCTCTTGCAGTTCATGAGGAAAGTATGTCATATATCATTCAGTTGCAAGATGGTTACCGCCTTTTCGCGCTTAATGATGACACTAATAGAAACGGCAAAAGCGGTTTTTCCGACGAGTGTTTCGAATGGGTTAAAGAACAAGTTGCTGACGCAAGAGCCAACAACCAATTCATTGTTGCAATGACACACCATCCTCTTATTGCTCCATCACCTATGTATGAAATCATAGGTAAAGGCGATATGATGGGCGACTATGACATCCGCCGCGAACAACTTGCCGATTTAGGCGTTCAGTTTATGCTTACAGGTCACACTCACGTTCATGATATTGATAAGCACGTAAGTCCTAAAGGCAATTATTTCTATGATATTTCAACTGCATCTACAATTGGTTACCCTGGCACTATAAGAACAGTTGTTTTTGACGCTGACAACAATGTTGTAAGTACTACAACTGACCTTGTTACGGAACTAGTTAAATTCGATACACACGGTAAAGATTTACAAACATATCTTGCTGACCATTTTATTGGTACAATTAGAGATATGATTAAAGCTGCCGGCGAAGATATTGACAAGTTTGCTGATATGGCAACTGCTATCAGTATTAAAAAGAAAGTTTCATATAAA
>JAZKXL010000058.1:0-11965 GCA_045611635.1 Candidatus Fimenecus sp. | reverse complement strand
CTTTCAAAATATCAAAAACAGCTTGAAGAATTTATTGAGAATAACGAAAACTTCATTTATCCTGAGGCACGAAAAAAAGAAATGCTTAATAACTTTATTAAACCAGGTCTTCAGGATTTGTGTGTTTCTCGTACATCTTTTAAGTGGGGTATTCCTGTAACATTTGATGACCGTCACGTTATCTATGTTTGGATTGATGCTCTTTCAAACTACATTACCGCTCTTGGTTATAATCCTGATGGCAGTGGTGACAACTACAAAAAATACTGGCCTGCTGATGTTCATATTATCGGCAAGGATATTGTAAGATTCCATACAATTTACTGGCCAATTATGCTTATGGCACTTGGTGAACCACTTCCTAAGCAAGTTTATGGTCACCCTTGGCTTCTTTTTGGCGAAGACAAAATGAGCAAATCTCGTGGTAACGTTATTTATGCTGATGACCTTACTGAGATTTTTGGTGTTGATGCTGTGCGTTACTATCTCCTTTCTGAAATGCCACACGCACATGATGGCTCAATTACTTATGAAGCAATGATTGACCGTTTTAACTCTGACCTTGCAAATACACTTGGTAATCTTGTTAATCGTACTATTGCGATGCAAAACAAATATTTTGATGGTGTTGTTCAAACACCTACTTGTGCTACCGAATTTGATGAAGATTTAAAAGAATCAGCACAAAAGGCATTTGCAGGATTTGACAAGTACATTTCAGAATACAAGATGAGTGATGCAGTTGAATGTGTAATCAATTTTGCACGCCGTTGCAACAAATATATTGATGAAACAATGCCTTGGGCACTTGCAAAAGATGAGGCATCTAAAGAAAAACTTGGCACAGTGCTTTATAATCTTCTTGAAGGTATCCGTGTACTTTCAGCACTTATCTCCCCTATTATGCCTGAAACTTCAGTTAAGATTGCTGAACAGTTAAATGTTCCTATTGCAACTTATGAAAGCATTAAAGCTTGGGGCGGATTAGAAGTAGGCGTTAAGGTTGGCACTGCTACTCCTCTCTTCTCTCGTATTGATGGCGAAAAATTAATTGCTGAACTTCAAGCAAAGAAAGAAGCTGAAGAAAAAGCAAATGCTCTTGCACCTAAGATTGAGGGACTTGCACCTATTGAATTCCCTGACTTTATGAAGGTTGAGCTCCGTGTTGCTGAGGTTAAGAATTGTGAACCAATTAAAAAGGCGAAGAAACTTCTTAAACTCACTCTTGATGATGGTACCGGCACTGATAGAATTGTTGCGAGTGGTATTGCAAAGTGGTATAAACCTGAAGACCTTATCGGCAAAAAGGTTATTGTTGTTGCAAACCTTAAACCTGCAGTTCTTTGCGGTGTTGAAAGCTGCGGTATGATTCTTGCAGCGGACATTACTGAAGAAGATGCAAAGGTTGTTTTTGTAGATAAAGATATGCCAAACGGAGCGAGAATAAGATAATGTATCATAACATTTTTGATTCACACGCACACTATGATGACGAGCAGTTTGAACTTGATAGAAACGAACTGCTCGTTTCTTTTAAAGAAAAAGGTATTTCAGGTGTTGTGTGTTGCGGAACAAATATAAAGACAAGTGAATTTGCGGTAGCACTTTCTCACAAATACGATTTTGTGTATTCGGCAGTGGGCTTTCATCCACTTGAAAATAATGAATACCATGATGGTGATTTAGAAAAAATAAAAGAGTTGGCACAAGACACAAAATGTATTGCTATTGGTGAAATCGGACTTGATTATCACTACGAAAAAGAAAGTCGTGATAATCAACTTATTTTACTTGAAAAGCAAATTCAGTTGGCAAAAGAGTTAGATTTGCCTGTTATTTTTCACGATAGAGAATCTCATGAAGATACACTTAATATATTAAAAAAATACAAGCCAAAAGGTGTGCTTCACTGTTTTTCAGGTAGTGTAGAAATGGCAAAAGAAATTATTAAACTTGGTATGTATATTGGTCTTGGCGGTGCGGTTACATTTAAGAATGCTGTTAAGCCCTGCGAAGTGGCAATGTTTGTGCCAAATGATAAGTTGCTTATTGAAACTGATGCACCATATATGACTCCTGTACCATTTAGGGGCAAAAGATGTGATTCGTTGCATATTCCATACACTGCTGAAAAGATTGCGGAGTTGCGAGGTGTTACAGCACAAGAAATTCTTGATTTAACAAATGAAAATGCAAAAAGATTATTTAATATAAGGTGATTATCATGCTTAAACATATTGTAATGTGGAAATTTAAAGAAGCCGAAGGTAAGACAAAGGATGAAAACATTGAAATTGTTAAAAATGGTCTCGAGGCACTTCCACCAATGATTCCACACATAAAAAAACTTACATTTCTTAAAAATCAGGTAGAATGTGAAAGAAACTTTGATGCGCTTTTAGTTGTTGAAACTGAAAATGAAGAAGAGTTAGAAAAATACAAGGTACATCCTGAACACAAAAAAGTTGCATCTTATGTAGCAAAGGTTACTGAAAATCGCGGTGCGGTTGATATTTGGGAATAAAAAATAAGGGTACTCAAACGAGTACCCTTTTGTTATGTTTCATTTTATTATACAACATTTTTATATGGAGTATAAGCAAACTCATAATATCTAATAACTGTAAAGTGTCTAAAGAATTTATATTTTGCCCCAAGCACTTTCTTTGAAATGGTATTGTCACAAAATGAAACCACAGGTCCCATAAAGAAAGCAGTTACTACTGTACCAACACCAATTGGTCCGCCAAGAACAAATGCAACGGCTGTACAAATAAGGTCAGTTGCAACTCTACACCATTTATACTTTAACTTTGTTTTTTCTTCCATTACAAAACCCAGTGCATCATAAGGTGAAACGCCAACATTACAATTAAAGTAAAGTGATGCTGAAACGCTTAAAAGAAATACACCGATTGCCATAAGAGTAATTCTTACAATAAAAGTATTTTCTTGAGGTAAGAATTGGTCGTAAATGCTTGTGAAAAATTCGCACACATAACCTACGCCGACCATATTTACGATTGTGCCAACATTAATTAGTCTTTTAGCAACGAGTGCTACCGCAATAAGAATTATACCATTTATGCACATTTGAAAGAAGCCGAAGCTTATACCCAACAATTCACTTATGCTCATATTAAGTGCAGTAAAAGGGTCCACACCCATTCCTGAATATGAGAAAACTGAAACCGCAAAGCCCATAAGCAAAATGCTCATAAACATTATTGCCATTCTTTTTGCTCCATCTTTTTGTGATATTAAGTTAATTGGATTCATTTGTTTTAAGATTTTTGCCATTTTAGTTGTATTCGCCTTTTCTTTGTATGATTTGCACATATATACGCGCTTTGATTTGTGAATATATTACAACAGCAAAATGGCAATGTCAACAATTAATTGTTAAATTTTTAACTTTCGTTCTTTGGCACAAATTTACAAATCTAGATGTAAATTTTTGTGCAATTTAACAATTAAATAATAAAAAATAACGGTGAAAAACAAATTCACCGTTAGTAAAAATTAAATTATGACAACTTATGAATGAAAAGACCTGACAACAATTTTGGTTCAAACCATGTTGATTTTGGTGGCATAACCTGACCTGCATCGGCAATATCCATAAGTTCATTAAGAGATGTTGGGTACATTGCAAAAGCCAACTTCATACCCTCAGCGCATCTTCTTTCTAACTCACCAAGTCCACGAATACCACCAACGAAGTCTATTCGTTTATCAGTTCTTGGGTCGGTAATGTTAAGAATAGGTGTAATAAGGTTATTTTGAAGAATTGAAACATCAAGACACTCAACAGGGTCATTTTCATTTATAAATTCTGCCTTTGCAGTGACTTTATACCACTTGTTATCAAGATACATACCAAATGTGTGACGCTCTTCAGGTGCATAAGGACTTGTAGTTGCTTCTTCGACTGTGAACTTTTCACTCATTTTTGCAATAAAATCTTCACTTGTATTTCCATTAAGGTCCGCAATTACACGGTTGTAATCCATAATTTTTAACTGGTCGCAAGGGAAGATAACTGAAAGGAAGAAATTGAATTCCGCATTCTTATCGTATTCACCCTCTCCTCTTCTTTTTTGACCTACACGAACCGCTGATGCACATCTATGATGTCCGTCAGCAATATAAAGATATGGGATTTTCGCAAATTCTTTAACAAGTGAATCAACAACCGCGTCATCATCAATTACCCATACAGTTTGTGAAACACCATCATCACCTACAAAATCGTATGCAGGTGTGTGGGTGTTTTTCCAATCTTCAGTAATACTTGTAACCGTCTTATTCTCTCTATGTGTAAGGAAAATCGGACCTGTATTAGCATCAAGAGTATCAACATGGCGAATACGGTCTGCTTCTTTGTCAGCTCTTGTAAACTCGTGCTTTTTGATTACATTGTTAATATAGTCATCAACTGCAGTACAACCTACAATACCAGTTTGCTCACGACCATTCATAATTTGACGATAGATGTAAAGCATTGGCTTTTCATCTTGCTTACAAATCCCATTTTTACTTAAATCATCAAGATTTTCTTTTGCTTTTTGATACACTTCAGGTGAATAAATGTCAATACCTTGTGGCAAGTCAACTTCCGCTTTATCAACATGCAAGAATGAATATGGTTTGTCTTTTACCATTTCTCTTGCCTCTTCTGAATTCATAACATCATACGGCAAAGCACCAACCTGTGAAGCATATTCATCTTTTGGTCTCACTGCCTTAAAGGGTTTAAGTATTGCCATTTTTATTTCCTCCTAAATTACTTTTGTGCTTTATAAAAATATAAATTACTACTATTGCCGCTGAAATAAATTCCACTTGCATCTTTGTGGACTGCATAAGTTGTAGTTTCCTCATAAAGAGGTAATATAACTGCATTTTTCAAAAGATAACTTTGACAATAGACCGCCTTTTCGTTAGTTGGCGAAACTTGCAAATCCTTCACAAGTCTATCAAACTCGTTTGAACTGTAATTCATAATATTATTTTCGTTATTGGTTGTAAACATTGAAAGGAAATTTACAAAATTTCCGTTGTTAACTGAAAGCGAACAAATTGCCACATCAAAATCATCTGTTCTAAGACGTTTTGCAAAATCCGTTTCTTCTAATACAGTGACAATACCGTTAAGCTCAACACCAATATTTTTTTGCCAGTTATTTACAAGCGTTTTTGCTATTGTTTCATATTTTTCGGTGCAAATAATTTCAATATCTAAAGTTTCAATTTTAAACTCGCTATATGCTTTTTGCATATTTTTTCGTGCTGTTTCAGTATTATACGACAGTGATTCAACTTTACTACTGTCAACATTATAATATGATGGCAAAACTGACTTCAATGGTTTTTCACTTACCGTTGAAACATCAACGCAAGACACAAGACCCTTACGCAAAGCAGTGTTTTGAATTGTTTTGTCCGCCATATTAAATACAAGTGTGCAGGCAATGTTTTTAAGTTCATTCTTAACAACACCACGAGTTAAAACTGCCTTGTCTTCATCACTTGTGAAAAAGCCAACATCATAAGTACCTTTATTAACTTTTGTTGCAATATCAAGAGTTGTTGTATTCAAATAAAAGCCAACACCACTTGGATGCACCAAAAACGGACCATTGTATTCGGTATTTTTATGTATGACAACATTTTTATTAACAGTTATTGAAGAAAGGTAAAATCCGCCATTTGAAATTAAGTAATCTTCATCTAGCCCATATCTACCTGCGGTATATTCAAAAAATTGTTTGTCACAAGGAAAAGAAATTGGTTGAGTAAGCGTATAAAGAAAATTCTTATCTTCTCTTTCTAAAGTAATTTCAAGGGTATAATCATCAATGACTTTAACCCCTATTTCACTACTATTCAACTCGCCACTATGCACTTTTTCTGCATTTTTAATTGCGCTTAACAGTTCGAAATCAGGAGCATTAGTTTCAGGTAAAACACCACGGATTATACCAAATGCAAAATCTTCAGCAGTAATATTTTTATTGACTGTTGCACCTTTTTCTTCAAGAAACGCCTTTACATCACTCGAAATATAATATTGCATATTTTCACGAAGGTAGAAAGTATAAACAAGTCCATTTTCAGAAACTTTATAATCATTAACCGCACATTTTACGGGGATGTTATTTTCATCAAGTTTAAAAAGGCCATCAAAAACATTGATAGCTATTATTCTTTCGCATTCACTTTCAACGATTTGCGGGTCAAAATACCTTGGCATTTCAGTAATTCCATAAGCGAAAAATTTATTTGTAGTATCTTTATTTATGCAGGATGTAAAACATGTTAAAACAAATACAGCCGCACCAAAAAGAGCAATAATTTTCTTAAACATTTTATTCACCAAAAGTTATTATATCAAATAAAGTAGTTTATGGCTATATGTTAATGCAAAAAATATTAAAAAACTATCTTTTATTATGTAAATTTGATATAATTAATTGTACATTTATTGGTTAGGAGGACCTTTGTATGACAGATATTTTATTAGTAGTTTCTATTGCACTTTCAATTATTTGTGTTGTTATTCTTTTTGTTGTTATGAAAAGCATTAAAAGAAACAATAACGATGGACATTTAGAACAAAAAATTGAGTACATAACGAAGAATATGGGTGATGAATTTCACCGAGTTCGTATTGAAAATCAAAACGCTAACAAAGTTATTCGCGAAGATGTTAAAAAAAGTCTTGATGATATGTCGACAAAAATTGATAATATGAATATGGGTAATTTTGAACATCGTGAAAAGGTTATTCAAATGCTTGTTGACCAAGGTGACAAGCAAAACAAAGCACTTGAAACATCAATTACCAAAATGCAAGAATCTAACGAAAAGAAACTAGAAGAAATGCGCGTTACTGTTGATGAAAAACTCACTTCGACGCTTACCACACGCCTTAATTCTTCTTTCAAAACCGTTTCGGAACAGCTTGAAAATCTTTATAAATCTCTCGGTGAAATGCAACGACTTTCAACAGGTGTTACTGAAAACGTTACTGCGCTTAATCGCGTGCTTACAAATGTTAGAACTCGCGGCACTTGGGCCGAAGTGATGCTTGAAAGCATTTTAGACCAAACAATTCCTAATATGTATGAAAAAAACATGGCTACTGTACCCGGTTCATTTGAACGCGTTGAGTTTGCAATTCGTATTCCTTCAAGCGAAAAGGATGGCAAGGATATTTTCTTGCCTGTTGACTCAAAATTCCCTATGGAAGATTATATTCGTCTTTGTGATGCTGCCGACTGTGCTGATGCTGATGCGGTAAAAATCGCAAGAAAAGAGCTTGAAAAAAGAGTTGTTGATGAAGCTAAAACCATTACAAAATATATTCATGTACCTGACACAACACCGTTTGCAATTATGTATCTTGCAACTGAGGGTCTTTATGCGGAAATTGCTTCGTCAAGGACGGGGCTTCCTGAAAAGTTGCAAAAGGAATATAACATTATGATTGCAGGACCTTCAACAATTACAGCGCTTCTTAACTCACTTTCAATGGGCTTTAAGACTATTGCTATTAACGAAAAAGCAAATGAAGTCCGCGAAATTCTTGGCGCCGCAAAAGCACAATACGAAAGATTTGGTGACTTGCTCAGTAAGGCAAAAAAGAAGGTTGAAGATGCAGGCAAAACCTTGGAAGAGGCGGAGCGTAAAAACATTTATATTCAGAAAAAACTTAAAAATGTTGAGGCAATTGACAATGTTGTAGCGGAAAAACTTTTATTTGATGTAGTTGAAACCGATATTTTGGAAGAATAGTACTTGAAACATTTGCCTTTTTATTGTATTATATAGTTTGGTATTTAATAAACTATCTTATACCTTACGAAAAGGAGAGAAAAATATGGCTCTTAAACACGCTGACCTTATTGCACAAATGACACTTGAAGAAAAAGCAAGTATGTGCGACGGTCTTGATTACTGGCACAGCCAACCTGTAGAAAGAGTTGGCATTAAGTCAATCGCTCTTAACGATGGTCCTCACGGTATCCGTAAAAAAGGTGACCCAAAAGAAAACAAAGATGTTTTGAAAGGATTACCTGCAATTTGTTTCCCAACTGCATCTGCTACTGCTTGCTCATGGGATACTGACCTTATCTATAAAATGGGTGAAGCTCTTGGTGACGAATGTCGCAAAGAGCAAGTTTCAGTTCTTTTAGGTCCTGGTACAAACATTAAGCGTTCACCTCTTTGCGGTAGAAACTTTGAATATTTCTCAGAAGACGGTCTTCTTGCAGGTGAAATGTCTGCAGCATTTATCAATGGTGTTCAAAGCAAAGGTATTGGTACTTCTCTTAAACACTATGCTGCTAACAACCAAGAAACTCGTCGTATGACTGTTAACGCTGTTGTTGATGAAAGAACACTTCGCGAAACATATCTTCTTCCATTTGAAATTGCGGTTAAAAAGTCACAACCTTGGACTGTAATGAACTCATACAACCGCCTTAATGGCACTTATGCTGCTGAAAACAAATGGTTACTTACTGATGTTCTTCGTGACGACTGGGGTTATGAAGGCGTTGTTATTACTGACTGGGGCGCAGAAAATGACCGCGTTGCAGGTCTTCTTGCAGGCCAAGAAATTGAAATGCCAACATCTTCAGGTATCGGTACAAAACTCATTATTGATGCTGTAAACGATGGTTCATTTGATGTTGCAGTTCTTGACGCTGCAGTTGATAAGATTATTGAACTTACAAAGAAAGCTGAACCAGTTCTTGGTGGTACATATACTTACGACAGTGATGCTCACCATCAGCTTGCTCGTGAAATTGCAGCTCAATGTATGGTTCTTATGAAGAATGACAACAATGTTCTTCCTCTTAAGAAAGATGCTAAGATTGCTCTTATTGGTGAAATGGCACATACACCTCGTTATCAAGGTGCAGGTTCATCACTTATCAATCCAATTAAGCTTGATTGCGCTTATTCTACAATGAAAGAAATGGGCGTTAACTTTACATTCTCAAAGGGCTATGAACTTAAAAAGTGCAAAGAAAAGAAAGCAATGGAGCTTATTCTTGACGCTAGAGCAAAGGCAAAAGAAGCTGACGTTGCAGTTGTATTTGTTGGCCTTACTGACGAATACGAAACTGAAGGTGCAGATAGACACCATCTTTCAATTCCTCCAATGCACAATATTCTTGTTGAAGAAGTTCTTAAGGTTAACCCTAACACAGTTGTTGTGCTTTCAGGCGGTGCTGCAGTAGAAATGCCTTGGGCTAACAAAGTTCCTGCAATTCTTAATATGTTCCTTACAGGTCAAGCGGGTGGCAGTGCTGTTTGCGATATTCTTTTCGGTGATGTTAATCCAAGCGGTAAGCTCAGTGAAACATATCCATTAGCACTTGAAGACAACTCAAGCTACAACTACTTCCCTGGCACAACAGTTTCTGTTGAACATAGAGAGGGCGTTTATGTAGGTTACAAATACTACGATACTGCTAACAAAGAAGTTGCGTTCCCATTTGGTTTTGGTCTTTCATATACAACATTTGAATACAGTGACATTAAAGTTTCAGCTGACAGCATTAAAGATACTGACACAGTTACAGTTTCATTCAAAGTTAAGAATACAGGTGATGTTGACGGTGCAGAAGTTGCTCAGCTTTACGTTAACGACGTTGAAAGCACAATTTATCGTCCAGTTAAAGAACTTCGCGGATTTAAGAAGGTATTCTTAAAAGCAGGTGAAGAAAAGGAAGTTGAAATCACACTCGACAAACGTGCATTTGCTTACTACAATGTAAACATTAACGACTGGCACGTTGAAAGCGGTGAATTCAAGATTCTTGTTGGTGCATCAAGCCGTGATATTAAACTTGAAACAACAATCAATGTTGAATCAACTGTTGAAGCGATAGTTCCTGACTACAAAGCAACTGCTCCTTGCTATTATGGTGCAGATGTTATGAATGTAAGTGCTGACGCATTTAAGGCAGTTTATGGTAAAGAATTACCACCAAGTGAAAGAGATAAAACTGCTCCATTTACAGTTCTTAACACTATTGAAGATTCTCAAGATAGCAAATGGGGCGGTAGAATTTATCGTCTTCTCATTAAGCTTCTTGGTGCTGATACAATGGCAGGTGCCGTTGCAACTCAGCTTCCAATCAAGAACTTTATTTCAATGAGCTTTGGTCTTTTCAGTCCTGAAATGGCACAAGGTCTTATTATGATTATTCATGAAGATAAGCTTGGTAAAGGTCTTAAAGTTATCTTCAAGGGTGTTCCAAACCTTATTAAGAACCTTGATAGATTGAAGAAAATCTAACAAAAACATATAATAAAAAAGAGTGAGTTTCGGCTCACTCTTTTTGTTTTTATCTATCGTGCTTTCATTGACAAAATGTGGGTAATATGATAAAATTTTTAGTTGATAATAATACTGTTAATGTTAAGTTTTTGCAACATATAAATTAAGGTGATTTAATGAATTTCCGTGTTTTAACAGCAAGTGAATACAACGAATTTTTAAAGGGTAATCCACAAGCATCTTTTATGCAAACAGTGGAGTTATCTGAATTAAAAAAAGAATTTGGCAGTAAAGTGCATTTTGTTGGCATTGAAGAAAATGGTGTAATTATTGCTGGGTCTATGATTTTAGAGGACAAGACAATTCTTAATCAAAGCCAATTCTATGCTCCACGCGGTCTTATTGTTGATTACAGCAATAAAGAATTACTTGGCTATTTCACTGAAGAATTAAAAAAATACATTAAAAAGCAGGGCGGGTTTATGCTTACCATTGACCCTAATGTGCTTTATAGAATCCGTACACCTGATGGTGAAATTATGGAAGATGACAATCCTAATGATGAGGCGGTTAACAACCTTTTAGACCTTGGTTACAAGCACTTTGGATTTAACATTTATCTTGATGCTTTACAAGTAAGATGGTGTTGCCATATGAAGCTTGACGAAGATTATGAAACTAAAAAGTCAAGATTTTCAAAGCAAACAAGAAAGAATATTAACTCTTGTATTAAGAAGGGGCTTTTAGTTAAAGAAGGCACTATTGAAGACCTTGAGGTTATGGCTGAAATTTTTGAAGCAACCTCAAAGCGTCGTAACTTTTTCTATAGAAGTCTTAGCTACTACCAAAAAATGTATAAGCATATGAAAGATTTAATGACTATTTATGTAGCTTATCTTGACCCTGATATTTATTATGAGCATACAAAGAGTTTGCTTGATAATGCCAAGGCGAACCTTGAAGGTGTATTGGCAAAAATAGAAAAGCTTACTGCCGGCGAGCGTCTTCTTAATCAAAAAGAAGAGGCTGAAAAACAAGTTGCAAAGTATGAAAAAGAACTTGCAAAGGCTGAAGAATTTAAGAAAGAAAATCCTAACGGCAAAGCAATTGGTTGTCTTCTTTCACTTCGTAGCGGTAACGAATATCTTACACTTTCAAGCGGTGTTTTAATGGAGTACCGTCAGTTTACTCCTAAATACTTAATGTATGAGCATCACATTAAAGAGGCATATAAAGAGGGATTTGAATACTGTAATTTCTATGGCATTGCAGGCGACTTTAACCCTGAAAATGAATACTATGGAATTTACGAATTCAAAAAGGGGTTCAAACCAAATGTTACTGAATATATTGGTCAGTTTGAGCTTAAAACAGGACCATTCTATGATGTTTACAAGTTGTTAAAGAAAGTTAAAGGACATATTTCAAAATGAAAATTGTTGAATTAGAAAAGCAGGAATTTATTGATTTTTGTAAAAGTAATCCACAAGCACTTTTCTTTCAGTCGCCTTATTGGATTGAAATTAAAGAGCAAAACGGGTGGTCTGGCAAGATTTTAGGCGTTAAGGAAGATGGTAAAATTGTAATTGCCACAGTATTGTTATATAAGTCTATTAAGGGTATTATTAAATTTGCCTATGCCCCTCGTGGATTTTTAATGGATTA
>JAZKXL010000057.1:0-18236 GCA_045611635.1 Candidatus Fimenecus sp. | reverse complement strand
GTTTATAACTTTTCTACCAATTTTTCTTGTTATTAAGATAATTATTAAGCCCCCAATAAAAGAACCAAGTAAGCACAGCAGCATTCCCCCAACAGTACCATAAAATGCACCTGACGCTATTTCAAGTGGCTCGGCAGGTATAATTTTAACTACTGTTTGAAATGCACGTATGGCAACAAAAACAAGCTTATCAAGCCCTTCAAACTGTGCTAAGAATGCTTGTAAATTATCTTTATCACAAAAAGTTTTATATATTGTTCCGCCATATCTTATGTATGCAAATGCAAACGCACCTGCAATTACAAGCACTACAATAATTGCTATTATTCTTTGTACTTTAATTGCTTTTGGGACATCTTTTCTTAAGATTTTGCCTTTTATATCATCTAAACCTTTCAAAATATCCTCCAAGTTTACCCCTATACTTTTGCACATTCCATGGTTTTTGAGAACCATTAAAATGCACTATAACAGTATTTTTTTCAACCCAATCCATATCAATTTTTTTATAATAAGAGTAATGGGTATAAGTCTTTTCATCAAGGTTATATTTACGCTCATCCGCAAATAAAATCTTACCCTCAAAAATCATATTTATTGCATCTTGGTCACTTAATTTTAATTTTTTTATATTTTTGGACACAAAATCAATAATCTCTGATGTTGTAATTGTTTTTCGCCAAGCGTTAACATCTATCAAAAGAACACCTGCATTGACGTAGTGACCATCCGGCTTCAAGCCAAGTCGAATAAAGTTTGTAAGTTCAACCACACCATATGTGTGCGGTGTTGCAGCTATAATCTTTCCACATAAATCCATATTGTAAAATTCATCTAAAGGATTGATAACAACTGTGTCAGGGTCTATATACAACACCCTATCAACATGTTCCGGTAAAATGTCTGCCAAAAGCAATCGGTAATATGTTTCTTTACTTATTCTTGAAAGCTTAGGTGCTTTATCAAAAACGTTTTCATCAACAACCACCGAATGTATCGTTATATTCTCATTTATATTTTCATCAATCTTTTTAAAATCATCTTCAGTAAGTGAAGAATGCGCAACATAAATATCGAACTTTGTATTAGGATTTGTTGCTTTTATAGAACGCAACAAAACACATAAGGCAAAAACATAACTTGAATCTAATGTGACAAGTAAGTTCAAAAAAGCACCTTCTAGCATAAGTTAATCAAGCCCCTGTGCACATAACCACAAATGCACAAAATCTAACATTCTAATTATATAGTAAATAAAAATTTTTTCAATAAAAATTACAACTATTTAATAATTATTACAAAATTCTTACAAAAAATTCATTTTACTTTTTGAATAACTATGTTAAAATAAATTTAGGTGATAAATTATGATTTTAACAGTAAATGACATCACAAAAAGCTTTGGTGAAAAATTAGTGCTTAAGGGCATATCCTTTTCCGCTGAAAGTGGCAAAGCAGTCGGTGTTTTGGGGCGAAATGGTGCTGGCAAAACTACACTCATTCGTATTATTATGGACGTTTTTGGTGCCGATAGCGGAACTGTTTTGCTTGATGGTAAACCAATTCGTGAGCAAAGCATTAAAATTGGATATTTGCCAGAAGAAAGAGGCCTTTACCCTAAAAAAAAGATTATGGAACAATTAATCTATTTTGCCGCACTTCAAGGAATTGACAAGAAAACCGCTATAGACAACGCAAACTCACTTTTTAAGAGTCTTGAAATTGAGGAGTACAAAAATCGTCGTCTTGATACACTCTCAAAGGGAAATCAACAAAAGGTGCAGCTTATTGCTACACTTATTGCAAACCCCGACATTGTAATACTTGATGAGCCATTTTCAGGACTTGACCCTGTAAATGCGGCACTTCTTAAAGATTTAGTTAAGGATTTAATTGCCAAAGGTAAACTTGTACTTTTCTCGAGCCATCAAATGAATTATATTGAAGAGTTTTGCAATGAAATTCTTATTCTTAATGGTGGCAAAATTGTGCTTGGTGGTGGAATCAAAGATATTAAACGCAGTTATGCAAGAAATGTTATTGAAATCGCAACCGACAATGTTCAAGAAGTTTCTAATTATTTAGACGCTTCAAACTTCGAATTTGTTAAGCGAGTTACAGTTGAGGAAGAAAGAGTCACAGTCACCCTTATTGATGAAAACTTCAAGGATAAACTTATGGAAGTGCTTTCACAAATTGGCAATTTAATTAACGGATTTACTGTTAAAGAGCCGACTCTTAATGAAATTTTTGTGTCATATACGGAGGGGCAAATATGAAACAATTTTTAACAGTATTCAAGTTTGAGTTTATTAACTTTCTTAAAAATAAAGTTTTTATTGGTCTTACCATTGTTTTAGCAGGTGTAATTGCTGTTGTTGCTTTCTTTCCACGCGCTACAAATGGCAAAGATATCTCTATAACCCATGATGACAAACCAATGCCAACCTTACTTATTATTAACAAGACAGATTCTTCTCTTACTGAAACGCTTAAAGCAACACTTACGGACTATAAAATCACTGTTGATAATGAGAAAACTCTTGAAGATGCCAAGGCACTTATTACTAATGGCAAATATAAAATTGCAGTAATTATTGAGACACCCCTTAAATACAAGTACATTGTTGACAATTTAGGACTTTACGATACTACGTCATACACAATCAATGACGTTTTACTTTCATCTTACAAAGCAAACTACCTTGCAAATGCAGGATTAACTGAAAAAGAAATATCTGAATTTTCAAACGCACTTGTTGCAAGTGAGTCAGTTGTTGTAGGTCAAGACCAAACACAAAGTTTTTTCCACGCTTATATACTTATGATGGTGCTTTATATGGCGGTACTTGTTTACGGCCAGCTTGTGGCGCAAAGCGTTGCAACAGAAAAAAGTTCACGTGCTATGGAATTGCTTATAACTTCCGCAAATCCAAAGAGTCTTATTTTTGGTAAAGTTATTGGTACAGGCGTTGCAGGACTTGCTCAAATCGCATTTTTGCTTATATGGGGAATTGTTTGTATAACACTTAACAAAGATTATCTTGCCGACAACGAAGTCTTATCATTATTTATGAACTTTTCACCATCGGTTGTAGTTTATACCATCATCTTCTTTGTGCTTGGATTTGGGCTTTATGCTTTCTTAAATGGCGCTATGGGCTCTTTGGCATCTAAGCTTGAAGACGTGGGTACACTTACAATGCCCGTTATGTTTACCTTTGTAATCAGTTTTGTTGTTACAATATCTTTTATGAGCGCAGATAGTATTGACAGCCCGTTAATCAGCGTTTTATCATACATCCCATTTACCGCACCGATGGCTATGTTTGCACGAATTTGTATGGGTACCGCAAATCATATTGAGGCACTTATTTCAATAATTATTCTTATAATATCAAACTACGGTATTGGTCGCCTTGCAGTTGCAATTTATAGAATTGGTATTTTGCTATATGGCAAGCCACCAAAGTTCAATGAGATTTTAAGAGCATTAAAGAACAGCAAGTAAAGTTTACAAAATATTAAAAAAATATATACTTTTATTCAACATTTATATGCTATTCTTTATTTGTGGTTAGGAATTTTGTCCCGACCAAACATTTTCATTCTCCTTTTCAAATAAAAACACCGCGAGTCATTTGGCTCGCGGTGTTTTTTTAATTTATCATTATGCTTTTTTCTTTGAAGCAGCTCTTTGAATTGCTTTAACCAATTCAACAAGAGGAATAATTAAGAATGCAAGAGCAAGAGAAATTGCATATGCTTTTGCATCAAGATGTGCAAATCCGAAAAGATTTGAAAGGAAATCGATTTCAACAACTGCTGTTGTGAGAAGGAATGAACCAATCATTGCACCATAGAGAGCTACGTTGTGGTGTCCCTTAAAGAGCATTGCCACTGCTGAACCACGTTGTGAACGCATATTGAATGAGTGGAAGATTTCACACATAGCCATTGTAAAGAATGCCATTGTCATACCTTCACTACAATTTTCAATTCCGTAAAATTCAAATTTTCCTGTTTCAAGGTATTCACCAATATAGAACGCAATAACTGTAAGAACTGTTGTAAGGAATCCTTGATATGCACAGTCTACGCCCAATCCACCTGAGAAAATACCATCATTTTTACTTCTTGGGTTTCTTCTCATGATATTTGATTCAGGTTTTTCAAGACCAAGAGCAAGCGCTGGGAAACAGTCTGTAACAAGGTTAATAAAGAGAAGATGTGGAGCTTCAAGAATTATAAAGCCCATAATTGTTGCATAGAAAATTGAAAGAACTTCTGAAAGGTTTGAGCCGAGAAGGAACTGAATTGCTTTACGGATATTATCGTAAATTCTTCTACCTTCACCAACTGCTGAAACGATTGTTGCAAAGTTGTCATCAGCAAGAACCATATCAGCAACATTCTTTGTAACGTCAGTACCTGTAATACCCATACCAACACCGATGTCAGCGCTCTTGATTGATGGAGCGTCATTAACACCGTCACCTGTCATAGCAGTAACGTAACCCTTGTTTCTCCAAGCGTTAACAATTCTTGTCTTATGCTCAGGTTGAACACGAGCATACACGCAAATATTTTCTACAATTTTTTCAAATTCTTCATCTGAATATTTGTCAATATCAGCACCCATCATTGCCTGACTATCATCTGTAAGAATACCAAGTTCACGAGCAATTGCCTTTGCTGTATTGATGTGGTCACCTGTAATCATAATTGGCTTAATACCTGCGCCACGACACTCAATAATAGCATCTTTAACTTCAGGACGAACCGGGTCAATCATACCTGTAAGACCAATGAAAGTCATATCAAATTCAAGCGCTTCTGATTCATAAACTGATGGTGCTGCATCATAAGTTTTGTATGCAACTGCAAATACACGAAGAGCTTTGTTACCCATTCTTGTATTTTCTTCCATAATTTTAGCACGGATTTCGTCAGTCATTTCTACAACTTCACCATTGAAATCAGCGTGTGTGCACTTCTTAAGGATTTCATCAGGAGCACCCTTTGTAAATTGAACAAAATCCGTTCCCTTTTGGTGAACAGTTGACATCATCTTTCTACCTGAGTCAAATGGTACTTCACCAATTCTTGGGAATTTAGCCATAAGGTCAGACTTTGGCAAATCTAAAGTCTTTGCATAGTTAATAAGCGCAACTTCATCAGGTTCGCCTGTACCTTTACCGTTTTCATCAACTTCAGCATTAGTGCAAAGAGCCATTGCTGTTGCCAACTGTTGCTCATTAGGAGCATAGTGGTCAACAACTGTCATTACATTTTGTGTAAGAGTACCTGTTTTGTCTGAACAAATGATTTGAGTACAACCAAGAGTTTCAACGGCTGTCATTTTACGAATAATAGCATTCTTCTTTGACATATTAGTCACGCCGATAGAAAGAACGATAGTCATAACTGCAACAAGCCCTTCAGGAATTGCAGCAACTGCAAGAGCGATTGCAGGAATAAAGGAATCAATAATAACCTTAAAATATTCTGTACTACCACCAATTATTAAGTCTGTAACAATGTTATAGGCAAAGATAATTGCACAAACACCAATAACAAGCTTTGTAAGAATCTTTGAAAGTTGTTCAAGTTTGATTTCAAGAGGAGTTTTACCCTCTTCAGCAAGTGTAATAGCATTTGCAATTTTACCCATTTCGGTATCCATACCAGTAGCAACTACAACTGCCTTACCACGTCCGTAAACAAGAGTAGAACCCATATATGCCATATTCTTACGGTCACCAAGAGCAACTTCTTCACTGTCTTTTTTGCCCATAAGTGCGTTAACAAGCTTTGTTACAGGCACAGATTCACCTGTAAGTGCAGCTTCTTCAATCTTCATACTTGCGCACTCAAAAATACGACAGTCAGCAGGAATTGCATCACCAGCATCAAGTAAAATAACGTCACCTACAACCAAATCTTCGCTCTTGACAGTTTCGATTTTTCCGTCACGAATAACTTTAGTTGTTGCCGCTGACATTTTTTGTAATGCCTCAACTGCTTTTTCCGCCTTGCTTTCTTGAACAACGCCTAAAACAGCGTTGATAAGAACAACAGCAAGAATTATAAGCGTATCAGTTGGAACCACAAGACCATGCTCAATCATTTCTGTTACAGCTGAAATTACAGCTGCAACAATCAATATGATAATCATTGGGTCTTTAAGTTGGTCCATAAAACGTTCAAATGTTGTGATTTTTTTGCCTTCAGCCAACTTGTTTTTTCCGTTTTCTTGAAGTCGTTTTTCCGCTTCTACAGAAGTAAGGCCATTTTCGTTACTTTTTACTTCAGCAAAAACTTCATTGACTTCGTGAAGATAATGCTTCATACAAGACACCTCTTTTTATTTCTTTGCTTTCGCAATATAATTATACACACTAAAAAAGACCTTTAGCAGTGTTTTCTGCCGAAGGTCTTGCTGCCTGAAAATCAGGTACGATAACCAGCCAAACATTTGGCGACTGTTGATTACCGTAAATTAGCTACTCCCCTTGGGATTGGATTAATTTTACCATATTTATAAAAAACTGTCAACGGGTGAACGCACTATAATATTGTATAGAAATAAAATGTGGTAAAACTCATTGACAAAATTTGCACTAATAATGTAGAATAGTGTTGTATTCTTTCGCATTAACATAAGCGAAGTGAAAGGAATAATGTCTATGGATTCAATTTTAGAATTTTGGGGGCAAATGACAGCAAATCCGCTACTCTTTATTGCGGTAGCACTCACTATGGGTGTTATTTTGGTAAATGGTTGGACTGATGCACCTAATGCTATTGCTACTTGCGTGGTTACAAGATGTATGCCACCAAAAGCAGCAATTCTTATGGCTGCAGTTTTCAACTTTCTTGGCGTGTTCATAATGACCCTTATCAACGCTACTGTTGCTGAAACCATTACAAAAATGGTAGACTTTGGCGCTGACCCTGATAAAGCAATTATAGCACTCAGCGCCGCACTATTTGCAATTGTTCTTTGGGCTACACTTGCTTGGGTATTTGGTATTCCTACAAGTGAAAGCCACGCTTTGATTGCCGGTCTTACAGGTAGTGCTATTGCACTTCATGGTAGTTTTGCTGGTGTAAACGGCGGCGAATGGGTAAAAGTTGTTTATGGTATTTTCATTTCAGTTATACTCGGTTTCGGACTTGGCTGGCTTGTTTGCAAATTTGTTACAAAGCTCTTCTATAATGCTGATAGGCCAAAAACCGAGCCATTCTTTAGAGGTGCTCAAATTGTTGGTGCAGCTTCAATGGCATTTATGCACGGTGCACAGGACGGTCAAAAATTCATGGGTGTTGTGCTTCTTTGTGTATATATGTCAAAGGGACAAGGACTACCTAAAGATATCGACATTGCAAACGATTACCTTTGGCTCATGATTATTTGTTCAGTTGTTATGGCTGCAGGTACAGCAATGGGCGGTAAAAAGATTATTAAATCAGTTGGCATGGATATGGTTAAACTTGAAAAATATCAAGGTTTCTCAGCAGATATTGCTGCTGCGCTTTCACTTTTGATTTGCTCAGTTTTCAGTCTTCCTGTTTCAACAACACACGCTAAAACAACATCAATCATGGGCGTTGGTGCAGTTAAACGTGTTTCAGCTATTAACTTTGGCGTTGTTAAAGAAATGGTGCTTACTTGGGTACTTACTTTCCCAGGTTGCGGTTTAGTTGGTTTCTTAATGACAAAATTATTTATGAATATATTCACCTAACAGAAAGGATGTTTAAATATGGCTAAAGGCGATAAATTTTATTTTGAAAACTTTATAGAGTGCGCAACTCTTGCAAAAAAGGCATCAGCATATCTTGTTGAGTGTCTTGAAACCTATGACGCAAATAAACTTACTACAATGCTTCAAGAAATGCACACTTACGAGCATAGCGCTGATAAGAAAAAACACGAAATGAACAAAGCTCTTGCAAAAGCATTTGTTACTCCTGTTGAACGTGAAGACCTTGATATGCTTAGTCACGAACTTGACAATGTGCTTGATACATTGGAAGAAGTGTTGCAAAAGTTATATATTTATGATGTTAAAACTATTGAGCCATCAGCTATTGAATATGCAAATAATATCGTAAAAGCTTGTGGATTACTTTGCGACATCATGACAGAATTTGAAAATTTCAAAAAATCAAAGAAAATACATTCACTTATAATTGAATGTAACGACGTTGAAGAAGAGTGCGACAAGTTATATCTTTCTTCTATGCATAATATTACAAAGAACTCTACTGATGCTCTTACAACTATTGCATGGTATAAAATTTATGATTGTTTCGAAGCTTGTGCTGACGCATGTGAACATGTTGGCGAATGTGTTGGCTCTATCATAATGAAGAATACCTAATCAAAAAAGTATAATAAACTGCTCCTTTGTCAAGTTGACAAGGGAGTTTTTTATATTCTTGTTGCTTGACAAGGTTAAGTCATAACCTATATAATTTTGATATATAAACACGAGAGGTGTAAAACATGAAAAAGGTTATTGTTGTTTCAAAAACTCATCTTGATTTAGGATTTACGGATTATGCTGAAAATATTAAAGAAAAATATATTAACTCTTTTATTCCTGATGCTATTGACCTTGCTGAAAAAGTTAATACCTCTAACAAAAAATATTTTGTTTGGACTACCGGCTCTTGGATTTTAAAAGAAACCCTTAAAAATCCTGAGCAAAAAGACAAACTTTCAAAAGCAATAAAAGACGGCAACATTGTCCCTCATGCTATGCCATTTACAACTCATACCGAGTTGCTTGACGAGGACACTCTTGACTACGGCTTATCGCTTGTTGATGACCTTGACAAGTTGCGCGGAAGGAAAACTATTGCTGCTAAAATGACAGATGTGCCTGGTCATACCAAGGGGCTTGTATCAGCTTTAGCAAAGCATGGAATCAAGCTTTTACATATTGGTGTTAATGGAGCGTCTGCCCTTGTGGATGTACCATCTTGCTTTTTGTGGAAAAATGGTGAAGATGAGATTGTCGTAATCTATTCAGGTGATTACGGTGGAGCGTTCAAAAGCGATTTAATAGATGAAGTTCTTTATTTTGACCATACTTTAGATAATCACGGGGCACCGTCGCCGCAAAAAGTGCTTGATAAAATAAATAAAATCCAAAGTGAGTACCCTGACTACGAAATCACTGCAGGTACTATTGATGATTTTGCCGAAGTGATTTGGGAAGTTCGTGAAAAGTTACCTATATTCACAGGTGAAATGGGCGATAGCTGGATTCACGGCAGCGCTACTGACCCATATAAGTCAGCATCACTTCGTACACTTATAAATTTAAAAAATCAGTGGTTAAGCGATGGTAGTTTAGACCGTGGCTCCGACGAATACAAAAACTTTGTTGATGCTCTTCTTTGCATTAGTGAGCACACCTGTGGTATGGACTCAAAAACATATTTTTCCGACTATGGTCACTATTTGAAAAAAGATTTTCAAAAAGCACGCAAAGCGAACAAGGTTAAGTTTAATCACCTTTTTTGCGATTTGCCTCAAAGCATTTTCCCACTTGTAAGTCTTTTTGATGGGCGAAGAAAGCGTGGATACTACTCAGTTATTGAAAAAAGTTGGGCTGAACAAAGAGCGTATATCGAACTTGCAGTTGAAGCTTTAAATGATTCGCATAAAGACTCCGCCAAAAACGAGCTTAGTAAACTTATACCAAATAAACCTATTAAATTTACCACAAGCGAAATCAATAAAATTCAAGTTGGAGATTGGACACTTGAAATCAACAAAAATGGTGGTATTGGTTTGCTCAAATGCGGTAATGAAGCGGTTATAAGAGAAAATGTTGAGCCGATTTTTACATACCATTCATTTTGTAATGAAGATTACAAATACTGGCTTTCACACTATTCAAGAGATTTAGACAAAACAGCCGTTTGGGCGCTGGGAGATTTTGCAAGACCTGGTATGAATCGTGTCGAGGGTAAATACCCGTCAGGTAGATTCCCATATTCAGTTGATAAAATGTGCACAAGCAATTCACAAATTATTGTAAATCTTATTTGTAGCAAAAATCTTTATGAGGACTTAGGTGCGCCGCGACTTATTCAAGTAATTTATACACTTTCTGAAAATGGGTTAAAAATAGATGCTTCTTGGTTTGAAAAGGACGCCAACCGTCTTACCGAAGCAATTTATATGCATCTTTTTCCCGCGCAAGATATTAAACTCAAAAAATTGGGTTGCCTTATAAATCCTAACGAGGTTGCATCTAAAGGTAGCCGAAATCTTCATGCTGTGCAAAGTGTAGAAATGGGTAATTATAAGATTATCAACTATCACTCCCCTCTTGCATCAGTAGGCAAAGGTAAAATCCTTGAATTTGACAACAAATTTGAAGACGTAAAAACTGACGGTTTAAGTTTTGTTTTATACAACAATGTTTGGGGTACAAACTTCCCACTTTGGTACGAAGACAATGCAAGCTTTACATTTGAAATAAAGAAAAAGTAAAAGGAGAAGGAACTATATGAAATTTATACATCTTTCAGACCTTCACATCGGAAAGCGTGTTAATGAATTTTCAATGCTTGAGGACCAAGAATATATCCTTAAAGTTATTCTTGGAATTATTGATGAAGAAAAACCTGATGGCATTATTATAGCAGGCGATGTTTATGATAAGTCCGTACCATCTGCGGAAGCAGTACAGTTGCTTGATGATTTTATTTGTCGCCTTGCTGAAAGAAAACTCCCTACTTTTATAATCAGCGGAAATCACGATAGTGCTGAACGACTTGCTTTTGGTGGTAGACTTATGGATTTAAGTGGAATTCATATAAGTCCTGTTTATGATGGCAAGGTAATTCCACACACTTTTACTGACGAACACGGCAAATTAAATGTGTATATGCTTCCTTTTGTAAAACCCGTTAATGTTCGCCGATTTTTTCCTGATGTTGAAATTGAAAGCTATACTGATGCAATAAAAGTTGCAGTTGACAATATGAATGTTGATGAGAATGAACGCAACATTATTATTACTCATCAGTTTGTTACAGGGGCTACAAGAAGCGAGTCGGAAGATGTTTCAGTTGGCGGTAGCGATAATGTAGATGTTACTGTTTTTGACTCATTTGATTATGTAGCCCTTGGCCATATTCACGGACCACAAAAAATGAGCCGCGAAACTGTGCGTTATTGTGGCACGCCGCTTAAATATTCTTTTTCCGAAGCAAATCACCAAAAATCCGTAACAGTTGTTAAAATGGGCATAAAAGGTGATGTAGAAATTCACACAGCGCCACTTACTCCATGTCGTGATATGCGAGAAATAAAAGGTACATATGACGAAATTGTGCTTAAAAAGAATTACGAAAATGAAAATCGCAACGACTATATGCACATCACACTTACTAATGAAGAAGATGTGCCTGATGCAATGAACAAGCTTCGTGTGATTTACCCTAATCTCATGAAACTTGATTACGATAACAAAAGAACAAGAAGCAACCAACACATTGGTGCCGCTGAAAATGTTGAGTCAAAATCACCTCTTGATTTATTTACAGAATTTTATGAAATTCAAAACAACAAACCTATGACCAATGAACAAGCTCTATTTGTAAAAAATCTTATTACTGAGATATGGGAGGACGAAAAATGAGACCTTTAAAACTTAAGATTTCAGCATTCGGCCCATATGCAGGTGTTGTAAATCTTGACCTTGAAAAGTTAGGTGAAAATGGTATTTACCTTATCACTGGTGACACGGGTGCGGGTAAAACCACAATTTTTGATGCAATTACCTACGCTCTTTTTGGTGAAGCAAGTGGTAATAATCGTGACCCATCTATGCTCCGTTCAAAATATGCCGACCCTGATACTCCAACAGAGGTTGAACTTATATTTAAAAATGCCGATAAAATATATACTGTAAGAAGAAATCCTGAATATGAAAGACCTGCTAAAAAGGGTGATGGCACAACAACACAAAAAGCGGAGGCAACTCTCACCTACCCTGATGGCAGAATAGTCTCTCGCTCTAAAGAAGTCACAAATGCTATTCGTGATATTATTGGCGTTGATAGAAATCAATTTTCGCAAATTGCTATGATTGCACAAGGGGATTTTCTCAAACTTATCCTTGCGGAAACTAAAGAAAGACAAAAGATTTTCCGCGAAATTTTTAAAACGGGATTTTATCAAACTTTGCAAGACCGCTTGAAAAATGAATCGGGTGATTTAGCAAAAGAATATGACAAAGCAAAAGAGAGCGTTAATCAATATATCAACGGAATTTTATGTGATGAAGACGACGTGCTTTCTATTGATGTTCAAAAAGCAAAATCAGGCGACATAATGACTGCGGATGTCATTACTCTTATTGAGAAGCTTATTGAAAAAGACGCTGTACTTTCCGAAACAGTGCAAAAAAATATTACCGACATTGAAAAAAATATTGAAAATATTAACGCAAGTCTTACTAAAGCGGAAACATATTCAAAAGCGGAAAAAGACCTTGAAAGTGCTCAACAGCAACAAATAGAGAAGTCACCTTCTCTTAATATTCTTTCAGCAAAAGTTAAAGAATTAAAAAACCAAGTCCCAGCACAAGAAGAAAAGCAAAAAAAGATAGCTGAAATAGAATCGCAATACGATGAATACGATTTTCTATTGAAAAAGCAAAATTCAATTATTGAGTTGAAGGAATCACTTGAACAATCAAGAAAATTGTGTGACACAAGTAAAGAAAAACTCACGCTTTTAAATAATGAAATTAAAACACTTAAAGAAGAACTAAATACACTCTCTCATGTTGGTGAAGAAAAGCAAAAGCTACTTCATACAATAGAGCAAAAGGAAAGCAAGAAACAAGCTGTTGAGACGCTACAAATAAGATTACACGATTTTACTAAATTAGAAAAAGACCTTGAAGATGCTCAATCCGAATACAAGGCCGCAACAAAAACAGCGGAAGAACAAAATCAGTTTTATAACGACCTTAACAAAGTATTCCTTGATTCTCAAGCAGGTATTCTTGCTGAAACACTTGTTGACAATATGCCTTGTCCCGTTTGTGGTTCAACTAACCATCCTGCAAAAGCAAAAAAGACGACTGAGGTACCTACTGAATCCGAATTGAAACAAGCTAAAGAGAATGCTGAAAAGGCATCTAAGCTTGCCACTAAATTAAGCAGTGAAGCAGGAAAAATCTCAGGTAAAGTTTCAACTGAAAAGCAAAATCTTATTGAAAGCATTAATGAACTTTTAGGTGATGTTGAATTTGGCTTAGCATCTTTTGAAACCGAAAATTCACTGAATATTCTTTCCACTGAATTAGAAGTCCTTCAGGCAAAGTTGAATGAAACCGAAAAATCAATGCAACGAAAAGAATTGCTTGAAGAAGAAATTCCAACAAAACAGGAAACCATTGAAGAAATAAACCAAGCAATAGTTGAAACCGAAAAAGAAAATTCTAGAAATCAGGCACAACTTAAAGAAACTGAAAAGCAAATCGAGGATATTTCTAAAAAGTTAAAATTCAAGAGCAAAGTGGAAGCTGAAGAGGTTGTAACACAGCTTAAACTTGAAATTCAAGCACATAAAGATGCACTTGAAAAAGCCGAAAACAATTTCAACGCTCTTCAAAACGAATTAGTTGAGCTTAAAGGCAAAATTCAACAGCTGAAGAAGTTGCTTGAATCTAAAGAAGATGTTGACATGGAAAAACTTTTAGTGGAAAAATCATCTCTAATTGATAAGAAAAATCAGCTAAATGAAAAATCCGAAACAATATCAACCCGTATTTATACTAATAGCCGCGCAAAAGAAAATATTAGTCAAAAATCAACCCATCTTACAACTGTTGAAGAAAAATGGACATGGGTAAAGGCGCTTTCAAACACTGCAAACGGCAACATATCAGGCAAAGAGAAAATTATGCTTGAAACATATATTCAAGCAACTTTCTTTGATAGAATTATCGACCGCGCAAACACAAGACTTATGATTATGTCGGGCGGTCAATATGAGCTTATGCGTCGCAGGGAAGCATCAAACAATCGCAGTCAAAGTGGTCTTGAACTTGATGTTAAAGACTATTACAACGGCTCTATTCGAAATGTCAAGACCTTATCGGGTGGTGAAAGCTTCAAGGCGTCACTTTCACTTGCTCTCGGTCTTTCAGATGAAATTCAATATAACGCTGGTGGCATTAAACTTGATACAATGTTTGTTGATGAGGGCTTTGGTTCACTTGATGATGAATCTTTACAGCAAGCAATAAAGGCATTGTCTGCACTTTCAGAGGGAAATCGCCTTGTTGGCATTATCTCACACGTGGCTGAGCTTAAAGAAAGAATTGATAAACAAATTGTTGTAAAAAAAGAAAAAACCGGCGGAAGCAAGGTTGCAATTGTTGTGTAATACAGTAAACAAAACAGCGGAGTGAAAATTCACTCCGCTTTTTAATTATAACTTTGAATTTTTCTTTATATCGTTTCATCCTATGTTAGAACCGAACGGGGGCGTGGATACAATACTATTTCCCAAAGCGCTATTGTATCTTTTTTCCATAATTGTAAACGTTACGTATTTATATATCTCAATTATCTCATCAAGCAATTGAGCTTCATTAATCGACAATTTTGCATATTCATTATTGCAAAAACTTGTTGTAAGTGAAGAACCCTCTAGCCCTGTATTTTTATAGTGAGTCCAAAAAGCATCACTTAAACGCTTGAGCTCTGGCAACTTAATAATTTCTCTATTAACAATACTTTCAAGAGGTTCATCATGGTCAAGTGATAATTCCTCCAATATTTTTGCTGAAGTTACAACACAACCCTTGAAACACTTTTTCTTAATTACTTCGGTGAATATATCATAATTTTTGTTGTTAACACAAATCTTAATACCACCTACAATGTCTAATTTTTCAACCTGCTGTAAAGTTACATAGTCTTTGTTTTCATTTACTAGAAACTTTGTTTTATCTAAACAAAGTTTCATCATATCGTAGTATTTACGATAATCAGCATGGTGCTTAGTATATATCTTGCTAAACACTCGGCAAGGAAAACAATTTTTTGATTTGTAAATTCTATCTTGTGTTTCAAGTCGCCAAATAAAATTATCAAGTAATTCGTTAGGTGAGTACGAAATAGAAAATGTTTTGTTAAATTGTTTTTTACCATTAATTGGATACATGCCTGAGTCAATAAACCTTTTTAGCATAGTCATGCCTGATTTATAGTTAGACAATGTTTTTTTAGAATAAGTTGAGCAAGGGTGCTGAATCTCGGCGTTTAACAACGATATCACATATTCGCAGTATCTAATCCTTGAACGCTTGCTTAACTCAAACAAACGGTCATAAACCGTTGCATACTTTTTTAAATCTTTTTTCATGAATTTTTCGTAAGAGTTTTTTACGTACGAAAAATAACTTGATATGCTTTTTGCATCTACTCCATTTGCGAGCATAAATGATTTAAATGTTTGTTTCATATTAACCTCCGATATTATATCATTTTTAAAAACACCATTTAGGATTACTGTCAAAATTGTGGTCTTTAATTGCTTTATCAATATCCTTAATGTTTGTAAACAAAGAAAAACCTGTTCTAAAATCCTTTTCTGGCAATGCAAGCGCCGTATAGTTTTCTAAATTCAAAAGACTAAAATTGTTGTTTGCATGAGGGTTTTTGTAAAGACTATTAATTTTATATTTTATATATTCGGAGTCTTTATTTGATGCAATAAACGGCGTACCACCTTCAGTTATAAGGTCTGTGAATTTTATGTTTTTGTAAATCAATATAACTTTCTCGCTTTTGCAATACTTTTCATATTCTTTTTTAATAATTTCTCCAGCGTTTTTTATAGTTGTATCTAGTTCAATATCAAAATCGCAAAAGCCCCTATACTGCGAATATGCATATTCGCCCAACTCCCCTCCAGCATAACAAGAAAAAGAAAGTGCACACGTATAAGAGGATGTAATATAAAAGTTTCCATAATTATACTTGTTTGTATTGTATAAATATACTGCTGTATCTAAAAAATAAGGGTTTTTTTCTTTTCTATAAATATTAATTTTATCTTCATCTAAGGTGTTATTATAAGCATAGTTTTTAGCAAAATTCATCACTGTTTTGCATGCCGAATAAAAAGACTCTCGTTCGTTATTCGATGCCGACAATGCCAATCTTCTGGTGCCATGAAATAGTGGAATTTCACAAACTTCAAAATTAGTAGAAAAAGCAGGGTTTAAGTCGTATAAATTTTGAAGTTCTTTTACACTTATCATATTCTATCCTCCGAGTTTTAATACTTTTTTATTATAACATATTTAATTTCAAAAGTAAATTCACACAGTATAAATTCCCTTAAAACACAAACCATAAAATCGCATTGAAAATGTTGTATTTAAACAAAGAGAATGATATATGAAAGCAACTGGGATTGTGAGAAGAATTGATGATTTGGGAAGGGTTGTTATTCCAAAAGAAATTCGTAGGACTATGAGGATAGGTGAGGGAGGACTCGGCTCCCGCCTCGGTCAGTGCTTCTGCTTCGCAGAGGTATACACTGGACACCCGCACCCCATCACTGACAACATTGACACCAATCAATAAGTTTTGTGTTGCAATACATAGTGTGGTAAATAGGTATAATAAATAGCAAAACGGAGCGGAATAATATCTGCCCCGTTAATTTTATTATTTGAATATAACCAAACACCAAATTACCAATTGTTATCAATGATAATTACACTGCCATCGGATTTAACACCAATAGTTTTATCAGAATATGCATCAATAGCTATTATATCACTCCAATTACTTACATTACATTGACCATATACATTATCGCCCACAGCAACAACTGTACCATCCGATTTCAAGCCAACAACATGATTATCGCTTGCAGAAATTTCAACAACGTTAGTCCAACCACTTACATCGCATTGACCACAATCGTTATTACCCACAGCACTAACAGTACCATCTGCTTTTAAACCGATTGTATATCCGTTACCTGTGAAAATTTCAATTATATCTGACCAAGTCTCAACATTACATTGACCATATACATTATCGCCCACAGCAACAACTGTACCATCCCATTTCAAGCCAACAGCATGATTATCGCTTGCAGAAATTGCAACAATATTAGTCCAATTGCTTACATCACATTGGCCATAATCATTATCACCAGTAGCAACAACAGTACCGTCATTCTTCAATCCCAAAACACAATTATTCCCCAAAAAAACATCTGCTATATTGGTCCAATTTTCAACGTTATATTGATTGTTGCGATTAGTGCCCGCCATAACAACAGTTCCATCAATTTTTAATCCAAAAATGTGATAATCATCAGCAACAAATTTTGTAATGCCTGTCCAGTTATAAACTTCACTGAATTTTCCGTAACCACCTGAAACAACAACAGTTCCATTACTCTTCAACCCAATTGTACCACTATCTGTAGCATAAATTTCTGATATGTTTGACCAACCTTTAACATTGCATTGACCATTATAGTTGTCACCCATAGCAACAACAGTTCCATCAGATTTTAATCCTACAATATGAAAAGCACCTGTAGAAACTGCTACAATATCTTTAAACTTGATTTTCGGAAAAACAACATTTATAAACAAGGCTAAACAAATTAGCACTAAAACACCAGTGACAAAAACACCTGTAAAAATTTTACGTTTTGGGAGTTTTGATGTTGTGTTAGAAACACTTTCTTGAGGCGATTGGATACAATCTTCTTCACTTTCTATTGTTATTTTTTCACTTTGAGTTACTTTAGATGTCTCTGTTGTAGTGCCAAACGATTGGTTCAAAATAGAAACTTTAATATTTACGCCAAAGTTAGTACTGATAGTACCTGTTATGTTAGAAACAGTAAGTTTATAAACTACTCCGTCTTTAATATTTTGAAGTATATCTTTATTATAATCTTTGCTAACATATCCGATATCTTTTCCAGATTCGGTAACAATTAAAATGGCATTTTTATCATAAGCATTATTTTCTTCTGGAACAAAATAAAGAGTGTCTCCAACATGTAATGTTTTAATAACATTTTGCCTGTTCCCATAAGTAACGCCTACAGCTTTTATATAAAAATCAGTATGGGCTTTTTGCCTATTATATCTTTTGGCATATGATACTTTGCCCATTTGGTAATCATCCCAATCATCTGAAGG
>JAZKXL010000056.1:0-18789 GCA_045611635.1 Candidatus Fimenecus sp. | reverse complement strand
GATTTTTCTTTCATCATAAAGCACCACCTTCATTTATATTTTCATTATTTTTTGATTTATCTTTAATTCCCATAAGGAATTTGAGAACAACTTTAATTATTAGTCTAAACACAAGCGCGATAAGTGCGTTAATGATAAATATAGGTCTAACCGAAACTGAGAATACAAACTGTGCTTTATTTTTTTGACCTAAAAAATCTGGTTTAATTTCAACATCATATTTCTTTACAGTTAGATTTGTGCATATGAATGATAAAGCTGGAAAAACCTTTTGACATATACGACCATATTCAAGTGCAGTTTCAGCGGCATCACACCCACCGGTAACTGTCATCCATAAGTATAATTCACGCAAAACTATATGTTTTTTTAATGAGTGCATTAATTTATTAAGTGATTTACCTACATTGTTAATTAACTGAATTACACCATCAAATCCCTGGTTATTATAAAACTTGACAAAAACATTTTCTTTCTTTTCACCATGAGTTTCATCAGCTGGTATCTCATCTTTAACGACTTCTTTTTTTTCTTTAGGTGCTTTTTCTTTTTTTAGTTTATCTTTCTTTTTAATAGGTAAAACGTTTACATTAAAAAACAACCATTTAACACTTAATCTAAATTCATCAAAAAATTCACCATTTACAGTTATTTGAATACTAAGTATAAGCGCAATAAACGCCACTATACCAAGAAATATGTATAAAACTGTCAAAAAAACACCTCCTCATGAAAAAATATTATCTATGCATTATTCTTCACTATTATTTACATCTTCAGCTATTTCTATATCTTGTTCATTCTCATTTATTTCTTTAGACTTTGGAATTTCAGGTAATTCATCAAGTGATGAAATTGAGAAACAACGAAGAAAATCAGGAGTAGTACCATAAATTAATGGTCTTCCAGGCAAGTCAAGACGACCTTTTTCTTCAATAAGTTTTTTTTGACAAAGTGTAGAAATAACGCCACTGCAGTCAACACCACGAACTTGCTCAACAAACGATTTTGTAACTGGTTGATTATATGCAATAACTGCAAGAACTTCAAAAGCTGCTTGTGATAATGGAGTATTCTTGCGAAGTTCCAACACATCACGAATAACTTCAGCGTACTCCGTTCTTGATGATAACTGATACTTATCACCTAATTTAAGAACAGTTATACCGCTGTTACGTTCATCAAGTTTTGCTGAAAGATTATATATGATTTGTTCACATAATTCAGATTCAATTTCTAATGCTTCTGCTATTCTTTCAAGTTCAATTGGCTCACCTGATGCAAACAAGATTGCTTCAACTGCCGCTTGTAGTTTGCTTGCTTTCATTAATTCCATTCCTCACTAACTTCTGAATAATTAGTATCAATAAGTTCAACTTGTGTCTCTTCACCATCGCCGATAACTTTAACTTTTTTTGATTTAGTCAGTTCAAGTACCGCTAAAAAAGTTGCAACAATATCTGAGCGTGACTCAGCGTCATCAAACAATGTATTAAATCTTGTTTTCTGACCTTTCTTAGTTAATTTCTTAAATATATTTGAAATCTTTGAGCCAACAGAAACTACCTTTTTAACCACAATTTCACGAAAAGCTTCAATTGGTGGAGGTAAATGACGAAGTTTTCTACCGGCTGCTGATACATATGCGCTAAAAAGCTCTTCAGGGTCATGAAGTCGTTTATATGTTTGGTCAGGGTCAATTTTTTCAGGTTCTCTAATAAAAGTTCCAAAACCTTCAGTATTTTCAGAAAGTTTGGTTGCAAGAAGTTTCATATCGCGGTATTCAATCAGTTCGCCTTGCAACTCTTGCTTTAACTCTTCTGCTTCAGTATATACTGGCAATAAGGAAACTGATTTTAAATATACCAAGCGAGCCGCCATTTCAAGAAATTCGGCAGCAACATACATATCTTCCTCTTGCATTTGACGAACGTAGTCAATGTATTGCTCAACCAACATTACAATAGGAATATCATAAATATTCAGTTTATGTTTTGTGATTAAATGCAAAAGCAAGTCCATTGGACCTTCAAAAACATCTAACTTATACGAAATCTTTTCCATAAACTATCCTTCAAGCTAATCAAAATGGAAGACTAGCAATTTTTATAAATAATTCAATAATAAAAAATGAAATTTTTGAGAGTGGTCCTGAAAGTATTCCTGTAGCAATTAACACGAATACAATAATCACCACATAACTCTCATATTGCATAAATTTGTAATAATATTTAGCAGGAATAAGTAGTTGCAAAATTCTTGAACCATCAAGCGGTGGAATTGGCAACAAATTAAAAACTGCAAGATTAACATTTATTGCGCCAGCAAAGAAAAAGAAATAATATATTGCTATTGATAGAGTATTTGCATTAACCAACAAATTTGAATAAACTGTTGCTATAAGAATAAATACAAAACCCATTAATAGGTTTGATACTGGACCTGCAATTGCAGTTAAAGCCATACCTTTCTTTGCATCTTTGAAGTTACGAGGATTAACATTAACTGGTTTTGCATAACCAAAGCCGCACAAGAAAATCATAATAGCACCTAATGGTGAAATATGTGCCATAGGATTAATTGTTAATCGACCTGTAAGACGAGGTGTCTGGTCACCTAACTTTGTTGCAATCAATGCGTGGGCATATTCATGTATAGGCATTGTACAAAAAACTACAAAGAGTCTAGAAAAGAGTTTTATAATTAAATCAAGTGTATCTATATTACCTGAAAATAAATCTAAAATCATAATAATCACCATTCATTACTAAAATAATATTATATTCTAAATATTACAATTCTGTCAATATTATTAAAATCATAAATTACTCGTTTTTCTAAATATCTACCATTAAACAACTGGATTATTTCATCACTTTGTTCTTCTCCACATTCTAACGCCATATAGCCATTCTTTTTAACCTTTTCAATCCATTTTTTAGATAAACAACGATAAAAATCAAGTCCGTCGACACCACCATCAAGAGCAGTTATCGGTTCAAAATGAACTTCTTTTTGCAAACTTAAAATTTCATTTTTTGGAATATATGGTGGATTTGAAAGAATAACATCAGCACAAGGAATTTTACTAAAATCAACATTAAACAAGTCGCCTTGAATTATGTATGCATTTTCAAGATTGTATTTTTGTTTATTAGATTCAAGATATTTTTTTGCACCATCCTCTTTTTCAAGAAGATATATTTTTGCATCTTTTCTATGATGTGCAATCGTAAGACCTATGCATCCACTGCCTGCACACAAATCATAAATAACTGGTGATTCAACATTCTTAATCTTATCAAGAGCAAAATCAACAAGCATTTCAGTCTCTGGGCGTGGAATTAACACACCTTCGCCCACATTAAATGTTAAGTCATAAAAATCCCATTTACCAAGAATGTATTGCAACGGCTCACCATTGTTACGACGATTAATAACATCCTTAACAATTTTAATTTGAGCATCGTTAACTATAATATCATTGAAATAAATTTTAGATTTTGAAATATTGAGCAACTCCTCAAAAATGCATATTGCTTCAAAATCAGGAGAATCACTGAAACTTAATTGGTTTGAGCAATATTGAAACAACTCTTTAACTGTCATTTTATTTTATCATCCTCAGGATTGTCAGTAATAACGGCTTTGATTGATTCAATTGCAACTTCTATAATATCATCAGTTGGCTCAACAGTTGTAATTCTTTGCATTAACAAACCTGGTAATGACAACACTTTTACAACCACATTTTCATGCTTGCCTGCATATTTAATAAACTCGTAACCAAGCCCCATTATAAGTGGTAAAATTGCAATTTTAACTGCAATCCAAATAACTCTATTAATTTCAGCAAGATTAGGGAAAATAAGCACAAGTGCAGATGATACTAGTACACTTATTATAATCATTACAAACATAAAACTTGTTCCACAACGAGGATGAAAACGTGACATCTTGCGCACATTTTCAACAGTCAATTCAAGACCGTTCTCATAACAAAAGATTGTTTTATGCTCAGCACCATGATACATAAACACTCGTTTAATCATTGACATTCTTGAAACTAAATACATATAGAGAACAAAAATTACCATTCTTAAAACGCCTTCAAGTAATGGATGAAATTTTTGAATATCAATACCTCTTAACACATAGTCGTCAAATAAATCTACACCAAGCGTTGGCAAATACATAAACATAACAAATGACAATGCAACACCAAGAATGGAAGAAATAACACCAACTACCGCCATCATCTTTTCGCCCATGTGGTCGTTAAGCCAGCGGTCAACCTTTGACATTTCTTCCTCTTTTTCTTCTTCAGTCATTGTTTTATCAGCGGATTTCATAAGATATTTATAACCAGTTACCATAGATTCTATAAATCCTGCAACGCCTCTAATAATTGGTACGCCTAAAATCTTATATTTATTTTTAAGTGGGACATATTCTTCAAGCTCAGTTTCTATTGTTCCATCAGGTAAACGAACTGACATAGCGTTGCCTTTAGGACCACGCATCATAATGCCTTCGATTAATGCTTGTCCACCTATAGATGTTTTATGCATGGAATTGTTCAAACTACTTACTCCTTACTTATTTCTTACGCGGTAAAACTATTGTAGTTGTTGTACCACTACCAATTTTACTTTCAATCAACATTTCAGCATCGTGCATTTTTATAATTTCATCAGCAACTGCAAGACCTATACCACTACCCCTTGCACTGTTATTTGCTTTATAAAATTTTTCACAAACTCTTGGCAAATCATTTTTTGAAATGCCGCATCCATTATCTGAAATAATTACTTTGATTTGTGTATTAGAACATTTAACAACAACCTTTACGAATCCGCCTTTTTTGTTATATTTAAAGCTATTATCAATAACATTAACAAATACTTGTTTTAAGCGGTTACCGTCACCAGTCATTGTAAGGTTGTTATATGGTATATCAATTATTAAGTCTATATTTTCTCGCTCTGAACGTTCTTTAAATACCTCAAGTACATCATTAAGTTCTTTAACAATGTCAATTTTAGAAACTTTAAGAGACATTTTACCGCTTTCCATACGTGAGAAGTCGAGTAATTCCTCAACTAAGTCAGTTAATCTTTCCGACTCATTAACTATAACATTAATACCCTTTTCAATTAATTCATTGTCATCATCTTTAGCATAACGAATGGTTTCACCCCATCCTTTAATTGCAGTAAGAGGTGTACGAAGCTCATGTGAAACTGTTGATATGAATTCATTTTTCATTCGCTCAGTTTCACCAATTTCATGCGCCATATTATTTATTGTTTCACATAGTTGACCAATCTCATCATCATATTTATGTTTTTCAATTGAAACATTAAAATCACCTTTAGCAATTTTAGATGCAGTTTCATTGATTTTTCGAACAGGATTAATAATCGAATTTATGAAGAATGCACCAGATGAAATAACAAATGAGATAATAATTATTAAAAGTACTCCAATTAAAATCCAAATATTTATCAATTGACCGTCAATTTCTTCAAGTGAAATTATATAGCGCACTGCCCCATTAACCCCATTGTCATTTTTCGGCAAAACATATGTCATAGCCATAACCTTTTCACCGTTTTGCATACGACCTATCCATTGACCTTTTCCATTTTCACTTGCTTTTGCATAATCATAGTCCGGATAAACTTCACCCTTAACTGAAAATCCAGTTGATGAAACAACAACACGACCGTTTTTATCTAATACCCAAACTTCCATGAGGTTTTTATCAGAAAAATTATCAACAAAATTTCGAGCAAGCTTTATAAAATTTTCATCGTTGATAGCAGATACGGAATTAAAGTTTGATAACACCATTGTAGATGCACGGGAATTAAGTGTCATCTCAACTGAATTATAATATTGCTCTTTAAAAATAAAACCAATGGTGACACCAATAGCAATAATTAATATGATAATACTAGCGAGAACTGAAAACGCCCAACGCTTAACAATACTGTTTTTTATCAAATAATCACCGCCTTGCTATCTTTAGATTATCCATCTATAACCCATACCCCACACTGTTGTTAAATGTTTAGGTTGTGATGGTTCATCTTCAATTTTATTTCTTAATCTATGAATATTTACGTCAACAACTTTGTCTTCACCATAATATGAATCACCCCAAACAAACTTCAAGATTTCATTACGACTTAAAGCAACGTTCGGATTAGCAAAAAACAACTCAACAATTTGAAACTCAACTTGAGTTAATTCAATTGTTTCACCGTTCTTTGTTAATGTATGACATCTTAAATCAAGAACAAATTCATTAAGCGAAATCACACTATTAGGGCTCTTATCAGCAGGAGTATCAACCGTAATTGAAACCCTTCTATAAATAGCATCAATTCTTGCCATTAACTCTGATGGTGAAAATGGCTTTGTAACATAGTCGTCAGCGCCAACCATAAGTCCTGTTACTTTATCCATTTCTTGTGTACGAGCGGTAAGCATAATTATTCCAACACGCTTACTTCTTTCACGTATGTATTTGCATACTTCAAGTCCATCAATTATTGGCATCATAATATCAAGAATTGCAACATCAATTTGCTCACTATATTTATTAAATTTCTCAAGAGCTTCTTCACCATTAGAAGCTTCAATAACTTCATATCCACTTCTTTTGAGATTAATTACGACAAAATCTCTAATAGAAGCTTCGTCTTCTGCAATTAAAACACACTTCATAATATTACCTCTAATTTATTAAAGCAAAATTATTTTCAATGACATTAACATATAATGCATTATTTTTTTTATCTATAATTGAATAGCCGTAAATATAAACACCATTCTCATCAATTTTTACATACTCATTGCTATTTTCTTTCCACTCAGGTTCAAAGATTGTTTTAATTGAAAATAGTATGTTTGTTGGTTTTTCATGTTCATCTAACGAATAAAACGAAATTGTTGCACTACTCTCATCGTAAATTGAAGTATACATTCCAATCCATTCTTGAGGATATTCAAACATATAACCATGCGTACCATTCCAAAGGCACTTTATTTCTTCTTCAAGTAATCCACCATTCATCTCAGACCACACAGTTAAATTCAAATCACTTTTCTTATTTGACGTTGAGGAAATTTTCATACCACCAGGTAATTTTTCAATAGTAGGCACCTCAACAATACCATCATTATCAAAATCTTGGGAATAAATTCTTACGTCACGAAGGGTTTCTGATTGTCCTGAGATATTACTTTCATAAAGTGGCAAAGTGACTTCAAAATCATTATGCTTAATATCAACAATTTCAGTAATTATACCGTTCTCACTTATTAAACCATCAACATAAACTCGTGTATGATTTTCACCGTTTAACGAATAAGTATCGCAAGCTATGTTTTGAACATCAAGCATACCAGTAATGTTAAATTTTAAATCATGGTCAATTGAATAATCATCATTAAAACTAACAAATCTACCTGATGTTATTTTTTCTTGATTTGACAAGCTTATATTAATAATAAACAGCTCATCATTATAATCGTTATTTATATCTTCAATAAGGAGATTAGTATAAGTTTCGTTCTTCACAAGGTTGGTTGATTCTTCACCATAGCTGTATATTGACAATACTTTATCTCCATTACCGCCTAAATCAGCTGTTGATAGTGAATTATTTGATATTATAGATGACCAACTTATTAAAATTTCGTAAATATTGTCACCATTAAGGTCGGCAAAATCTATAGAATAAACTTCTTCACTTATACCTTCAATTTTTGATACAAGCGACCAATTTTCATCTATAAATTTAAATATACTTACATAGACCAATGCATCTTTAGCGGGGTTAGAATAAAGCACAAGCGCTTCTGAAACTGAATCATTATCAAGGTCTTGAATAAGATATGATGACCTATTTTCACCACTTACTGGTGTTTTCATTACGATGTTTTCACTACCACCAACAGTTGCTTCAAAAGTTTGCTGTAAAAGACTATTTTCACCACTAAGTTTTGGTGGACGCATTAAAATGTCTACTGACGAAAAATTAAAATTAGAAATCAAAAAGGAAAAACAGATAATAACAACGCCAACAATTATTAAAACTATTTTTTTCATTATCTGTCACCTCTTAATTTTATGTTAACGGTTTTACCGCAACTTTAATGTCATATTTTCCAACTGCCCAACAGCTGGAATTATTAGGTAAAATCACCTTGCCTGGAAGTGATTTTGTATCGTTAGAAATTACTTTATCAGTTGTATCAACTTCAATTCTTAACGAATCAACTGTAATTGCTTCAATGTCAGATGCTGGGCCAACTAAAGTAACATTTACATTTTTCGTTTGATTAAGTTTAACGTCAAAATCAGTTCTATCATTTTTTACATCAATAGCCGAAACGGGAACCGAAAGTGTTTTGGAGCTCAAGTCAGAAGCGTTGACACTTATTTTAAAACGCTTGATGCTTTCATCCATGACTTTATATGAACCAATTGAATCCACATTTACAAAAAAAGTGTTATTACTATTAGAAATGTCAGCAAAATCAATAGTATCTACAATAAACTCTTTAGTAATTTCAATGGCATCAACTGGAATTGCAACCTGAACAGTTGCAGGAGAAACTGAATATTTCAATGGATTATTTATAAAATAGGACGGAGCATTTTTAAACTCAACCGCAGTTGGAAGCGTAACAACTTTCAATACAGGTATTGCCATTGTAATATTACTATCACCAGCAATAATTTTTGTATATTCAAGTTTAACTCCATCAACTGTTTTAATTAATATTTCAGTATCAAACACAGATGTTTTCTCAAGCACCTCGTCAATTTTAGCAGTAGCTAAGACACCTGTTACTCTATTGATTTCGGTTGCAGGACCAGTTAATACAACTGAATTTTTGGAAAGTATCACATCACCAACTAGACAATCTTTTGGAACAAAAGAGTCTAAGTTTGTGTCAATTACGCTTTCTAAACCAACCTCAAGTTCTTTATATATATCAAAATAAACCTCTACATATGTTGTTGAGCTTGAAACAATCGAAAAGTCATCAGAATCATCTTTTGGTGTTATTTTCAATTGTAAAGACCACAAACCTGCACTATCTACACGATTTGTATTTGCAACAACTTGAATATCATCACTTGTAAGAGATGAAACTATGTATTTTTTGCCCTTTACAGTAACATCAACATTAAATTGTGTTTCTCCGAAAACCTCTAACCCAAGTTGTGCAGGAATAGAATTTTCAAGGTTTATTTGAACAGGTACATTTGTAATAACTTCTTGTACTTGTGGACTCTTTTCAATTGCAATCCAAGTCCAAATTCCAAATGCTACAACAAAAGAAAATAATGTTAAAAATCTATTATCACGAACCAATTCAGAAAAAGAAAACTTTGATTTTTTTGATTTACCGTTATTTTTCATTTTTACTACCTCTCAAAATTTTCTTGAATTTATTTGATTCTTTAATGTCTTCCTTAGCAAAGTTTTCCATAAGAATTTCACGCAAATCACCATCAGAGATGTCACGCTTAAGTTTTCCACGCTCAGCAACTGAAATAGCACCAGTTTCCTCAGAAACAACTACTATAATGGCATCGCTTAATTCACTCATACCAACAGCTGCTCTATGACGCGTACCCAGTTCACGACTTAACTGATTATCACTAGTTAATGGTAAAAAGCAACCTGCCGCAACAACCCTACCATCTTTAATAATTATTGCTCCGTCGTGCATAGGAGCTTTAGGAAAGAAAATGTTATTTACAAGTTCAGTTGTTACTTTAGCATCAATTGCAGTACCAGTATTTTCAATTTCACCAAGTAAAGTATCTTTTTTGAAAACAATAAGCGCGCCAATTTGTTTATCACTCATATCCGCACAAGAGCGGCAAACATTATTGATTGAGTTTTTAATAGCTTCCTGTAACTCAGATTCATCTCTATTTTTCAAATTAAGAACATTTGAAATTGTTTTAGAACCTCTTCCCATTGTTTCAAGAGCATGTCTAATTTCAGGTGCAAAAATAACTATAAGAATCATAAATAAATTGCTAAAGATAAATGTCAAAATAAATTCACTTGCACGCATATCTAATAAAGTTACTACAAAGTAAACTAACGCAAGAATGAACACACCTTTTGCAAGTTGAAATGCACGAGTACCACGTATAAGATGTACTACACCGTAAATAACAAGGGCAACTAAAAATACGTCAAGCAAATCTACAATTCCATTAAAAGACAATAATGCTCTTTTAATATTTTCAAAAAATTCTGCAAACAAAAAAATCCCACGCTTTCAAAAAAATACAATATATTGCAAAAATATCTGTAAACAATTCTAAAATTACGCACAGATATACATATTCACAATATATTGTATCACAACTAATTCAATTTTGCAATTTTTATAACAGAATTTATTAAAAAATCTATATCACTTTTTTTAGTGAAAATTGACGGAGAAATTCTTACTGTTCCCGTTTCTACTGTACCCATTTTATTGTGTGCTAACGGTGCACAATGAAGTCCCGCTCTAACAGCAAATCCATATTCACTTAACCTTCTTGCAACATCTTCACTATGCATGTTTTTTATATTAAAAGATAAAATAGGTGCAAATTTTTGTTGGTTATCAAAAAAGTCAGTATATAACAAAACATTATCATTATTTTGAATGTGCTTTTGCAAATACTTTAAAAGACTGATTTCATGTTCATATATTTTGCTCGCACCATAACCTTCGACAAAACTAATCGCTTGCGAAAGCCCAATAATTCCTTGCACATTTGGAGTTCCACTTTCAAATTTGTCAGGAAAGTCATTTGGTTGAATGAAGCTTGAAGAATTGCTACCCGTTCCGCCCTCAATTAACGACTTTATTTGGATGGCATTATTTACAACCATAATTCCAGTCCCAGTTGGTCCCATAAGGCCCTTATGACCTGCGCAACAAAGTATATCAATTCCATCATCTTTCATATTTATAGGAATTACTCCACCAATTTGCGCACAATCCATTATAAACAAAAGATTATTCTTATGAGCGAGATTAGATAGCAATCTATATGGAGGAATTATACCAAAAACATTTGATGCACCCGTACAAATTATCGCTACGGTGTTTTCTTTTATTAATGCATTAAAATTTTTAACAGTTTGATAATTATCAGTAGAAATTTTTGCAACACTATAATCACAAATACCCATTTGCTTTAATTTTTCAATCGGTCGTACAACTGCATTGTGTTCTAAATCTGAAATTATAAAATGTGCACCATTAAACGTTACGCCTTTAATAGCAAAATTCAATGCAGTTGTACAGTTATATGTGAACACAACATTTTCCGATTGTTCTATTCCAAAAAATTTGGCAATTTTTTCACGACATAAATATATTTGTTCAGTAGTATTAATTGCCATTTCATATGCACTTCTACCCGCATTAGCACCGTATTTGTTAAAAGCGTAATTCACTGCATTCAACACACATTGTGGCTTAGGAAATGATGTTGCACTGTTATCAAGATATATCATTAAACCAACTCATAGCTGACATATTTGATTTTATTCAAATCAAATAAATTTATCCATCTACTTATATTTCCGCTAACAACAAGACTATATCCGCAACCATCACTACTTGTCATTTTTGTATTTTTTCTTATTATCGCTTTACCTCCGTTATTCTCTACAACAATTTTTGCTTTCATAGCATAAGTTACGGAGGAAAACTTTACAACTGCTTTATTCATTGTAAACATCACCCGATATATACTATGAAATTTAAATTCTTTTGACAAAAAAATACCTGCTAGCAAAATGATAGCAAGTATTTTTATACGATTTAATTTTTAGATTCAATTAAACAAACGCAGTGTGCTGAAATACCTTCTTTAGCACCTGTAAACCCTAATTTTTCTTCAGTTGTTGCTTTAACACTCACAAATTCTACGTTAATACCTAATGCTATTGCAATATTCTCTCTCATCTTATCAATAAAAGGAGCAAGTTTTGGGGTTTGCGCAATAACTGTTGCATCAATGTTATTCACTGAAAACCCTTTGAGTTTTATAAGTTCGACAACTTTTTTTAAAAGTTCAAGACTATCTGCATCTTTAAAATTTGCATCAGTGTCAGGAAAATGCTTTCCTATATCACCTAACGCACATGCACCAAGCAATGAATCAGAAATTGCATGAAGTAAAACATCCGCATCAGAATGACCAAGAAGCCCAACACCATTGTTTTCAATTTCAACTCCACCAAGGATTAGTTTTCTACCCTCAACGAGTTTGTGCACATCATAACCATGACCAATTCTAAGCATTGTTATTCCCCTTTCGTTTAAGGTAGTTTTCAGCTAATTCGATATCCTCAGGTGTAGTAATTTTTATATTTTCATAATCACCATCAATAAATTTAACGATTTTACCATACGCTTCTAAAAGCATACAATCATCAGTAAAGTTTTTACTGTCTTCAACTTGGTTTACTGCATCAAGATAAAGTTTTTTATCAAATACTTGCGGTGTTTGAATAAAACGCATATATGCTCTATTAGGCGTATCAACAATGTTATCATTATCATCAATAACCTTAACCGTGTCTTTTACCTTAACACCTGTTGCGGCAGCACCAAATTCAGCTGCAGCCAATGTAGTTTCGGTAATAACTTTATCTGAAACTAACGGTCTTGCGCCATCATGAATAACAACTATGTCAGCAATATTCGAAGTGCTTATAACACCTTCATAGACACTTAATTGTCTTGTTTCACCGCCAACAACAATATTAGAAACCTTTGATAATTCGTATTTCTCAACAAGTTTTGATATTTCTTCAATATCACTTTCACGAGTAACAATAATTATTTCATCAACTATGTGAGACCTTTGAAAAGCAGTAATAGTATTAACAATTACAGGCACACCATTAATCTCAAGAAACTGTTTATTAACCCCGCCCATTCTTGTTGAGTTGCCCGCCGAAACAATTACGGCAGAAACAATTTTATTCTTATTTTCCGTAATTTTCAGCACAAATAAACACCTCTTATATTAAAGCTTCAACAGCAGCAAGTTTTGCACAAAGGCAGAACACTTCCATTGCTTTTCTTAAGTCATCCACCGTTGGGAATGAAGGAGCTATTCTAATATTCTTATCTTCAGGGTCAATACCATAAGGATATGTTGCGCCAACAGTTGTAAGCACAAGACCAGCATTTTTACAAAGTTCGCCAATTCTCTTTGCACTACTACTAACCGTGTTATAACTAATAAAATAACCACCCTTAACTTTTACCCATTCACCAATACCTATAGGTGCAATTTCTTTTTCAAGCATATCAAGTACAAGATTAAATTTTGGTGCCATAATGCTCGCATGTTTGTTCATATGTGCTTTAACACCATCAGCATTCTTAAAGAACTTAACATGACGAAGCTGATTAAGTTTATCGTAGCTGATTGTTTGGAAATTAAGTCTTTTCTTAATCTCAGCAATATTGCTATCAGATGCAGCAATAGCTGAAACACCCGCACCTGGGAATGAAATCTTTGATGTAGACGTAAACTCAACAAAGTTGTCTTCAGTGCCAAATTCTTTACATGCCTCAAAAATGTTCATAAGAATATCAGGTGTATCAGTTAATTCGTGAATAATGTAAGCATTGTCCCAAATGACTCTAAAGTCTTTAGCCGCTGGTTTAAGAGATGCAAGTGCTTTAACTCTCTCATCACTGTATGTTACACCATTAGGATTTGAATATTTTGGTACGCAAAACATGCCCTTAACCATAGGGTCTTTAACAAGTTCCTTGATTTTTTCAACGTCAGGTCCAAATTCATCCATCTCAACTGAAATCATTTCAATACCAAAAAATTCAGTAATTGTGAAGTGTCTATCATAACCTGGTGTGTTACAAATAAATTTAACCTTGCCTTGTTTGCTCCAAGGTTCACACCCTGCAACTCCCAAGAACATACATTGATTAAGATAATCATACATAAGATTAAGACTAGATGTACCACCGATAATAATATTTTTAGTATCAACATCAAGAATATCAGCGAAAATCTTTTTACATTCAGGCATACCCTCGAGTACACCGTAGTTTCTACAATCAAAACCGTTTTCCGCCTTACAATCTTCAACAGTTGACATACAGTTGAGCATATCCATTGTTAAATCTAACTGATTTGCACTTGGCTTGCCACGAGACATATCAAGGGAAAGTCCAAGTGATTTAACTTCTTCATATTTCTTTTCAAGTTCATTTTTTAGAGATACAAGCTCATCTCTGCTCATTTCTTTATAAAGCATAGGATAACCTCCAAATTATTTTTTCGATATATTATATAGTATTTATTGCATTTTTGCAAGTGGATAATAAAAAAACTGCATTTTAGTTAAATACAGGGTTAATTTTATACATATTTTGAATAATTCGACAATAACTTTTGCAATTATTTGCGTTTTGTGAATATTCTTGGTAAGATTATTGGTCTTTTCCCTTCTATTTTTTCAATTTGATTTAATAAGAGTGTTTTCAACCCTTTTTTGACTTTAACATACTCTTTTGATTTAATCAAATTATATTTCTGTGCTTTGTCTTTTGAGTTATCATATAGATAATCTTCAAAATATATGTTTGAATGTGAAGAGAACAATTTTGCACAAGAAACTGAATATGTATAGTCTTTCGTTCTTATTGCTCTACCACACTGACTTTCACTAATTTGAAGAAATGTGAATCCATAATCACCTTTTTCTTGCAACGCTTCACCTTGATAATATTCAGGCGGATATATTAAACCTGAATAAAGCATTGTTGGTGGTAAATCAATTAAACTTACTATTTTATTCTCGATTTTACCTTTTTCAAATCCATTGCCTTTTATAACAAGAGGAATATGAATTGATGAATCATGACAACTACGCTTATACTCTGAATTTCTTGTTTTGAAATGGCAACCATGGTCAGATGTATAAATTATTGTTGTATTATCGTAAATACCCTTTTTCTTCAAAGTATCAACGAGTCTGCCAAGATTATCGTCAAGACTTTCTATAGCTGCAAGGTAATCAGGATATTGTTCATCATAATTACCTTTAAGATGTGATAAATCTCCAGGTATTGGGTAATTCTTATATTTCTCGACCTTTTCTTTTGGGCCTTCAAATCTTTTATGGTCGTTTTGATGATGAGGCTCAAGTTGAGAAACAAACAAGAAAAATGGTTTATCGTTATTATGTTTTTCAATATATTCAATAGCAAAATCATTTATTCGGTCGGCACGATAACCATTAAAATCTATTTTATTACCTTTTTCATCAAATACATAACCATCATATCCGTGAGAAGTAAATTCAAGCACATCTGCACCACGAAAATATTTATAACCCCAAAGACGATTTTCAGGAATTGCAGTTTTTTCGCATTTAATATTTTCGCCACCATTTTTACCTGATGAAAGATGTAGTTTGCCTATGTATGCAGTATCATAACCATTTTCGTTGAAATAGTCTGCAAGAGATTTTGTTTTGTCACGAAGTGGTATTCCGTTTATATGACAACCACATTCCGTTGGATAAACGCCTGTTTGCAAACTTGCTCTTGCAGGACCACAAACCGGCTGACAAGTATAACAGTTTTCAAAAAATGTACCATCATCAGCAAGAGTCATAAGATTAGGCATAATTTCGGGAGTTACAGTATCATATCTTTGTTGGTCTGAAAAATAAAATATTATGTTATCTTTCATTATATTAACCCCCATTACAAATTATATAAACATTATATCATAATTGTCAGATTTTACAACGACATATTGAAAATATTGATGTGGTATGTTAGAATAATTTGAAATTATTTAAGGAGTGTTTATATGTATATTCTTAAATTAAATCCTGTCTTCAAAGATTATCTTTGGGGTGGTACAAAACTTCGTGACGAATATGGATTTGAATCAAATCTTGAAAAACTTGCTGAGGGTTGGATGCTTTCTTGTCATAAAGACGGTGAAAACACAATCGAAAATGGTGAGTTTGCAGGTAAAACTTTAACTGAAGTTGCTAAATTAAATCCCGACTTTTTAGGTGAAAACGGAAAGAAGTTTGAGTACTTCCCTATTCTTATAAAACTTATTGACGCGAAAGATGATTTATCAGTTCAAGTACATCCTAATAATGAATACGCAATGCGGGTTGAGAACGAATATGGTAAGACAGAGTGTTGGTATATTCTCGACTGTGATGAGGGTGCTGAATTAATATACGGATTTAACCGTGATATAAGTAGTGAAGAATTCAAAAATAGAATTGCTAATAATACATTCCTTGAAACAGTGAACAAAGTTAAAGTTAAAAAGGGTGATTTATTCTTTATTGAAGCAGGTACACTTCATGCCATTGGCAAAGGAATATTACTTGCTGAAATTCAACAAAATTCAAACACAACTTATAGAGTTTACGATTATGGAAGACTCGGCGCAGATGGCAAACCTCGTGATTTACACGTGCAAAAAGCAATTGATGTTACAAACTGTACACCACCAACTCGTTCAACAAACCCTGAAGGTGAACTCAAAGTATATGACGATTACTCAACTCAATTACTTACAAAATGTGATTTATTCAATGTAAAAAAAGTCACAGTAAACAATTATTTTGATGGTGTTGCCGATGATAAATCTTTTGTGTCAATTTTAGTTACTGATGGTAATGGGAAAATTGACAATATTGAAATAAAAAAAGGAGATAGTCTTTTTATTCCTGCAAACTATGGTACTTTTACAGTTTCAGGTCAATTAGATATAATTATTACAAGAGTATAAAATGAGAAACAGAACTTTTACTGGCACAAAGATTGCTTGTTACATAGGTTATATTGTACAAGGAATTATAAATAATATTGCACCATTACTTTTTGTTATTTTCAGTGAAAAGTTTGATATTACACTTTCAAGACTTTCACTTTTAATTACAATTAACTTTGGTACTCAACTTATTGTTGACGCATCGTCAATTAAATTTGTGGATAAAATTGGATATAAGAAACTCGCCATTATGTCTCAAGCAGTAACTTTTATTGGTCTTTCTTGCCTTTCAATTTTACCAAATATTTTATCAATTGCATATATTGGAATTGTAATTGCAATTGTACTTTCAGCTATTGGTAGTGGCTTAACTGAAGTTATTATTAGTCCAATAGTTGAATCAATCCCTGGTGAAAAGAAAACAGCTGAAATGAGTTTGCTTCATTCGTTTTATTGTTGGGGGCAAGTAATAGTTGTAGCTTTAACAACTATTATGATTAAAATTCTTGGTGATGATTTGTGGTATGTAGCACCGGCAATTTGGGCTATTATTCCTCTTTTTAACACATTTAACTTTATTGGCGTACCAATTATTCCAAACCTTACAAAAGAAGAAAAAACACCTTTTTTGAAAATGCTTTTTTCAAAGCAATTCATATTATGTGTTCTAGTTATGATATGCTCTGGAGCATCAGAAATTGCAATGTCACAATGGTCTTCATATTTTGCCGAAGCAGGGTTAAAAGTATCAAAAATGACTGGTGACTTGTTGGGACCATGTCTTTTTGCAATTTTTATGGGTGCCGGTAGAATGATATTTGGTTTCATCGGTGAAAAAATCAATCTTAAAACTGCACTTTGTGGTTCAGCTATTTTTTGTGCTACGTGCTACATATTAACATCTATAATTGAAAATCCTGTTAGTTCTTTAATTATGTGCGCTTTAACTGGTTTAAGTGTAAGTATTATGTGGCCTGCAACTTTAAGTCTTGCAGCAAGGTTATTTCCAAAAGCTGGTGGAGCTATGTATAGTGTACTTGCGCTCTCAGGAGACTCTGGTTGCACACTTGGACCTTGGTTTATTAGTTTTATGTCGTTAAAACTTTCACTTGAAAGCAACGAAGGCGATGCCTTAAAATCCGGTCTTGGATTTGGTGCATTATTTCCTATAATTATGATAGTCGCAATTTTATTTCTTAATTACAAAAACTTCAGTATTGACAAACAAAACAACAGTGATATAATTTAATCAATGATATCAATGATATAGTTGTCTTCAGGGCGGAGTGAAATTCTCCACCGGTGGTAAAGTCCACGAGCAAATGCAGATTAGGTGAAATTCCTAAACCGACGGTATAGTCCGGATGAAAGAAGATGCAACAATTTTGTTACATTGCCCTGCTAATAGTAGGGCTTTTTCTGTTTGACAGCTAATCATATTGGGGAAAGGGAGATTTTTATGTCAAACAAAAAAAATAAGAAAGTTTTTAATTTAACAATTGTAGGACTTATGGCAGCACTTGCAACAGTAATTTATATGGCTTTTCCCGAAGTACCAATTGTACCGGGTGTTAGCTATATGAAAGTTGATTTTTCAGATTTTCCTGCAATTCTTACAGGTGTTATTTTTGGACCAGTTCAGGGAATACTTGTAGAGGTGTTCAAAAACGTTATTCACCTTACAAAAACTGATACTTTTGCTATAGGTGAAATAATGAATGTTCTTATTGGCAGCGGTATGATTCTCTCAATGTCACTTTCAGTTAAATTATTCAAAAAGATTTTTAAATCCAATAAAATAAATTTGAAAATTTATTTTATATCATCTGCCATTACAATTGTAGTTGCAATAGTTGTAGGTTGGCTTGCAAATCTTGTGTTTACCCCTATTTTTTATAATATTATGGGAATACCTCTTGTTACTGAAACCTATCTCGCAGGTGTGT
>JAZKXL010000055.1:0-7750 GCA_045611635.1 Candidatus Fimenecus sp. | reverse complement strand
CATCTGCTATTACAATTGTAGTTGCAATAGTTATAGGATGGCTCACAAACCTTGTATTTACACCTATTTTCTATAATATTATGGGAATACCACTTGTTACTGAAACCTATCTTGCAGGCGTATGGGGTTCTACAACACTTAACTCTATTAAATCCGCCTTCAATATTTTACCATTTTTTCCAATATATTTTGCCCTTGAAAAAGGTGTAAAAAAATACACAATATAGTTGACATTACGCGAATATGTGGTAAAATATATCTCAACTGAATATTTCCCTTATGCAGAGTGGTGGAGGGTCTGGCCCTATGAAACCCGGCAACCTGCTTTTATGCGTGGTGCTAATTCCTGCGGATTTTCCGAGATATAAGGTTGTTATTTTACGGCACCCTTATGGGTGCTTATTCTTTTGGAGGATACTTTTATGGCAAAATTCTTATTTACTTCAGAATCAGTAACTGAAGGACATCCAGACAAAATTTGTGACAAAATTTCTGACTCTATTCTTGATGCAATGCTTGCACAGGACCCAATGTCACGTGTTGCTTGTGAAACCACTGTAACTACAGGTCAAGTTCTTGTTATGGGTGAAATCACATCTAAGGCACAAGTTAATATTCCTGAAATTGTTAGAAACACTATTCTTGAAATTGGTTATGATGATAGTGCCAAAGGTTTTGATGGTAACACTTGTGCAGTACTTGTAGCACTTGATAAGCAATCTTCAGACATTGCTCTTGGCGTTGACAATTCAATGGAAATTAAAGAAGGAAATGATGATTTCTATAATCTTAATGGTGCTGGTGACCAAGGCATGATGTTCGGTTTTGCTTGTGACGAAACACCTGAGCTTATGCCAATGCCAATTTCAATGGCACATAGACTTTCAGTTCAACTTACAAATGTTAGAAAAAATGGCACTCTCCCCTATCTTCGTGCTGATGGTAAAACACAAGTTACTGTTGAGTATGATGATAATAAAAATCCTGTTAGAATTGATGCGATTGTTGTATCATCACAACACAGTGCAGACGTGGAACTTGAACAAATCCGTGAAGACATCAAAAAATATGTAATTGAACCAATTGTTCCTGCAAATCTTATTGATGAAAATACAAAAATTTTTGTAAACCCTACAGGTAGATTTGTAATTGGTGGTCCTATGGGTGACTCAGGTCTTACCGGTCGTAAGATTATTGTTGATACATACGGTGGCTACTCACGTCACGGTGGCGGTGCTTTTTCAGGTAAAGACCCAACAAAAGTTGACCGTTCAGCTGCTTATGCTGCACGCTATGTTGCTAAAAATGTTGTTGCTGCTGGTCTTGCTAAAAAGTGTGAAATTCAGTTAGCGTATGCCATTGGTGTTGCCAAACCTGTTTCAGTTATGGTTGACACTTTTGGTACTGGTATACTTAAAGACTCAGAGCTTGGCGACATTATCAACGAGGTGTTTGACCTTCGTCCTGCTGCAATTATTGACACACTTAAACTTCGTAATCCTATTTATAAACAACTTGCGGCATATGGTCATGTTGGTAGAACTGACTGTGATGTAATGTGGGAAAAGACTGATAAGGTTGAAATTTTAAAAGAAAAAGCAAAAATTAACTAGTTTAAGAATTGTATAAAGCGTTAAAAACTACTCATAATAACAATGCACATAAAATAATGCTATTATTAAGGAGTGAATACAATGCTTGATAGAATTTCTTTAATTCTTGTTGTTATTGGCGCAATTAACTGGGGTGCAATTGGATTATTCCAATTTGACCTTGTTGCTTGGCTATTTGGCGGTCAGTCAGCTATTATAAGCAGAATCGTTTATACATTAGTTGCTCTTGCAGGTATTTGGTGCTTGTCACTTTTGTTCCGCCACAACGAAATTTTAGTTAGTGATGATGTATAAAAAAACTCCCTTGAAATAATCAAGGGAGTTTTTTTATTCGCTTATTTTTAGTTTTTCAATATAATCTTTTTCAGGTGTTACATAAACAGTATTATAAGTGTTGTAAATCACCTTACCTGGTTTTGCACCTACTGGTTTTTTTACATTTTTTATAAGTGTATAGTCAACTGCAACTGATGATGAATCTTTTGCTTTACTATGATATGCTGCAATGCAAGCTGCTTCAAAAATTGCTGTTTCAGTAATTTCTTTTTTATCAGCAATAATTACAGTATGTGACCCTGCGTGCTTTTGAACATGCAGCCACACATCATAATTCATGGCAGTTTTTAAAGTAAGATTATCGTTTTGCACGTTGTTACGACCTACGAGAATTACAAATCCATCACTTGACCTAAATTCTATCGGCGGCAATGGTCTATCTTTTTTTGATTTATTACCTTTCTTTACTTTTACATAGCCGCCTTTTTCTAGTTCTTCACGTATTTCAGTAATTTCACGATCAGTATCGGCACGAGAAAGCATATCAAGTACAGTATCAAGATAAACTAATTCTTGCTGTCCTTCCTCAATAAGATTATGAAGAAGTTTTTCCGCATTTGTTGCTTTTTTGTATTCCTTAAAATACTTTTGCGCATTTTGTTGTGCAGTTAAAGCAGGATTTACAGATATATGCACAGTATTATTGTTATCATAATAATTCTCAACTGTATATACTGAAGCTTTTTCAGTTAATCTATATTGATTAGCAGTGATTAATTCCGCATAAATTCGCAGTTGCTCACGATTTTCACTTTTTTCCAACTCTAAATGTCTATTATTAATTTTTCTAGAAGTGCGCTCAACTGCATTGTTGAGAATCTTATATAAATCAGCAGCTTTTCTTTTTATGCGGTTTATTCTATCTTTTTCAAAATAAAAATCGTCAAGCAATTCAGAAATTGAATCATATTCTTTTTTGATTAAAGAGTTACCGTATTGTCTAATATTAACAAATGAGAAATCAAAAGGAATACCATCAATAGATGTAAGCATATAAAATTTTTGATTTTCAATAATTTCAGTTTTTAGCGTTTCAATTTCAGTTTGCAAACGCTCTTTTTCAATATTCAAAAGCGAACCTACTTGCTTGTCGCCAAAAACTACTCTATAAGCGACCTCACGACCAACGATTGGTGAAACACCTTCAAGCGTATCAAGGATTGTTTTTGACAGCAATTTATCTTGGCTTTTATAGATTTCGCTACATATTTTTTCTAAGTTATCATTTAATATATCATACTTTTGGGGAATTGGTGGTAATTCATATCTAAGACCTGGCAAAATTTCACGGACTGATGATTTTTCCTCATCAACTCTTTTTACTGCATCAATAATTTTATAATCGCTGTCACAAAGAATAACGTTACTTCTTTGCCCCATAATTTCACATATTAAATAATATTTAGTTTTGTCACCAATGTCAGTAGTACCATCAAATTCAAAAATTAAAATTCTATCATTTCTTACTTGCTTAATTTCAGTTAAAACTGCACCACAAAGGCGTTTACGAAGTAACATACATAACATTGGTGGTACTTTAGGATTTTCTAGATTATATCTTGTTAGATGCACACGAGGGCTTTGACCATCACATGAAAGATAAAGACGATAACCACCATTTCGAGTACGGAAAATAAACACCAACTCATTTTTTGATGGTTGATGCACTTTATCTATTTTAGAGCCAATCAAATAACCCTCAAGCTCTTTTGTAATTAATCCTAAAGTAATTCCGTCTAACGCCATAAAACCTCTTAAATCGTAATTATTGGTGAATTTTGCACAGCAATTTCACAAGTAACAGCAAATTTATTTTCAATTTTATTCATAAGTGGTTGAATTGCAATATTTTCTGTTTCAAAATGTCCTGCAGCTACTAATACAATACCAATTTCATTAGCATCAAGAAATGCATGATGAGAAGCATCTCCTGTAAGAAGTGCATCACATCCAAGTTCTTTTGCTAAAACAAGATAATCACTTCCTGAGCCACTACAAACAGCAACTTTATTTATATTTTTGTTTATTCCATTATATCGTATTGCGCCACTTAAAAATTTTTTTAAATACTTTACAAAATCATCACAAGTATATGTATTATCAAATGTTACAACATTTAAAAATGAATTTTCAATCTTTTCAAAATTCATAGGACAAATTGTCTTACATAAAATATCATTTACACCATCAATTGCTTTATCATAATTTGTATGCACACATATAATGCTGATATTATTGGAAATAAGCTTATAAATAAGACTATCATTTAAAACATTAGAAATAGGTTTAAAAATAATAGGATGATGGGTAACAATTAAGTTTGCTCCACATGTTTTTGCTTGTTCTATAACATTTGATGTTACATCAAGTGCAAAAAGAATTTTGCTAACTTCAGTATTTTCATCACCAACTAAAAGTCCCGAATTATCCCATTCTGCTTGCGTTGAGAATGGCGCAATAGAATCAATAAAATCATAAATATCTTTTACTGTTGCCATTTTTCCAACTCCCCTACTAGCTTTTCTAAATTACAACATTCTTTTTGTGCTTTTTTTAGTGCAATAAATTTTTTATTGTATTTTGTATAAATATGTGCAAGGTATTCTTTTGATAAATTATCGTTATTATATGGTAATCTTCCAACAATCAAATCCAAATCAGTATAAGCTGTTGGACTATTGTAGTAATAACAACTCAATATTATGTAAAGTTTATCTCCGTCTTTCGCAACAACTTCCTTGTCAATAATAAAATTATTATCAAAAAGGGTTTTACGCAATTCTTCAACATGGGTCATTGGTTGCAAAATCAAATGTATTTCTTCATTTTTAAGCCAAGATGTACGCTCGATAAAAGATGAAATAAGTAATCCACCCATACCTGCAACTGCTATTTCTTGCACTTCATTTTCTTGAAAATTGTCAAGACCGTCAGATAGTCTCAATTCTATTTTATTAGATAAATCGTGTGAAACAACAGTTTCTTTTGCATTATCAAGTGGACCTACTCGCAAATCGGCAGCAATAGCTCGATTTATAACACCTTTTTCAATGAGATATACAGGAAGATATGCGTGGTCAGTACCAATATCAGCAAAAATCTTGCCTTTTCTAACTAGATTGGCCAATGCCATAAGTCGACTATCAAGTTGCACACAATTCACCTCTTTTGAATAAATTCCCCCTATTACTAGGGGGAATTTTTAAATTATTTGCTTGCGTTTTCTTTAAGGAAAGCGTTAATACCTTCAACGAATTCATCTGGGTCAACACCGTGAACCATACATGCCTGTTCAACTGTTTCTCCACGAGCTGAAGGACAACCAAGACAATGCATACCGAGATTTAAGAAAAAAGGTACTGTTTCTCTAGCATTATCAAGGATTTCACCGATATTCATATCTTTTGTTACTTGAAACATCATTATTCTCCTTTAACAACTGAAACTGAAATTTTCTTATCATTTACAGTAAACTCACTTGTGTAATCAGCATTGATTTCTTTATTGATTACAATAGAATTTGCAAGAAGTTCACCTGAAATATAATCAAGCTTTTCAGTAAGAGCATTTACAACGAACTCATCATCAACCATAATTGAAGCATTGATTCTTTGTTCAACTTGATAACCTGCATCCTTACGAGCAACTTGGCATTGACGGATAATATCACGAACAACGCCCTCTTTAAGAAGTTCATCAGTAAGAACAATATCAAGAGCAACAACACTGTTTTCAGCAAACTCAGCTGAAACAACACCTTCTTTAGTCTTTGATTGAACAGCAAAGATAGAAGCATCAAAATTTTCATCCCAACCAGGAACTGCAACTTCACCACCTGCAATAACTGCAGCAGTGAGTGCCTTCATCTCGTCAGTTGAAAGTCCCTCAAGAGTTTGCTTCATCTTATTAACATTTTGCTTAAGAACTGCACCTGCAACCTTAAAATTAACTGTAAGGAACTGGTCATTAAGAATGCTAATATCTTCAATGTATTCAACTGCTTTAATGTTAAGCTCATCAAGAATATTCTTCTCAAATGTCTTAATTTTATTTGCCTTATCTACATCACAGCAAACAAAAAGTTTAGAAAGAGGTTGACGAACTTTAATTTGTTGTTCATTACGAAGACGCATTGCGGTAGCAATTACTTCACGAACAAGAGCAGTTTGCTCAATAACGCCATCATCTTCAACAGTTTCAAGAACTGTTGGCCAATCACTCAAGTGGACTGATTCAGCAACTGTTGAATCACATTTCTTAATAAGATTTTGCCAAATGTATTCAGTCATAAATGGTATAACTGGAGCCATTGTTTGAACACAAACTTTAAGAGCATTAAAGAGTGTCCAGTATGCAACCATCTTATCATCTTGGTCTTCAGTTTTCCAGAAACGACGACGATTTGCACGAATGTACCAGTTAGAAATATCATCGACAAAAATTTCAAAATCTTTAACCATTGCTGATGACTTATAATCATCCATATAAGCAGTTGCTTTCTTAATAAATTCATTTGTTCTTACAACAAGCCATTTATCCATTGGTGTAAGCTTTGAGAAATCAACTTTATAATCAGCAAAGTTTGGTTTGTCGAGTTGTGCATAGGTATCAAAGAATGTATAAACATTCCAGAAACCAAGCATTTTTCTTCTTGCTTCGTCACCAAGATTGTAACCAAAGCGAACGTCATTGTTGCTTGGAGCACTTGCATAAAGGTAACGAACAGTATCAGCACCAATTTTCTCAGCAGCTTCATCAAACTTAATCATAAAGCCAGTTTTTGAGAATTTAGAACCATCTTCAGCAACAACCATACCGTTAGTAACAACTTTCTCATAAGGTGCTTTACCAACAAGAACTGTACTCATAAAGAGCATTGAGTAGAACCAAAGGCGAACTTGTTCATGCATTTCAGTAACCCATTCAGCAGGGAAATTCTTCTTCCATGCTTCACGGTCAGTAAAGTAGCCAAGTGTAGAGAATGGAACGATACCAGCATCAAGCCAAACGTCACCAATATCAGAAATACGAGATACTTCTTTTCCACAATGTGGGCACTTAATTTGCACCTCATCAACCCATGGTCTATGAAGTTCAGGAAGAGCATCAACCTTTGCTGGGTCAACAGCTTTTTCACGAAGTTCATCCTTTGAGCCAATTACTGTAATATGACCACAGCTACATGGATAGAAAGGAAGTGGCATACCATAATAGCGTTTACGTGAAATATTCCAGTCACCCATATTTGTAAGCCAGTCGTTCATACGCTTACCATTTGAAGCAGGTTCCCAAGTAACTGAATTTGCACATTCAATAAGTTTAGGTTTAATTTCGCTTGTTTTAATGTACCAAGCTGGAACAAGACGGAATACTATTTCACTCTTACATCTCCAGCAAATTGGATAACTGTGTTCATGTGGTTCAACTTTATAAAGTTTATTTTGCTCATCAAGTTTTGCAAAAACTTCATCAGCAATTGTATGGCTGTCTTTACCAGTCATCCAGCCGAAACCTTCAAGATAAATACCCATATCATCAATAGGCATAACCTTTGGAAGACCAATTCTTTCACCAAGTTCAAAGTCTTCAATACCGCAACCTGGAGCAATATGAACAACACCTGTACCTTCGTCAGCTGCTACATCTTCCCAAGCTACGATTTTATGCTCAAAGCCCTGTTGTGCAGGAATATCTGCAAAGCAAGTTTCATAATGATACCCTACAAGTTCTTCACCTTTAAGAGCACGGATTACTTCAAGTTTATCATCACCAAGATACTTAATAGCATTCTTAGCAAGAAT
>JAZKXL010000054.1:0-7449 GCA_045611635.1 Candidatus Fimenecus sp. | reverse complement strand
CCATTATCTTTAAGGAAGTCAAAAAGTACAGGCAAAATCTTTTTAAGAGATATAAATGAAACATCTATACTTGCGAAGTCAATTTCATCAGTTACAGTTTCTTTTGTAAGATATCTAAAATTAGTTCTTTCAAGATTAACTACTCTTTCATCAGGACGAAGTTTCCATGCTAGTTGGCCATAACCAACATCAATTGCATAAACTTTACTTGCACCACATTGAAGCATACAATCAGTAAATCCACCTGTAGATGCACCAATGTCCATACAAATAGAATTTTCAAGATTTATAGGAAATGTTTTCATTGCCTTTTCCAGTTTATATCCACCCCTACTAACAAAAGGCATTTTTTTACCCTTAAATTCAATTTTATCAGTATCTTTTACTGTATATCCTGCTTTTGTTTCTTTTTGTCCGTTTACATAAATCTCACCAGACATTATAATTGCTGATGCTTTTGATCGAGTCTCAGCAAATCCTAAATCAACAACAACAGTATCAAGTCTTTTCTTTTCAGCCATATTATTACTCCGAAAACTTTATAATTATTGAATCACGGTCAAGCTTATACTTTTTCATAAGTGAACCAACTGATGCATGTGGTACAAAAGAATCTTCAATGGCAATATGCTCATATATACCATCGTAATTCATTTCAAATAATGCGTCAGCAAAACTTTGACCAATACTACCTGAGCGTATTGATTCTTCATAAAAATATACTTTTGTATGCTTTAAGGCGATATCGTACACATCATTACAAAGTGGCTTAATCTTATTAAGTGATAAAATTGAAATATTTACACCGTTTTCTTTTAATATTTCAACTGCGTTTATAACTTCGGCAGTAATTCTACCATAAGTAACAATGAGTTTTTTACTGTTATTATCAAAGTAATCAAAATCATTATTTGTAATAACGTAACTTTCGGGGATTTGAATTTCATCTCCACGAGGATAACGAATAACTGTAAGATTAGAAGTATTTTTTACAGCATTACGCAAATTCTTTCTTAACACATTAAATGTAAATGGAGAATAAACAGTTACTTTAGGCACACTATTTAAAAATGATACATCAAGAATACCATGATGAGTAACACCATCTTCACCAACAAAGCCAGCACGGTCAACACATATAATTACCTTTTGTTCTTGTAAGGTACCGTCGTGTACTAACTGGTCGTATGCTCTTTGCAAGAAAGTTGAGTAAAGTGCAACAACTGGTATCATTCCACCTTTTGCAAGACCAGATGCAAATGTTACTGCATGTTGTTCGGCAATTCCTACGTCATAAAATCTATCACTAAATTTGTTAGAAAAATCTTCAAGACCTGTACCAAGTGCCATTGCCGCTGTAATAGCACAAACTCTATCATTCTCACTTGCTAACAAACATAACTCGTCACCAAATTCAGATGAATAATTAGCACCACTTGATTTTGGTTCCCCTGTTTCAATATTAAACTTTGAAACACCATGATAAGTACTTGGAGATTTTTCCGCAAAATTATACCCTTTACCTTTTATAGTACTGATATGCAGCAGCACAGGAGAATTAACAAGTTTCGCACTATCAAGTGCTTCACATAAATGTTCCAAATTATGACCGTCAATTGGTCCCATATACTTAAAACCCAAATCTTCAAAAAATGTGCTTTCGTACATTGAGTTTTTAATATTAGATTTAATTTTTGAAACAATATTTGCAATTCCAAGACCAACTAATGGGATTTTATTTAATGTACTTTCAGTTTTTGCCTTAAACTTATTATATTTTGGTTTTGAACGAACAACCGCAAGATATCGAGCCATTGAACCCACATTTTCAGATATTGACATTTCATTATCATTAAGTATTACAATGAGTCTAGTTCCTGAACGACCCGCATTGTTAAGGGCTTCATAAGCCATGCCGCCTGTAAGCGCACCATCACCAATAACAGCAATTGTATAATCTTTTTTACCAAGTTTTTTATTTGCTTCAGCAATACCTAAAGCCGCAGAAATTGATGTACTTGAATGTCCGCTATAAAAAACATCATGTTCACTTTCATTGGGCGCACAAAAGCCGGAAATACCATTTTCAGTTCTAAGTGTATCAAAATCACCAACTCTACCAGTAAGAATTTTATGTGCATACACCTGATGGCCAACGTCCCACACAAATTTATCATTTGGTGAATTAAATATTTTGTGCATAGCAATAGACAACTCAACAACACCGAGATTCGAAGATAAATGTCCACCATTTTGCGAAACAGTTTTAATCATTTTACTTCTAATTTCAGTTGCAAGAGTTTCAAGTTCAGTTATATTCAGTTTTTTCAAATCTGTAGGCAAGTTAAGTTTACCTAAAAATTCAAAATTTTCCAAAACATTTGCTCCAATCAATAATTTCTATTTGCCATATATAATGCAAACTCTTTGAGTGTTGTTGTATCACCATCAATGCTGTCAAGTGCATCAATAGCTTTTTGTGTATATTCATTTACAAGCTTTTTAGCTTTTTCTAAACCATAAAATTTAACTATAGTTGATTTTTCATTCTTTTCATCACTACCAACAGGCTTACCAAGTGTTGCTTCGTCGCTTGTTATATCAAGAATATCGTCCATAATTTGAAAAGCTAAACCAAGATTTTTAGCATATTCTTGAGCTGCATCAATTGACTCAACGGTACAATTATCTACTGTTAAACAACCGAGAACACAAGCTGCCTTAAGCAAGCAACCGGTTTTTAATTCATACATTGTAAGAATTTCATCAACAGTTGGTTCTCTATTTTCAAAATCCAAATCAAGAACTTGTCCACCAATCATACCAACACAACCAGAAGCAGTTGAAAGTTCATTTATAGCACACAATCTATTTTTACTTGGTACTTGTGCAAAAGAAAGAACAAAGAATGCGTGTGTTAAAAGAGCATCACCTGCTAACAAAGCGTTTGCTTCGCCAAACGCCTTGTGACAAGATGGTTTTCCACGACGCATATCGTCATTATCCATACAAGGTAAATCATCGTGAATTAATGAATAGGTGTGAATCATTTCAACTGCACAACCAAAATCTAATGCAGCATCCATATTTCCACCACAAGCCTTCGCAAATTCCAATGTTAAAAATGGTCGTATTCTTTTACCGCCATTTTTAACACTATATTTCATTGCATCGCCTACAACGTAATCAACATTAATTTTTAATAATCTATCAAGGTGGTCTGAAATTATATTAGCTTGTTCTTTTATATAAGCATTTATATCAGTCATTATTCTTGACCTCGTTTATATCAATAATTTTCTGTTTTGCATCATTTAATTTTTTCATACAAAATTCAGAAAGTTTTACACCTTCTTCATAAAGTTTCATTGACTCTTCAAGTGGCATTGAACCCTCTTCAAGCTTTAAAACTATTTCTTCAAGTCTTTTTGTCGCTTGTTCATATTTCATATTCATAATTACACCTCAGTAATTTTTGCTTTTGCACTACCATCAGCAAAACATAATGAAATATTGTCACCTTTTGATAACTCATTGACATTGGTAATGATGTTTTCATCTTTCTTCGCAATTGAATAACCGCGTGCTAATACTTTTAACGGACTCAATGAATCAAGTTTTGAGCAAAGCATAGAAAAATCAGTTGAGTTTTTTGTAACAATATCTTTAAAATTATTATTTATTCTTAAAACTAATGAATCTAGATACAATTCACAATTTTCAATAATTTTTTCAGGATTTTTAAGTACGGATGATTTTGAGAGCTGTTCAAGGTAATATTGTTTTTCTTTAATACTATTTTCAACTGAATTATCTAACGCGAGTTTTAACGATGAAATATAATATTTTTGTTCACGAATATCAGGCACTGCTAACTCGGCTGCCGCAGATGGAGTCGGGGCTCGCAAATCAGCAACAAAATCACAAATAGTAAAATCAGTTTCATGGCCTACTCCAGAAATTATTGGTATATTTGATTTATATATAGCATATGCAAGTTTTTCATCATTAAATGGCCACAAATCCTCAGTTGAGCCACCACCACGAGCAATAATAATAACATCAACATCAGTTTTGTTCATTTTTTCAATAGCGCTGATAATAGTTGTCGCCGCACTATCACCTTGCACTTGAACGCCTGCAAATATAATGTTTGCTACAGGATAGCGTCTATCAAGCACATTGAGAACATCTTGTATGGCAGCTCCGGTTGGTGAAGAAATAACACCAATTTTTTCAGGAAATTCGGGAATTTTCGCTTTATGTTCATTATCAAATAAACCCGCTTTTGCAAGTTTTTCTTTCATTTGCTCAAAAGCAACCGCTAATGCACCTACACCATCTGGTTGCATATCATCAATATACAGCTGATATTTACCATCTCGCTCATAAATAGACACGTGACCTCTAATAATAACTGACATTCCGTTTTCAGGTTTAAATTTCAATCTCGAAGCATTACCTGCAAACATAACCGCACTTATTACGGACTGATTATCTTTAATACTCATATAAAGATGGCCGCTACGATAATGGTCAACAAAATTTGATATTTCACCCGTAACAAAAACATTACTGAGAGCAGTGTCCTGCTCAATAATTGATTTTGCATATGTATTCAATTGTGTAACAGTTAAAATTAAAGGTGATTGCATTTTAGTTATTCCTTATTACAAATTGAAGATAAAATTGCTATACCACAAGCATTGTCTGATGAAAATTGTGGCTCAGCAAAATACGCGTCATACCTACTCATAAAGTCATTTCTAATTATAGAGTTTGACATAACACCGCCCGAAAATACCAGTGGCAAATTACCATGTATCTTAATGATTTCATTTACAGTATCATCAAGTGCTGAACGAATATAATTTATACAATAAAATGCAATATCTTCTGGACACTTACCATCATCAAACATTTTTTTGCATTTATTCTCCACACCTGAAAGACTAAACTTTCCATCGCGACGAAAAACTTTTTCATTTTTAAGTGTTAATTTACTATTTAATGCTAACTTTTCTAATTCTGGTCCACAAGGGAACTGTAATCCAAGCATTATACCAACTCTATCAATAGCTTGTCCTGCTTTCAAATCAAGAGAGTCCGAAAGAATTTGAGTTGTAAAGTACCTATCATCAGCTGTCACTTTCAATACTTGAGATGTACCACCTGAAATATGAAAAGCAAAAAAATCTTTTTTAATCAGTTCAAGTTTGTTGGCAGAATAAAGTGCCGCAGCAATATGACCATCTTGATGTGAAAACTTATATAAAGGAATCTTTAAAAATGCCGATAATGCTTCAGCAATGGCAATCCCAGTTAAAAAGCATGGCATATATGAGCCATCTTCATTGCATGGTTTTATTGAAACACCTACGCTAGAAAGTTCACCATTAAAATCAGTAACAATTTCACTTATCAGTTGTGGCAATTGAACAGTATGGTGAAAAACTGCATCACTTTGTCTTATACCCTTTTCCCCTTCTTTTACGGGTAAAAGTTTTTTACAACTTATAACACTGTTAGCTTCGCAATCATAAATTGCAACTGAAGTTGTGTAGTTACTTGTATCAATTCCTAAGTAATAGCTCATTGGATATCAGTTTCTTTTACAACTTTACCAAGAACACCATTAATAAATGATGCATCTTCTTTTGTTGCAAATTTCTTAGCAAGTTCAACCGCCTCATTAATTGCAACACTATTTGGAACAGACGGTACATATAAAATTTCGCAAATTGCAAGTCTAAAGATTGCAAGTGATACTTTTGGAAGTCTATTTATTGACCAACCTATTGAATTTTTAGTAATAATTTCATCAATTTCTTCAATATGCTCATAAGTTAAATGTGCAACTGAAAAAGCGTAAGTATTTTCTTCAATTAAGCGTGCTTCAACTGCATTTTCAATAACTTCATCAACTGTTGACTCATCATTGAATATCTTCTCGAAAATTAGAGTAAAAGCAAGTTCACGTTCTTCTTTTCTTGTCATATTATCCTCCAAAAAAATATACGCTCCCCGTCAGAAAAACAGGGAGCGTACTAAATTTTCTGCGGTTCGTAATGTATATACATAAAATTTGTGTATATTTTATCACTAAATCCACAAAAATTCAATAGAAAAATGGATATTAATTTGTTTAATACATTATTTTACTTCAATAATTGTAATTTTATCTGATGTTAATTTTGTCTTAGAAATAATTATATCTTTTATTTTTATAACATCCTCTTCATCAACAATACCCTTAGGTAAAACAACCTCAATTGAATCATTACTTAAGGTTACAACGCTTTTAGAATTTGTTTGAGCGCTAATCAAAGTTTCGATATCATTCTCAGTCATAATTTGTTCAGATATTTTTGTCAGTTTCGCTCTTGCTTCAACTTTGGTATCTTCATCAATTTCGCTGTCATTAATTATTTCGTTAAGATAATCTTTTGCTTCATCCTGTGCCTTTTTACGATTTATTTCCGCTGTATCAAAGTAATCTTCAATTTTTATTGAGTTCGAATTTACGTATTGAGCATCACCTAAGTTTGATTCGTTTGTAACTTCAGGTTCAGTCATATCACTTTGCGGTTTGGTATAATACCAATTAACAAACACTGCTAATACTAATGCAAAAACTAAGCTAAAAGTAAGCAATTGTTTTCTTCCAATAATTTTACTTTTCATATTTATTCCTCCATATATGTTGATTTAGAAATTGATATTCGTGACATATTTATATTTAAAACCGCACTAACAGCCGAATATATTTGATTTTGAACATTAGTGTTATCCCCACCCTCGCAAACTATAGCAACTCCTCTAATTTTGGGCTCAATAGTTTTAATTAACAAGCCCGTGTCATCATTGTTTTTTTCAATAATTACATAGTTGTTTTCACTTGTTAAATCACTATTATCAGTAGAATTTTTTTTAGTAGTTTTTCCATTAGTTGCATAAACATATTCGGTTGTCTCGGAAAGTGTTATCATAACTTTTGTTTTTCCTGCACCTTCAATAGATTCGATTATTTCAGTTACTTTACTCTCAAGATAATCACAATATTCATTTCTTGAAAAAGTGTTTGTTGATTCAAAGTTTTTTTGCTCTTGATTGTTAAAATCTAACTCTGAAATAAAAATTAATAATATTGCCAAGAATCCTAGAATTACAAATAGTGCAATCTTCTTATTATCTTTAATTGCAACAATTTTTTGCAAATAGGTTTTAATGAAATTCATACAACATCCACCTCATAACCTAGTTGTTTTTTTATTTCTTCTTTTATAGTTCCTATAAATTCATTCCTATCAATATCAATGATAATTTTTTCAACATTTAAACATTTATCATTATCTATATATGAATCGATATCAAAAGATAACAATTTTACATTTTGACTTTCACATAAATTCTTAATTGAAATTTCAACTATTTTTTCATAACTAGTTT
>JAZKXL010000053.1:0-8507 GCA_045611635.1 Candidatus Fimenecus sp. | reverse complement strand
TGGCCTCCGACTTGGTAAAGAAAAGGTTGGTAAAAAAGGTGTTGTTAGAGATATCAATACACATAAAGAAGTAATTTCGTCCATTGTTGATTTTGCCTTTGAAACAGGATTTTCAGTTTTAGGTCTTGATTTTTCTCCAATCCGCGGACCTGAAGGTAATATTGAATATCTTGTGTATCTTTCAAAAAGTTTAGAAAAGCTTATGCTTGTTGATAATGATAAAGTTAATGAAATTGCCGATAAATCACATAATGAATTGAGTGGTGAGTAGTTTGAAAGTTGGAATTATACCAAATTTCACAAGAGAAAAAGCAATTGATGTTACTAAAAACACAATAGCTCAACTTGAAAAACTGAATATTAACTATTATTTTGATGCTGACTCAAAAGATAATTTTCCAATTCAAATTAATCATGATTATTTCATTGAAAATATTTTTGAATTTGTTGATGTAATTATTGCTATTGGTGGAGATGGCTCATTCATTCATAGCGCTAAACAGGCAGCAATTCATAACAAGCCAGTACTTTGCATAAATGCAGGCAATTTAGCGTTTTTAGCTGGTCTTGAAGGAAATGAGTTAGAATTAATAAAAAAACTTATTTCAGGTGATTATTCGATAGATAAGCGAATGATGCTTAAAGTTGTACTTAAAGAAAACAATGTTGAAAAATTACTTGGTTATTATCTTAATGATATTGCTATTGCACGCGGTAGTGAAATTAAGCTAATTGATTTAGATGTTTTTTGTAATAATAGAAAAATCAATAGTTATCGTGCCGATGGTGTTGTTGTAGCTACACCCACTGGTTCAACTGCGTATTCTTGGTCTGCGGGTGGTCCTGTTATAGACCCTGATTTAAAGTGTATTACTCTTACTCCGATTTGTACACATTCACCGCTTAATCGCACACTCGTGTTCAATGAACACTCAAAAATTTGTATTAAACCAACTAATAACAACCAAAAAATATGCATTTCTACTGATGGTGAAAAGTCAATTGTGCTTTTACCCAATAGTGAGATTATTATTTCAAAATCAGAATATTTTGCTGAGTTTATTAGAATAAAATCGGATGAGTTTTTTGATATACTCAACAGTAAATTAACGCAAAGGAGAATTTAGGTGAAAAAGAATAGACACGAGTTAATTCTCAATTTTATAAAAAACAATAATGTTTCAACGCAAGATGAAATTATTAAAATGCTTATTGAACACGGATTGAATGTTACTCAGGCAACAATATCTCGTGATATTAAGGAGCTCAAGCTTGTAAAAGAGCATTATGGAAAAAATAATGTTAAATATGCTGTAAGTAATAAGAAGGATAACAACGATGACATTAAAATGATTTTTGCGCGTTCAGTACTTTCTGTGGAAGTTGCAATGAATCTTATTGTTGTAAAATGTTATCCTGGTACTGCTAATGCAGCATGTGTTGCACTTGATGGTTTACATATGAATGGTGTAGTTGGAACAATAGCAGGTGATGATACGATATTTACTGCTTGCACTGATATGGAAACTGCGTTAAATGTAAAAAATGCTATTGAGGATATGCTGAAGGGTTGATTTTATGCTAACAAACCTAAAAATATCAGATATTGCTATTATTAAAGAGGCTGTTATCGATTTTGATAGCGGTCTTAATGTATTGACTGGTGAGACTGGCGCGGGTAAATCAATTATTATTGATGCAATAAATGCAATTCTTGGTGAAAGAACATCACGTGAATTAATTAGAACTGGAAGTAGTAGCGCTGAGGTTTCAGCTTTTTTTGAGAATATAAATGATGATGTAGTTGCAATCCTTAATGAATTTGGTATAGCGTGTGAAGAAGATAAATCTTTGCTAATTTCAAGAAAAATTTCTCTTGATGGTAAGAATTTTTGTAAAATTAATGGAGCAAGCGTTACTGTTTCAATGCTTAAAAAAATTGGTCAAGTGCTAATCAATGTTCATGGACAATTAGACAACCATAACCTTTTGAATGAGGAATTACACTATACATATATTGATAATTTTGCGGAAAATTCTGATATTTTTGAAGATTATTTAAATGCATACAATGAATACTGTTCATTAAAAAGAAGGTATGATAATTTAATAGTTAATGAAAGTGAGAAAGCAAGAAAAATTGACCTTTTAACTTATCAAATTAAAGAAATTGAAGACGCAGGAATTAAAATAGGTGAGTGGGAAGAAATAGAAAAACGTAAAAAAATCCTACAAAATGCTGAACAACTTATTTCATTTGTAAGTAATGCTGTTGAAATAATAAATGGTAATGATAATTTTTCAGGTGTTGCTGATATGCTTAATGCGGCGTCAAGCGCACTTGTAAAAGCATCAACTTTGGATGAAACTCTTAATGATATTTCAAATTCAGTTGCCGAAATGTCATATAATATTGCGGATTGTGCAAGTGAGTTAAATAGTTTTTTATATTCACTTGATGTTGACCCAAATGAACTTGATATTATTGAAGAAAGATTGGATTTTCTTTTTAAACTTTCTAAAAAGTATGGTAAAAACGAAACTGAAATACTTGAATTTCTTGAAAAAGCACAAAAAGAATTAGAAGACATCACTTTTTCCGATAAACTTAAAGAAAAGCTTGAAGTTGAACTTAACGAAAAATATAATTTAATGGACAAAACCAGCCAAAAATTATCTTCAAACCGTAAAAAATTAGGTGAAATTTTTATTCAAAAGGTGAAGGATGAACTTGCGTTTCTTGATATGGCGTCAATATCCTTCAAAGTTGTTCAAAATAGAAAGTCATTTGATGAAACTGGTGCCGATGAAATCTATTTTTTAATTTCAGCCAATGCGGGTGAGGAGCCAAAGCCGCTTTCTAAAATTGCTTCAGGCGGTGAATTGTCTAGAATTATGCTTGCAATTAAGAATGTATTAGCATCTAAAGATAATGTGCAAACACTTATTTTTGACGAGGTTGATACCGGTGTGAGTGGTCGTGCGGCACAAAAAATTGGTATTAAATTAAAAGAAGTTTCAAAAAATAGACAAGTACTTTGTGTAACTCATTTGGCACAAATTGCTTGTTTTGCTGATAATCATTTCTTGATTTCAAAATCTGAAAATGACAATAAAACTTATACTAAGGTTGAAAACCTTGATAATGATGGCAAAATTTATGAGTTAGCACGAATTATTGGTGGAATTGAAAAAACTCAAACTTCAATTGACGCCGCTGCCGAAATGATTGAAAATGCTAAAAAATATTGACAATTTATTTTATTTGTGTATAATAATTTCAATGACTTTGAAGCGAAGAAGTAATAAGACCTTTGTAGTTGCAGAGAGTGTCTGTTTGGTGTAAAGACATACGCAAAACTTATGAAATACATCGTGGAGTTGCACTTTTGAAATAGTAGTAGAGAGTGTCGGTTGTACCCGTTATAGTATAGAGTAATAATAGTTACTCGTTGAGGCCTTTATTGTGAAATAAGGGTAAACTGAGGTGGTAACACGAAATCTTTTCGTCCTCTGCATTTTGCAGGGGACTTTTATATTTTTAGGAGGATATTATGAAAGTTTATGAAGAACTCGTTGCTCGTGGTCTTATTGCACAAGTAACAAACGAAGAAGAAATTAAAAATCTTGTTAATGAAGGTAAAGCTGTTTTTTATATTGGATTTGACCCAACTGCTGATAGTTTACATGTTGGTCACTTTATGGCACTTTGCCTTATGAAGAGATTACAAATGGCAGGTAACAAACCAATCGCTCTTATTGGTGGCGGTACTGCTATGATTGGTGTCCCATCAGGTAGAAGTGATATGCGTCAAATGATGACTAAGGAAACAATTCAACATAACTGTGATTGCTTTAAAAAGCAAATGAGTCGTTTTATTGATTTCTCTGAAGGTAAAGCGCTTATGGTTAATAATGCTGAATGGCTTTTAGACCTTAATTATATTGATGTGCTTCGTGAAGTTGGCGCTTGTTTCAGTGTTAACCGTATGCTTTCAGCTGAATGTTATAAACAAAGAATGGAAAAAGGACTTTCATTCCTTGAATTCAACTATATGATTATGCAAAGTTATGACTTCTATGAACTCTTCCAAAAATATGGTTGTAATATGCAATTCGGCGGTGATGACCAATGGAGTAATATGCTTGGTGGCACTGAACTTATCCGCAGAAAACTTGGTAAAGATGCTCATGCTATGACAATTACACTTCTTCTTAATTCTGAAGGCAAGAAGATGGGTAAAACACAGTCAGGTGCAGTATGGCTTGATCCCGAAAAGACATCTCCATTTGATTTTTATCAGTATTGGAGAAATGTTGATGATGCTGATGTTCTTAAATGCATTAGAATGCTTACATTCTTGCCTATTGAAGAAATCGAAAAGATGGATTCATGGGAAGGCAGTCAGTTAAATACTGCTAAAGAAATTCTTGCATTTGAGCTTACTAAGCTTGTTCACGGTGAAGAAGAGGCACAAAAAGCTCAGGAAGGCGCTAGAGCACTTTTCTCGGGTAAAGGTAATACTGAGAATATGCCAACGGTAGAACTTGTTGCAGACGATTTTAACGATGATAGCGTACTTGTTGCTGATATTATGATTAAAGCAGGTATAGCAAAGTCAAAAGGTGAGTGCAGAAGACTTATTGAACAAGGTGGTGTATCTGTTGATGATGAAAAAGTTACAGAGCCATTCAAAGCACTTTCTAAGGCGGATTTTGAAAAAGGATATGTAATCGTTAAGAAAGGTAAGAAAGTCTTCTACAAAGCAATCTTAGCGTAATTAAATATAATATAAGTATTTTAATGACGAGGGATGTTTCTCTCGTCATTTTTTTGTTATATTTGTCATTATTAATAAATATTATTTTAATATTAATTTTTATAGTAAATAATAAAGGCCTACTGATTATTTTCAGTAAGCCTTTAATCTTTAATAAATATTAAATTATGAGTTAAGCGCTGAATAAACTGCGTCACCATCGTGACTATAAACTAGAACTGAAATGTCAACTTCAGATGTTGTAATCATTCTAACCTCAACGCCAGTTGCTGCGATTGCTGAGAATACTTTTGATGCAACACCTGGACAATTTTTCATTCCTTCACCAAAAACTGAAATTTTTGTGTTGCCACTACTAATTGCAAGTTTAAGTTCAGGGTAAAGCTCACGAAGTTCTGATGCAGTTTCAAAAACCTTGCCTAAATCTTCATCATTTACTGTGAATGAAAGATTTGATGTTTTACCTTGTGGTGGGTTTTGTGAAATCATATCAACATCAATTCCTGCGTTTGAAAGCATTTCAAAAATTTGAGAAATAACTTTAAAATCAGCAGGTGAGTCGTTAATAGAAATAAGTGTAATATTTTCTATTACTGTAATATTATCAATAGTTTTCATGGTAAATCCTCCTTATTCGTTAATAAGGTCTTTCATTGAGTAAAACCCTGGTTCTTTGCCGACAAGGAATAATCCTGCATTAACTGAACCATTTGCAAATAACTGTTTTGAATATGCAGAGTGTGAAATCTTAATAACCTCATCAGGGCCTGCAAAGATTATTTCGTGCTCGCCAACAATTGTGCCACCACGAACAGCGTGAATACCAATTTCATTCTTTGTGCGTTTCATTCTTTTTGAATGTCGGTCAAATTCATAAATTGGTTTTTCGTCTAATGCTTCAGAAATGGAATCAGCAAGCATTAATGCAGTGCCACTGGGCGCATCAATTTTTTGATTATGGTGTGCTTCAACAATTTCAATATCAAAACTGCCCTGAAGTACTTTTGCTGCTTTTTTGGCAAGTTCAGAAACTAAACTTACTCCAATTGACATATTTGCTGAAAAGAAAAGAGGAACATTATTTGATGCAACTTTAATAGATTCAATTTGTTGTTCGTTAAGTCCTGTTGTAGCAATTACCGCAGGAATTTTCTTTTCTTTAGCAAAGTTAAGCAAATCTTCAAGTACTGACGGATGTGAAAAATCAATAATCACATCTCCATCAATGTTAATATCGTTAAATGATTTAAAAATAGGGAATGAACATTCAGTAGTAGATAAATCAACGCCAGCAACGATTTCGCAATCATCACGGTTATCAACGCAAGTAGCTATTGCTCTTCCCATTTTACCAAGAGCACCACTTAAAATAATCCTTGTCATTTTTTCACATCCAAATCTATAATTAGATTAAGTTGTACTTTTTAAGTACAGCTTGGAGTTTTGCAGTTTTTGCATCATCCATTTCACAAAGTGGCATACGAAGTGGACCAACATCAAAGCCCATCATTTGCATTGCAACTTTAACTGGAATAGGATTAACATCCATAAACATTGCGTTAATAAGCTCAAGGTAATCAAGTTGAAGTTTAGCGCTTTCTTTAACTTTACCTTCAAGATAAAGAGTTGGAATATCATGTGCAAGTTTTGGACAAATATTTGAAAGAACTGAAATTACACCTTTACCACCAAGAGACATTAAAGGAACAATTTGGTCATCATTACCTGAATACACATCAAGTTTATCACCACAAAGTGCAATGGTTTCAGCAATTTGTGAAATATTACCGCTTGCTTCTTTTGTAGCAATGATGTTTTTATGTTCGCAAAGTTCAGCATATGTTGATGGGAGAACATTAACACCTGTTCTGCTTGGTACATTATAAATAATGATTGGTTTAGATGAATTATCAGCAATTGCTTGATAATGCTTTACAAGCCCTCTTTGAGAACATTTGTTGTAGTATGGTGTAACAACAAGCATTGCATCAGCTCCGGCTTTTTCAGCATCATTTGAAAGCTCAATAGCATATGCAGTTTCGTTACTACCTGTACCTGCAATAACAGGGATTCTATGATTTACTACGTCACAAGTGAATTTGATTACGTCTGAATGTTCTTTTGGAGTAAGAGTTGCGCTTTCACCAGTTGTACCGCAAATTACAATAGAATCAGTACCGTTAGCAATATGAAATTCAAGAAGATTTTCAAGTGATTTATAGTTGACACTTGTGTCTTCGTTAAAAGGTGTTACAATAGCAACGCCGCAACCTGTAAAAATAGGATTGTTACTCATAATAAATTCTCCTTAATTGGAAATTAGTCCATATAACCTTCTGCACAAAGAAGTTCTGCCATTAAAACTGCACCGCCTGCTGCACCACGAAGTGTGTTGTGTGAAAGACAAACAAATTTGTAGTCATACTGTGTATCTTCACGAAGACGACCAATAGAAATTGCCATACCGCCTTCAAGGTCACGTTGAAGTTTTGTTTGTGGCATATTATCTTCTTCAAAATAGTTAAGGAATTGCTTTGGTGCGTGTGGAAGATTTAATTCTTGTGCACGACCTGCAAAATCCTTCCATATATTTAATATTTCTTCTTTAGATGGTTTATTCTCAAATCTTACAAACACAGCACCCATATGGCCATTTGAAACAGGTACTCGGATACATTGTGCTGTAAAGTTAGGAGACTCAGCATCAACAATTACATTGCCTTCAACTTTACCCCAAATCTTAAGAGGTTCTTTTTCACTCTTTTCTTCTTCTCCGCCAATATAAGGAATAACATTGTCAATCATTTCAGGCCATGTATCAAATGTTTTACCTGCACCTGAAATTGCTTGATATGTGCAAACAAGAACATCTTTAATGCCAAATTTTGAAAGAGGGTAGAGTGCAGGAACATAACTTTGAAGTGAGCAGTTTGACTTAACTGCGATGAATCCACGTTTTGTACCAAGTCTTTCTCTTTGAGCAGGAATGATTTTTGCGTGTTCTGCATTAAGTTCAGGAACAATCATTGGAACATCGGGAGTGTGCCTATGAGCACTGTTGTTTGAAATAACAGGACATTCTGCTTTTGCATAAGCTTCTTCCAATGCTTTGATTTCATCTTTCTTCATATCAACTGCGCAAAATACAAAGTCAACCTGTGATGCGATTTTTTCAATATCAGCTGTAGCATCCATAACAACAATATCTTTCATTGCTTCAGGAATTTTTACATCCATGCACCATTTGCTACCTACAGCATCAGAATATTTCTTTCCTGCTGAACGTGGGCTTGCTGCTAACACTTTTACATCAAACCAAGGATGATTGTCTAAAAGGGTTATAAAACGTTGGCCAACCATACCAGTTGCACCAATTACACCAACATTATACTTTTTCACTTGAAATTACCTCCAAATAATGATAATATATCATTTGTTATAAAAAATCAGTAATGATTATGACACCATTACTGAATAAAAATACAAAGTATTATTGACCTATGTCATAATACGAAAGCACTCCATCAATTAATGATGACAGTCATATTACTGTTAATAATACAACCAGAAAAAACAAATCCCAAGCCCTGTTTTTCTTCGGCAACAAACCCTTTCACATTTTATCAAAAACTCTTGGGAGTTTCAAAAATGATACTGATTTTTATTGCGCCTCAATCGTGTAAAGTCGGATCGTAGCCATGTCGTTCTGTGAGCCAAGGAGTTGGT
>JAZKXL010000052.1:0-12116 GCA_045611635.1 Candidatus Fimenecus sp. | reverse complement strand
TTCAAGTGTTGTCTTCCTAAGACCGCTTGGCCTCCGACTTATGAAGTTTGCCGAAAACACGATAAGCCAATTATTGTTATGGAGCCGGTTAAGGGTGGCAGTCTTGTGAAGCTCCCTGATGATGCTAAAAAAGTGCTTGATGACCTTAATGGTGGCACATACGCTAGTTATGCTATTCGTTTTGCTGCTGGATTTGAAGGTATTTTTATGGTGCTTTCAGGTATGAGTGATATGGCGCAAATGAATGACAATTTAAGCTTTATGAAGGATTTTGAGCCACTTAATAATGATGAAATGGAAGCAATCAACAAGGTTTGCAAGATTATGAATGCACAAAATCTTATTCCTTGTACTGCTTGCCGTTACTGTGTTGACGGATGCCCTAAAAACATTCCAATCCCTGAAATTTTTGCTTGTATGAATGACAGAAAGCAATTCAAAGACTGGAATGCAAAATATTATTATGAAGATGTGCACACTGCCGGCAAAGGCAAGGCATCTGATTGTATTGAATGTGGGCTTTGTGAAAAAGCGTGTCCTCAACATCTTGAAATCCGTAAATTACTTAAAAGTGTTGCAAAGGAATTTGGAAAATGAGTACAAATAAAAATAAAAGTCTGTTAAATATAGTACTTAGTGCAATGTTTTTAGCAATCGCACTTATACTCCCCTTGTTCACGGCACAGATAAAAGAATTTGGCAATATGCTTTTACCTATGCATATACCAATTATGCTTTGTGGGCTTGTATGTGGCCCAGCATATGGACTTACTATAGGTGCTATTGCCCCACTACTCAGGTCGGCGTTATTTGGTATGCCTGTTATGTTTCCATCGGCAATAAGTATGGCATTTGAGCTTGCAACTTATGGGTTTGTGATTGGTATATTATTTCAGAAAGCCCGTTGGAAGTGCATTAAATCACTTTTACGTTGTCTTGTAATTTCAATGGTTGCAGGTCGCGTTGTGTGGGGCATTGTTCAATGTATTCTGTTAGGACTTGGCGAAAACGGATTTACAATTTCAATGTTTGTAAGCGGTGCAATAGTTAAGGCTATTCCAGGTATAATTCTTCAGTTTATGCTGATACCAACTGTAATGCTTATGCTTGGTAAAACACATCTAGTACATATGAAACATGATAAAAAATAAAGAAAAGCGAAGTCAAAAACGACTTCGCTTTTTTGTTGACTTTTTAATGCCTAATATGGTATCATAAACGGGTACAATTTTAATATGCGGATGTGGCGGAACTGGCAGACGCGCAGGTCTCAGACTCCTGTGGATATTGCTTCCTTGTGGGTTCAAGTCCCATCGTCCGCACCAAACATAGAGTTTACACTTTTTTGTGTGAACTCTATATTTTTGTAATAATTATATAGGACTTGAACCCGTGAGGGTTTTGGCGTTATGAAAACAATTCAGGGAATTGTTTTTAGCCAAAAGCACAATGCGAATCCCTCATTCGCATTGTGAGTCTATAATTCAAGTCCCATCATCCGCACCAAAAACAATCCCCACAAGTTTTTACTTGTGGGGTGTTTTTTTAGTCTTCAATTGTTTCAGTTTTCACTGCTTCAGTTTCTATTGTTTCGGTTTCAGCTATTACATCCTCCGCTACTGCAGGGATTGTTTCAAGTTTTTTCTTTTTCTTAGATTTATCTTTTGTTACAAATCTATCGCAGGTTGCTATAAGGCCTGGAAGAACAAACAAAATAAGAATTATTGCTGTAAGTGCACCGATTGAAATAATACGGCAAATTTGACTGATTGTTGGGTCAACCGGGCTAAATCCTATTATACCTGTTACAATAACTATAATAAGGCCTGATGTAAGTACTGTATGAATTGAGCCATTATATGCGCTCAACAATGCGCCTTGAATATCCATTGTTTTACGGTTTTCTTTATAATAATTTGTAAAGAGAATACCGTAGTCAATGGTCGCACCCATCAAAATACATTGAACAATAAGCACCGCTAAGTAGTACATACTGTAACCTGCAAGGCCGTTTGCCAGCATTGTTACATAAACACCACACTGAACAAGTAAAACAAGAGCGGTAGGAATAAGTAATGAGCGGAATGTAAGCATTACGATTATGAAAATTGCAACTGCAGTAAGAATTGTAATAAGTAAAAATTCTTTATCAAAGTTTTGCTCCATCTCATAACTCATTGGTGTATTACCAATAAAATAAACTTCGTTGTCTAACTCGTCATCAAACATATCAGTAATATTTGCCATAAAGTCACTTGTGTCTTCAGACTCGATAGGTAATGATGTTTCAACCATCATTAATGAATATTCTTCGCCTAAAAGCTGATTGATACCATCATCAAGCTGACCCTTCATATTCCAAATGTCATCTTTCATATCGTTATCAATAAACGCTGAAAATCTTGGGTCATTAAGCATTTCTTGTGATACATAACGGAACATTTCTTCAATAGAAAGCGTCCATTCAGGGTTACTGCTTTCAATTGCTGATTTGTAAAGATAAAGTAATTCAACCATATTTGCATTTAATTCACTTGAAAGTCCGCCAAGAATACTTGCCATTTCACTTTCATTATAAAAGCCACCTTCAACAACTGCATTTACAACTTTTTTGGCTTTTTGTAGTTTATCTTTAGTAGAATCATCAAAGAAACCTGCATAATCTTCATTTGTAAGTACACTAGTATCAACAAAATTTATAAATTCTTGTATTGAAATTTTCCAGTTGCTTGTATCTCCGGATTTACAAATATACAAAAGGTAAAGTTGTTTAAGTTGCTCAGCGTCAAAGCCCACAATTTTTGCCATTTCTGTTGGTGAATATGCTTTATCTGAAACTGTTGCATCAACAATCTTTTTAGCTTTTTCAAGGTCTTTAAATTGGTCAGCTTCTATCATTGAGCTGAAAGTGTCTTTATTACTTACCACAAAATCAATAAGTTGTTTAATTGACATTGAGTGTTCACAACCAATAATTTGCCAAGAAAGGAATCTAGCAATAACATCTTCATAAACAACATTGCCTTTAGTTTCTAAATATTGATAGTGGTAAGCGTAAAGAAGCATTAAATCTTCTTGTGGAATACCCAACACACTAGACATTGATGCAGGGTCACGCTTTACAGTAACCTCCGCCTTATTTGTAAATGTTTTAAGTTGACTAAGTTGTCCTTTTGCATTTGCATCAAGCATGCTTGCATATTTCTCATCAGTTGCTACATCGTTTATAATAAAATGGCTAAATTGTTCCATTGTCATTGTGCCATAGTCAGCACCGCCATTTTCACTATAATAGAGCACGAACACTTGTTTTAAGTCTTCAGATGGCATACCAAATACAGCTGAAAGTTCTTCTGAATTCTTTTTCGCTGTAAGTTCGTTTGCATTTGAGAAAACCTTAAGTAAGTCAAGACTACCTGTCATTTCTTCACTTATGAAGTTTGAGAACATTGGGTTTGACACAATGTCATTTGAAATAAAATTCATAAATTCAGAAATTGTCATTGGCAATGATTCGCCATCGTGATAAATGTAATAAATTACATCAAGAAGTGATGAGTCAATATTCATTGGAACGCCCATTGAGTCAATCATTTCTATCATACCTTGAGATGTAAATTCACGACCAAGTGTTGTTGAATAACACATAACACTTTTAACATTGTCATCATCTTCAAGTTTTGTTGCAAGCTTTGAAATGTTTTCTTCATCTTCATTATTATAAAGTACAACAATTGGATTTGATGGTGTGAAGACGTCGTTAATTGGGTCTTCAGGAGAAAGTGAGTAAACTGTTTTTGAAAGATTTTGTCCAAAGAAAGATACAACCAATATAATTACAAAGAAAATCGCAATTGGCTTTCTTGCTTTATATTGGAAACGAGAAAGCAAGCCCATTGGTATATGAAGTTCATTCTTTTCAGTATCTTCAATTTTTTCATTAAAGATAAGAATGAGTGCAGGAAGGACTGTAAGCACGCAAATCATACTGAAAAATACGCCTTTTGCAAGTACTACACCTAAATCCATACCAATTTTAAAGCTCATAAACACAAGCATAATGAGACCGATAACTGTGGTCATACCACTACTTGTAACTGATGAGAATGCGCCACGCCATGCAATCTTCATTGCTTCTTCGTTATCATCATAATTTTCTTTTTCTTGGCGATAACGATTCATTAAGATAATTGAATAGTCCATTGAAAGAACAAGCTGTAATATTGCGGCAATAGACATTGTGATTTGAGAAACGCTACCAAGTACAATATTTGTACCCATATTCATTACAACCGCAAATCCGATTGCAATAATGAAAAGTATTGGTTCAAACCATGAACCGCTCATAATAAAGAGAATTGCAAAAAGAATTACCAATGCAGCACCAATAACTGTCCAAGGCAACTCCACTGAACTTGCACTGTCATTCACAAGCTCCATATCATAAGAGGCAAATGATTTTTTTATTGTATCTTCAATCGCCAATTCTTCAGGTGAGCCATAGTTAAATGAGGTGTTAACAACAAACTTGGTGTAATCATCTTTGTTATAGTCTTCACTACCTGCAACATAAGAAACGCTATCAACATTCTTTATGTTTTCAAGATTAGTTTTAACAGCCAAAACTTCTGTGTCATTTAAACCTTTAAACATTACACGAATTGTTTGTGAAACCGTCATATCTTCAAAATTGTCTTTCATGATTTCAATGCCTTGAGCCATTGAAGAATCATCTGGAAGATATTTGGTCAAATCAGTATTGATTTCAACTTGTGGAATAAGCAAACCACAAAGTAATGTTATTACGACCATAAATGCAAGTATAAATTTATGTCCGCGTACAATAATGTCTGCTATTTTTTTCAATTTATAACACCTCAATTTTTTGAGAATTATTCACTATATTATAGTATAACATAAAAACTACAAAATTGAAAGATACATTTTTTTGATGTCTTCATATGAAAGTTTGACCATGTTTTTCTCAAGTAATGGTGTCATACTCATTTCAGTAAGTTTTTCAATTTCCGCATCAGTTTTTACGCCAATTTCAGTTAAAGTGCAAGCCATACCCATTTTCTTTTTTAAGTCAGTTATAGCATTTGCCATTTGATGAGCATCGGCAAATCCGCAATTTTGAGCAAATTTATTAAGACGACCATTTTCGGCATCAGCATTAAAGTGACAAAAGTAATCAAGAGTCATAGCACATGCTTCACCATGTGGTACTTTGTAAATATTTGTAAGCGGAAATGAACAAGCGTGACTGCCTGCTGTACGAGGGTTTGAGAATGCAACACCTGCAATAATTGACGCCTCAGCCATTTTTTCACGAGCAAGAAGATTATCAGGTTCTGAATATGCTTTATAAAGCCATTCAAAAACGAGCTTTGTGGCAGTAACTGAACAGCTTTCGCAAATTGGTTGGTGAAGAACTGTCCATACACTTTCAAGAGCGTGTGCTAACACATCAAGACCTGTTGATGCAGTAACCTTTGGTGGCACACTGAGTGTTAAGCGAGGGTCAACAATTGCTGCCTTTGGGTACATAAGCGGGTCATTCATTGGTATTTTAATACCTTTTGCTGTATCGGTAAGCACTGAAATATTAGTGACTTCACTACCAGTGCCACTTGTTGTTGCAACTGCAATCATTGGTATTACTTCATCTTTATCAATTGGCTTTCCGCCTGTGTGATAGTTTTCAATTTGGTCGTCACCTTTTGCAATAGCACAAGCTGCTTTACAACAATCCATTGGCGAGCCACCACCAAGAGCAACAGCAAAATCCGCATTATTTTCTCTTAAAACTTTTACACAGTTATTTACATTACCAGTTGTAGGGTTTGGTCTTATATCATTAAACACCGCAACTAATGTGCCATTTGAAATTTTAACTATTTCATCAGCAGTACCGTTGTTTTTAAGGGTATTTGAGCAAACAAGCACTCCCCTTTTGTAACCAAATTCTTTTATAATTTTAGGCAATTCATTGATTTTATCAGTACCAAAATAAATTTTTGTAGGTAAACTAAAATTCCAACTCATAAAACAAACCTTCCTTGCATAATATCTCTTTTTTCTAATTCTTTGTTTATTGTGTTAAGCACTTTTTTCTTGTCGGCACTCCATTGTGGCTCAACAAGATATTTTTTAGGTGCATCTCCTGTAATTCTATGTATTACAACATTTTTAGGTATTCTTTCAATACAGTCGCAAAGAATATCAATATAATTTTGAAGTGACAATATTTTTACTTTGCCTTGCTTGTAATCTTCACACAAATCAGTATCTTTTAAGACATGTAAAAGTTGAAGTTTGACTCCATTTGTGCCGCATTTAACTGCAAAATCCACAGTATTCAAGACATCTTTTTTCGTTTCGTTAGGAAGTCCGATAATTATGTGGGTAACTACTGTTACTCCCCTATTTCTTAATTCTTTTACTGCGTTTTCATAAATAGAATTTGGGTAGCAACGACGAATATAAGTCACTGTTTCCTCATTTGATGTTTGAAGCCCCAACTCAACCCACACTGGTTTAATTTTATTAAGTTTCTCAAGTAAATCAAGTATTTCACTAGGCAAACAATCAGGTCGTGTTCCAATTGAAAGGGCTACTATATCCTCACGATTTATGGCAGTTGTAAACACCTTTTTAAGATAGTTTACATCACCATATGTGTTTGTAAAGCTTTGAAAATACGCTATATATTTATTTGATTTTGTTTTTGATTTTACACGATTTTTTGCATTTTCAATTTGAGTGTTTATGTCAATTCCCATCTCAGCAAAATGTGATGAGCCGTTGTGACAAAAAATACAACCTCGGGTATCTAATGTACCATCACGATTTGGGCAGGTGCAGCCGATATCAAGAGCAATCTTATATACTTTTTGCCCAAAATACTCTTGCAAATATTCGTTTAATGAATAATATCTACCCAATTTAATCACCTCAATAATTTTACAATAATATGGTAAAAATTGCAATAATGCGATTTTCATTTTTTATGTGCTTTTACTTGACAATTTTCGCTTTTTTCTTTATCATATTTGTGTATTTGTATTTTTTGATACACCCTTGAAGGATGTGAAAAAGTGTCGTTTAAAACTAAATTCAAAACTTTTATAAATAAGGCAAGCGTTAATGTTGTAAGATTTTTTGGATTTTGGATTGTGCTTCTTATTGCACACGCTAAAGTTAAAAAATATATTCCACAAAATAAAAATTTTATTGTAATTGCAAACCATTCTGACGCATTAGACCCAATTTATATTTTATGCTCATTAAGACGTTACGTAAGATATGTTATGGGCGACCATGTTATTTTAAATCCAACTGTTCGTTTCTTACTTAAAACTATGTGTGGTTGGATTGTAAAGGGACGTGACAATCACCCATCAGTACTTATTAATGATATGATGGCAAGTGCTAAAGAAGGCGTGCCTCTTGGACTTTTTGCGGAGGGCACAATTACACCTAATGGCGAAACAGGTTTTTTCTCACCTCGTACAGGTCAACTTGTTAAAGATTTAGGTGTTGCACTTATTACATTCCGTATTAAAGGTGGTTTTTTCCATACTCCACGTTGGGGTACAGGACTTCGTCGCGGTCCAATTTGGGCAGGTGTTGTGCACGAATATTCTCCTGAAGAATTGGAAAAAATGACTGCGGAAGAAGTTAATGCAATAATAAAGCGCGATATTTATGTTAACGCTTTTGAAGAACAACGCAAGCGCCCACGAATTTACAAAGGCAAAAACCTTGCGGAGCATATTGAAAGAATTCTTTACATTTGTCCTCACTGTCAACGGGTTGGAACATTACACTCTAAAGGTGATTTTCTTACTTGTGAATGTGGGTATAGAGTTGAATTTGGTAGAGATGGATTTTTCCACGAAAGTGAGAAAGCACTTATCTTTGATAATGTTCTTGACTGGGACAAATGGCAAAAAGGCATTTGGAAAGACAGAGTGCTTAACACCCCTGAGGGCGGGTTGATTTTTGAAGAAAAAGAACAACCTGTTTATACACTTGTAAAACGTAAAAAAGTTGAACTTTCTGATAGCGCTATTCTTCGTCTTTACAAAGACCGCTTTGAAATAGAATTAAATGAAAATGAAACAATAACTTATCCTGTTGAAAAATTAAAACTTGTGCTTAATGTTTCAATTGAATCGATAATGTTATTTGATGGGGAACAACTTTTATATGTAAAAAGTAAAGCTCCAAGAGCAGCAGCAAAATATGTTGCAGCGTGGAGGTTTTTAACAAAAAAACACTACAAATAAAAAAAGCCGAGGTTTTACACCTCGGTTTTTTGTTATTTATCGCCTTGATTATTATTCTTCATATCTGGCTCGTTTTTTTGATTTGAAAATTGATTATTTGTTGCTTTTTTCTTATTATTGTTTTTGTTATTATTGTTATTTTGATTATTCATTATTATCACCTCACGCAAATATTTTGCCCTAAAATAAAAATTTAAATGTATTCAAATTTTACATAAAATGTGATAAAATGGTAAAAAGTAATTTGGAGAGAAAACTATGATTAATTATACTGACGCAAAGGATTTGTTTTTAAAAATATATCCTGATGAAGATTTACAAGTTAAAATTGAAGAATACATTAAGAAAAATGAAAAAAAGATTTCTCGTTATCTTAAATTTTGCTATAAAAAACGCTGGGAAATACATCTTAAAAAAGATGATTTCACAAAGCTTTGTCTTGTATATGCTTTTTTGCCTGAGGTTAAAAATAGATATGAAAAGAAAGGCATTAGTGACGAAATCTTTTTTGACACAATGAGTGACATTAAAATATGGATTAATGACTGTCGCGATAATCTTCATAGCACTGGTCTTAACGAGCTTAACTGGATTATGCTTCATATGAACATGAGTATTTTCAAAATTGGTCGGCTTCAATATCAAAAAATGTTTTATTATATGAAAGACACATATCGTAAAAATGGCGAAACAATTAAATTTGGCGACAAAATTTGGAATGTACATATTCCACGTGGCGAAAAGTTAGATTTTGACGCTTGTGAAAAGTCGTTTATTATGGCACAGGAATTTATAAAAGAGTATTTTCCCGAATACCCTGACAACAAGTTTATGTGTCATAGTTGGCTACTTTATCCTACTAATAAAGATTATATGATTGAGGGTAGCAACATTTTGAAATTTGCTACACTTTGGGATGTCACTAGCAAGCACGAAGCCCCTGCTGACGCTTATAGATGGCTTTTTAGTGTAAGATACCAAAATAAAGAAATGCTTAAAAACAAAAAGAAAACAGGCAGTTATGGTTGCATTGAAAAACTACCGCAAAATACTACAATGCAAAAAAATGCTATTGAATATATAAAGAGTGGTGGCACACTTGGTGCTGGATTTGGGGTAAAGGTTTTATAAGTGCAAAACTAATGGCGAGAGTTTAACTCCCGCCATTTTTGTTACATATTCTCTTTTTCAAGTTTTTCGAAAAGTTTGGTGTATGGCATTAGCATGCCTTCATTCATTTTATTGCCCATTTTAGATTTGATTTTTTCATTTGCAAGCATAGCGCCTACAAGATACATTAAAATCATTCTACCCTTTTTCTTTTGTGGGAAGTCATATTGGTTATGTGCTTTATAGAATTTATGGTCAGCACGCATCATACCCTGCATTTGCCAAATTAAATCTCTAAAAATCTTCATTCCACCAATGCCATAGAAATTTTGTGGCGGTACATATTTGTTATTAAGAGCATAAACAAGTTTTTGCGCCATTTTGTCAATTTCACTATTTGTATTTATTTCATCAGTTGCAACGCCTGCAAGGAAATTGCCACCAACCTGGGCTCTGCCCTCGATAATTGTTTGCAAATTCATTTCTTGACTATAATTGCCGCTTACAAGGTAACCGAATGGCATACCCATTGTCACTGTGCGGTGTCCGTTGCAAAATTGACGGTCGTCATACATCTTAAAGCGTGCACCCATTGAATGGTCTTTGATTGTAAAAGCATAAACGATAGCTTGTGCAGTTTGAATATTATTACGAAGATAATCGTCAAACCCATCTTTATAAATACATTTACCTGAAACTGCACAATTAAAGCAACCTAAACACCCGCCACTAAAAGCGTATTCGCGAATATTAACAATTCTTGTTTTAAGTGGTAAAACTGCACGAAAACGGTTAATCATAGCTACAAGTTGAGTGTCGTCTTCTTTACAATCGGTTACGATTACCACATCCCCTGTTTTTTCTTCTATACATTCTGGCACAGTAGCAGGAATATTATTTGATTTTGGCATTTCTTCAGGGAATGCTTCGTAGTAGTCATTTTCTACGCTCCAACAAGTGTAATTGAAGAAATCAAGTGCTTCTTTTTGACCTTTTTCAGTAAGCAAGTCATCCATATCGGCTGAAAGTCCACGAATATATTTAAGACCTAAATCGTAGCAATTATCTTCAATATACTTGTGTGCAGTAATGTCATAGAAATGCTTTGATGTTGAAAGTTGTGTTGCAAATTTGCCCTTTACATTCACATTATGCTCTTTCATAAGTTCAATAAATCTATGTAACTGACAAGGTGCAATAAAAGTGTAAACAGGATATGAGAAAATAAGTAAATCGGCATTTTCTAACGCTTCTTTTGCACTATTAAAATCTTTTTCAAATTTCTTGATTTGCTGACCAACATTGAGCACTTCAAACTGGTGGTCAGGTTTTTTAAGTTGTAAGAATTTTATTGTTTGTAAGGTTATACTGTATTTGCCTTTTGGGCTACCGTTTAAGATTAAGATTTTCATAAATCACTCCACTTCTTCTGGGTATTTCATATTCCAGTCATTTCTAAGTTTGCTCATAATATTCATTACATCAATTGTGTAATCCAGGCGCATTGTATTTTTGCCTGTTTCAACTGCATTTTCCATATTTTGTAATTCATAACAAAGTGCATTTTCAAGTTTACCTGCTGTGATTTCTTGTGTATGGTTATCACTTGTATATGTGATTACTGCTTTGTCGGCTCTTGGGTATTCATAGATTTCAATATAGGCATTGTCGTAGCAAATTGTAGCTCTTTTAGGTTGTTTTGCGTGAAGTGAGAGTGTTACGCTTGCCATTTGCTCTTTTTCGTTTTCAATTATAATACTTGATTGCTCATCAGCACCTGTTTCGGCAAACTTAACTTGCGAATGGATTTGAGCATTTTTTGTATTCATAAACATTCTTACAAGAGAAAGTGCATAAACACCAATATCTAAAAGTGCACCACCTGCTAAATCCATATTAAAGAAACGATTTGTCATATCGTACTCTTTGAAGCTACCAAAATTCACTTGAGCTAACCTAAATTCACCTAAATCCCCTGATTTTATGATTTTTTCAAGTTCAGTATAAAGTGGCATATTGTAGATTGTCATTGCCTCGGCAAGAATAAGATTTTTTTCTTTTGCAAGAGTAGCTGCTTTGTTAAGTTCCTTACTATTAAGGGTAATTGCTTTTTCACAAAGCACATGCTTATTGTTATCTAACGCTTTGAGAATGTACTCAATATGCTTATTATGTGGTGTTGCGATATATACAATATCTACATTTTTGTCGGCAAATAAATCGTCAATATTTTCATAGACTTTTTCTATATTGTATTTGTTTGCAAAGTCAATTGCTTTTTCATAAGTACGGTTGGCTACTGAATAAATTTTGCCACCCATTCGGATTGTATCACGAGCAAAGTCGTTTGCAATATTGCCACAACCTAATATTGCCCAATTAAACTTGTTTAGCATATACTCACCTCTTGAGATTTATTATAGCACAAACGAATAGATTTTTTCAACGGGCTTTCGAATCCACCGATAAGTAAAAAAATAAAATAGAAAACAAAAAAGACCTGCTATTGCAAGTCTTTTTTTGGTGGGCAGGGGTGGATTCGAACCACCGAAGTCGTCGACGGCAGATTTACAGTCTGCTCCCTTTGGCCACTCGGGAACCTACCCATATTCAATTACAAAAAAATGGAGCTGGTGGACGGACTCGAACCCCCGACCTGCTGATTACAAATCAGCTGCTCTACCAACTGAGCTACACCAGCGTCTCAACGCT
>JAZKXL010000051.1:0-2117 GCA_045611635.1 Candidatus Fimenecus sp. | reverse complement strand
AACTAAGTGTAAAATGGAAAGTGGAAAACGGAAAACGAATGAACTGCGTTGCAATTATAGATATAATCAGCGTCGCAGACCCGACACTTTCCACTTTACGTTTTCAACTTTACACTTAAACATCTCGACAAACTAAAATTTGCAAAAGAAAAAGGTAAAGCGAACTCTACCTTTGGTTTCGTGTCTATTTGCCAGTTAATCTATCTTTATTTTCAATCCAAAACTGTTGATGTTCTTCATAAGTTACGGAATATTTTGCTTCGTAAGGTTCTACAGTACCAATTATAAAGTATAAGTAATTTGTTTTAGCAGGATTCATAGCCGCGTTAATTGATTCCATTCCCGGATTAGAAATTGGTCCCGCCATAAGACCTTCACAACGATAAGTATTATAATAGTATTTAAAATGGTCAATTTTTTCAGGATAAATAAGTTCAATTACGCCTGTGCAATATTTAACTGTTGGGTCACATTCAATCTTCATACCCTCTTTTAATCTATTATGAATAACTGATGACACCATTTCTCTTTGCTCAGTAAGCTTTGCCTCTTTCTCAATTAATGATGCCATTGTGAGAATTTGGTGAAGATTAAATCCGCTATCTTTAACCTTTTTCATAAAATCATCATCAAAAACTTTCTTTGTGCCATTTAAAAATGTTTTTATGATTTCTTGCACTGTTGCATCTTTAGGAATTTCATAAGTTAGTGGGAAGAAATACCCTTCTAACTTAAAGCATACATTTTTGGCATTTTGCAAGTCCTTTAAAAATTGATATTCAGTTAAATCAAGCCAATTTTCATAATCTTGACAAGCATCTATAAAATCTTCTGCTGTACAAAGACCTTTTTCTTCTAAAAGCCAAGAAATACGTACAAGTGTATATCCTTCAGGAATAGTGACCTTTGTAATTTTTTCGTTTTTTATTGATTCAATTTTGTTTTCAATAATTGTTATAATATTTTCACTTTTCTTACAAGACGCAAACGAAAAAATAATTGTTATTATTAAAAAAAGCGAAACTATTCTTTTAAACATTTTGTCTTTTCCTTTCTACAACCTTTAAACAATGTATTATTAATAAAGGTGTGTCCGCCAACATCCACAAATCTAAAATATTTTTACAATATCAGTACAACTTACAAATAACAATCATAACACTACAAGAATTGCAAAAGTTATAATATTGTAAGTGCCTGATTTAGTTATCTAACTTTCAAGACGGGAAGTATATTTCTATACTCCCCGTCCTTCGTTTAATTATTTAAGAAATTAATATTTCTTTCTTGCCACATATGATGTGTGGAGAATTTCGTGTGCCTTATGGCTACCTGGCTTACCAAGGTATTCTGCATAAAGTGTCTTGATAGCTTCGTTTTCGTGTGACTTTCTTACAGCATTATTCTTATCAGCTGTATAAAGAGCTTCAGCTCTTCTTGACTTAAGGTCAACGAAGTTACGAACAACAGCGTGTTGAATTGGCTGACCGCCACCGTTGATACAACCACCTGGGCAACCCATAATCTCAATAAAGAGATATTCGCTTGTGCCGTTCTTAATTTGGTCCATAAGAACTTTAGCATTCTTTGTACCACTAGCTACTGCAACCTTAATCTTCTTACCTGCAACATCATATTCAGCTTCTTTAACGCCTTCCATACCACGAACAGCTGTAAAGTCAACATCAGCGAGTGTTTCGCCTGTGAGCTTTTCAACTGCTGTACGGAGAGCAGCTTCCATAACGCCACCTGTTGCACCGAAGATTGTTGATGCACCTGTGCTTTCGCCAAATGGATTATCAAATTCTTCATCAGGAAGGTGTTTGAAGTAGATACCAGCGCTTTCAATCATTCTTGCAAGCTCTCTTGTTGTAAGAGCAATATCAACATCTGGGTAACCTGAAGCATTTTGGTCGTCACGCTTTGTTTCAAATTTCTTTGCTGTACAAGGCATAATACCAACAACAACCATATCTTTAGGGTCCATACCAAGCTTTTCAGCATAGTATGTCTTCATAATTGCACCAAACATTTGTTGAGGTGATTTACAGCTTGAAAGGTGTGGAATTTGTTCTGGATAGTAGTGTTCACAGTACTTAATCCAACCTGGTGAACAA
>JAZKXL010000050.1:0-31388 GCA_045611635.1 Candidatus Fimenecus sp. | reverse complement strand
AGACCGCTTGGCCTCCGACTTGATAAAATCTATAGAGGTCAAATTCTTAAGATTCCAGTAACAAGCGAGAATAAGCAAAATCAAATGATTTCTCAAAGCATCTCAATTAAGGCAAAGGATGCAAACATTAAAGACGTCATTTCAAATATTGCTTACAATGCTGGCTATACAGTAATCTTCAAGGGTACAGGCGTTGAAACAGTTACTCTTGACCTTGAAAAAGTATCACCACTTAAGGCAATTGACTATGTTACAAGAATGGTTGGCCTTTCATATCTTAAAGATGGCAACACAATCATTGTAGCAACTGCATCAGAACTTAATGGTACTTTTGTTGATAGTCTTGTGCTTACAAAGTTCACATTTAATTATATCACTTATAATGAACTTCTTACTCAAGCAAGTGCTTTAGGACTTTCAGACATGAAATCAGTATCTCAGTCAAATAATGGTAGAGTTGTATGGATTTCAGCTTATCCAAAAGAAATGGCTAAGATAAAGGAACTTGTTGAAATTCTTGATGCTCCTGAAAATATCAGCATAGGTAGCAACAGCATAGCAACAGCATTTACCCCTATTGAACTTGACTATATTTCAGCGACAGATTTTTCAAATCTTCTTGCAAGTCTTGGCCTTCATAAAGGTATTACAATGACAGTATATCCAAAAACACTTTTTGTATATGTAAGCGGCACAGAGTTCACTGACATTATGACAATCAAAAAGGTCGTTGACACTGAAAATGCTGACGTTTTAGGTGGTACTGGCACAGGCGACGTTCCTGTTATTAATCCTGATACTGATAACACAACAAATGATGAGCAAGTAGCTGCAGATGATTACGTTATTCAAAAGATTGACTTTGTTAACCTTGAAAGAGCTACAGTTGAATCTTATATTAGAACACAAGTTACTGACGTAAAATTCTATGGTCATGAAAGAATGACAAAAGCTGTTTGGATGTATGCAAAACAAGCTGATATTGATAAAGCAGTAGAATTAATTCAAGCTATTGACAGCAGCGTTCCTTCAGCAGCAAGCACAGTTCATACATACACTGCACAAAACTGTGAAGTAGAAACATTGATGAAGAGACTTTCAGGTGTAGATATTGAAGGCGTAACATTTGAAACATACGACTATTCAGACCTTACAAACAGCATTATCGTTTACTGTGATGAGGCAACATGGAATAATCAAGTTTATGATTTGATTGTAGCGTTTGATACTGAACACATTGGTGACGAAACTTGGATTCCAATCAGCTCAGAAACAGCTGACAGTGTTGCAAAGACTGAAGGTTCACTTAACGATAAACTTAATGTTATGAAAGAACTTTATCCTGATGTATTTGAAGGCGTAGAATACAAAATTGTATCTCTTACAAAGACTGAGGGTACTCAAACAACTGTTAAGTCAGTATTATATGCAAAGACAACATCAGATAAGGCATCAAGAATGTGCAGTCTTATTGAGGCACTTGAAAACGCATAATCACATTTAAATAGGGGTGCGAAATTCGCACCCCCATAACCGCTTATATAAGTGGTAAACTTTTTTTAAGAAATAGGGTTGGAATAATGAGATTTTTTGAGAAAACAAGTCAATACCCAAAAACACTAGAGGATTTGCTTAGACTTACAGTTGAAAAAAATGGCTCAGACTTACACCTTGTAAGCGGTATTGAACCTTGCATTAGAATACATGGTTCACTTCTTCGTCAAGAAGACCTTCCTAAAATGTTCCCCGAAGATGTTGAACAGGTTTTACGTAACTGTATGACTGATGCTCAGGTTAAAGAGTTCGAAGAGAATTGGGAACTCGACCTTGCCATTTCTGTTCCTCAGTGTGCTCGTTTCCGTGGAAATGTTATTATTCAACGTGGCTCTATTGCGGCAGTTTTTAGAGCAATTCCATTTGAAATTCCTCCGCTTGATAAGTTAGGATTACCTGCTGATGTTAAGCGACTTTGTAATCTTCCACGTGGTCTTGTTCTTGTTACAGGACCTACTGGTAGTGGTAAATCAACAACTCTTGCTGCAATGCTTGATTATATTAACACACATTATGAAACAAACATTGTTACAGTAGAAGACCCTATAGAATTCTTACATACACACAAAATGTCTACAGTTCGTCAACGTGAAATCGGAACTGATACAAAGAGCTTTGCAAACGCTCTTAAAACTGTTCTTCGTCACGACCCTGACGTTATTATGATTGGTGAAATGCGTGACCCTGAGAGTATTCAAATTGCAGTTACTGCAGCTGAAACAGGACACCTTGTTCTTTCTACTCTTCATACGCAAACTGCACCAATGACAATTTCCCGTATTGTTGACTCCTTCCCTATGGAGCAAAAGGGACAAATTCGTTCACAGTTGGCAAACACAATTAAAGCGGTTATTTCTCAACAACTTATTCCTACAATTAATGGTCGTGGAAGAGTTGCTGCTATTGAATATATGGTAGATACTCCTGCTGTTAAAAACCTTATTCGTGAAGAAAAAGAGCATCAGCTTTATGCTACAATGCAAACAGGTACAATGCAGGGCATGCAAACTATGGACCAAGCGCTTCTTAATCTTCTTAAACAACAAAAAATTACAAGAGAATCAGTTCTTGAATTTTGTGTTGACCAAAAAGAAGTTATGCGTCTTATGGGCACCATGGGACTTTAATTACGAAAATACTATTTTTTACATATAAAGGGGGCAAATTGCCTTGGCATCCTTTACTTATGACGGTCTTAATAGACAAGGTCAAAATGTACATGGTGAAGTTGTTGCTGATAGTACAGCTCAAGCCATGGAACGTCTCCGTGAAAACGGAATCATAGTTACTGAAATGAAAGAAAAAGCCGTTAAAAAGAAATCAAGTGGCGGCGGTAAAAAAATTACAACTGAAGATATTGCTGTTGTTTGTAAGCAGCTTGCAGTTATGCTTTCAGCAGGTGTTCCTGTTACAAGAGCATTAACAACTCTTTCAAAACAATGTGCTAACCCAAGACTTGGAGGCATTATGGAAGAAGTTGCAAAAAGCGTTGAAGGTGGTACACCTCTTTCAGACGCATTCGCACAATATCCAAAGGTTTTCTCACCACTCTTTATTGCGATGATTGCTTCTGGTGAAGCCGGCGGTATTATGGAGCAAGCGCTTGTCAGTCTTGCTGATATGCTTCAAAAAGAGAAAAATCTTCAAAAGAACATTAAATCAGCTTATTCATATCCACGAAGCGTTATGATTATGGCGGTTGTTTTGCTTATCGCAATGCTTTGGTTCATGGTTCCTTTGTTTAAAGGTATGATGAAAAAAGGCACTGAAGTTACAGGTATTTCAAAGGCAATTTTCGCAGTTTCAGATAGTTTGAGAGGCGATACAGGAACATGGATTCTTGTTGCTGCAGCTATAATAGGTGCAGTTATGTTGTTCATTAAGAGCCCAATTGCCCACAAAATTTGGGAAGAAAACAAGCTTTCAATGCCAATGATTGGCGACTTTATGACCAAGATGGTTGTTGCTCGTTTTTGCCGTACATTTGCTACACTTCTTGCAGGTGGTGTTACAGCAGTTGAAGCGCTTAAGAGTGCGGGTCCTACATCGGGCTCAGAAAAACTAGAAAAAGTTGTTAATCAAGCAATTGAAGACATAGAAGAAGGTAAGAGTATTTCCGAATCTCTTGATAAGAGCGGCCTTTTCCCACCAATGCTTACAGGTATGGTGGCTATCGGTGAAGAATCTGGTGCGTTACCTGAACTTCTTGATAAGGTTGCTGAATTCTTTGAAGAAGACGTTGAAAATACATCACGAAATCTTCGCGCAATTATTGAACCTATAGCTCTCGTGTTCGTTGGTGTTGTTGTTGGTGGTATGCTTATTGCTCTTTACGTTCCAATGCTTACATCATCTACTTCAATGGGTGCATAAAAACGAAAAATCCTCAAACTGATAGGAGAATGATAGATATGGCTAAACTTAAAAGCATTATCGGTTGTGAAATTACAACAAATGAGATAAGAGCAGTTGAAATTGCCAAAGACAATGGTGCTTATAAAATTATTGCAATGGGTTATATGCCTTTGCAAGAAGGTGTTGTTGGCGAAGCTTTTATTAGAGAACAAAGCTCTTTCGTAGATGCAATCACAAGTCTTATTTCTCAAGGTAATTTCCAAACAACTGATGTTGCAATCGGTGTAAATAATGAAAACGTGCTTATGCGTTATGCTTCTTTCCCAAAAGTTGATAATGACAAGCTTCGTAATATGATTCTTTTACAAGCACAAGAGTTCTTCCCAATTCCTATTCAAGAAATGGAAGTTGACTTTGTTGTTGCAGGCGAAACAGTTGATGAAGATGAAAATCCACAAGTTAACGTTATGCTTATTGCAGCAAGAAAGCAAATGCTTGAAGGATATATAAGTAACTTTACAGCAGCAAAGTTACAAGTGCAAGAAATTGACTCTTCATTACTTGCATATTGTCGCGGCCTTACTGAAATTAGTGGCGGAGCAAGATATGGTGTAGTTAATCTCACTAATGACGTGTTGAATTTTGTTGTTGTTGAAGGTAATGAAATTGCAATGGTACGTTCAATTACAATTACTGAAAGAAATCAAAAAGCAGTTGCGGCTGTTTTCAAGGGCTCAAGAGATGGCTCATACACTGAAGAGGACGTTGAAGCAGTTACAAGTTTCCTTATGTCAGAAACATCATCTACTATCAGTTATTATTCAATGCAGAACAGTAAACCTATTGAAAAGCTTTATTTTATTATGAACTCATCAGTAGCAGACAAAGTTGTTCCTGCAATATCAGCAAATTTATATATTCCTATGGAAATTCCACAATTTTATCCAAACTTGCAAGTAGGGTCACCAGTACCATTAGGTGAATATGCAAGCTGCATAGGAATCGCAATTTCAAGTTTGGAGGGATAATGGTGTTTAAAGTAAGTTTGTTGCCAGCAAGTTATAGAAAATTACTTGATGGTAGAAAGAAAAAAGATTTAATTCTTAAAGTTGCTTTAGTTATTTTGGTTTGTATGCTTATTATTTATAGCGGTTTTGCTGTAAGATTATTCATACTCAAAGAACAAGTTAGAGATATATTAAAGAACAACGGTGTTGTTGTGGCTCAAATTTCAGACCTTCAACAATCTAAAAATATGTACGATAGTCTTATGGCATCACAACAAAGATTTGATTCAATTAAGCCAAAATCACCAAGTGCAGTTAAGTTTTTATCTTTAATACAGGAAAATCGTCCTGAATATGCTAAATATACAATTGTTACAGTTCAAGATTGGGCAACAAACCCAATTTGTATGATTGAAGGTCAGCTTCCTGCAGCACAAAGCTTTGGTGATGCAGTTGAGCAACTTCGTGATTTAAAAGCAATTTTTGAATCAAATGAAGATTTTAAAGATGTAGTAACACAAATTAAAGTTATTAACGACATGCCTACAATTATTACCGACGCAAATGGCAATGAAACATATGCATTCCGCATTTATCTTTCAACTGGCGGTAACATTTGGGTTGATGAGTCAGGTAACTTAGTTACAACAACTACTACAACAACAACTACTACAACAACAGTTCCTGCAACAACTGCAGAGACAACTGCTGCACAATAAGGAGGAAACATAAATGAATAAAGATATTAAACTTTCCGACCTTAAAGATAAAGTTAGCAGCGTTACTCTTGTTGTTGCTGCAATGGTAGTGCTTGTTATAGTTTTAGCAGCAGCTTCATTCTTTACAATTAAAGAAGTTGCTACATTAAAAACAAGTATCGGTAGTAATATTACTACTCTTAACCAAAATAAAATTTTGGTAACAAATCTTAAAAAATTAGAAGCAGATTCAGAAAAATATGCAGAGCAACAAGCAAAATATGACCAACAAATTGCAGATGCAAATACATATAACACTGTTGATTATTATGTTGAGCTTGATGAAATGTGCAAAAAATATGACCTTCAAGTTATAGACCTTGCTGTTGGTGAAATGGCTCCTTCTGGACTTGTAAATCAAGCAACTACAACAATAGCGGTTGTTGGTGAAGAAATTAATGTAAAAAGAATGGCTGTTGAAATTGTGTCAAAAGAAACAATAACAAGAATTGATACAATTGCAATGGCAGAACAAGAAGATGGTACTGTTGCAGCAACAATGGTAATCGTAAACTTCACAAAATAAAGAAATCTGAACACGAAAGACAGGTATTTCTATGTCAAATGATATTATTATTCCCGGTAGTATATGCGCAAGACTGATTGATGCCGGAATCATCACAACAGAGCAGTTACAAGAAGCTCTTGAAATACAAAAAACAAGCAAACAGCTTATTGGTACAATTCTTACACAGTTAGGATATTGTACTGAAGAAGACGTTGCTCGTATGCTTGCAAGCAAAACAGGTCACAAGTTCATTTCTATTGATGAAGTTGGCGTTAATATTGCAGTTGCAAACCTTATTTCTCCTGAACTTGCAGTAAAAAACAATATTCTTCCTATTTATGAGGAAGATGGCATTGTTTATGTTGCAATGAAGAATCCTAACGATATTCTTACAGTTGACTATCTTCGTATGCTTACAGGTTATGAAATTTGCCCTGTAGTTGCTGCGGATATGGAGCTTCAGGCAGCTATTGAAAACTTTGCCAATATGAATAGCGGTGTTGACAACTATGATGATGAAGCCGAAGAAGATGTAGTTGAATCTGAAAACCTTGATATTGATGATAAACCTGCTGTTCAACTTGTAAACCAAATTATTAACAACGCTATTAAAGCAGGCGCTTCCGATATTCATATTGAAGCACTTGAAAAATATATGCGTGTTCGTTTTAGAATTGACGGTGTTTTGCAAGAAATTATGCAAAACCCAATCAAAATGTATGCGGCTGTTATTTCAAGAATTAAGGTTATCGGCGGTATGGATATTGCTGAACGTCGTATTCCTCAAGACGGTCGTGCTACTGTTAAATTTGAAGACAAAACAATGGACGTTCGTATTGCGTCAATGCCTACTGTTTACGGCGAAAAAGTCGTAATGCGTTTGCTTGAAAGAAGCAATACAAACGTTGTAACACTTAAAGATATTAAGTTCAGTCCACGTCAGTTTAATAGATTTAGCCACGCTATTCATCTTCCTTATGGTTTCGTTCTTGTTACAGGACCTACAGGTAGTGGTAAATCAACAACTCTTTATGCTACATTGGCTGAAATTAGTACAATTGACAAAAACGTTATTACACTTGAAGACCCTGTTGAGCGTAGAATGGCAGGTATTAACCAGGTACAAATGAATGAACGTGCTGGTATGACATTCGCAGCTGCTCTTCGTTCAGTTCTTCGTTCTGACCCTGATATTGTCATGGTCGGTGAAATTCGTGACAGCGAAACTGCAAAAATTGCTGTTGAAGCTGCTCTTACAGGACATATGGTTCTTTCAACACTCCATACAAACGACGCACCTGGTGCTGTTACTCGTCTTGATGAAATGGGCGTTGAACCATTCCTTACTGCATCATCACTTGTTGGTGTTCTTGCACAACGTCTTGTTAGAAAACTTTGTCCAAAATGCAAAGAGGAATATGAAATTTCTCACGCTGAACTTAAAAATATTGTTCCTGACCTTGAAAAGTATGGCTATAACCAACCAAGTTATAAGCTTTATAGAGCAAAAGGTTGTCTTACATGTAATAATACTGGCTATAAGGGACGTGAAGCTGTATTCGAGTTCCTTACAGTTACAGAAGAAATGAAACGTTTGATTCTTGACCGTGCAACAATTACACAGGTTCGTGACCTTGCTGTTTCACAAGAGATGAGAACACTTAAAGACGAAGGTCTTTATAAGATGATGGAAGGTAACACTTCTCTTGAAGAAGTTTTACGTGTTATTGTTTAATCTATGTAATTGTTTAAAATCTATTGAAAGGGGCGTGTCATTATGATAAATAAATATCTAAAAAATAAAGACGGTATGGCTTTACCTATGGTATTAGTTATTATGGTAATACTTACAGTTCTTGCTGTAGGACTTGGTTTATATGCAAGTCAGTCTTTAAGAAGTGTTAAGTATATGAACGCTCAAAAACAAGCATATTATCTTTCTCGCGCAGGTGTTGAGGCAGGTGCTTTTGCATATCAAAACGCTACAACAAAAACAAGTAGTTATTATGGTAATAATGAAAACTTTGCTAACGGACTTGTAAACTTCTCTAATGTTGATAAATTTGTTTCAGTTATTGAAGACAGTGATGAAAAAATCACAAGTAATAAAGTTTATCTTGTATATGAAGAAGATGCAAATGCCGGCTCTATGTGGGAGGGTCTTAGCTTTAAAACGTTTGCTGACGAGGCAGCTGCAAAAGCAAATCCAGGTGTAATTGGTTATTTTTCAATTGAAATTGCAGGTGCTCAGCAAGAAACTTTAGTTAACAACAACGGCGTTGAAGAGGAAGTGCTTAAGGACGTTGTTGAGTTTAGAAGTACAGCTATTTGCTACAATGATGAAGGTACTGGAGTTACACAGGTTTCAAGTGGTTATATGTATCCTGGTCAAACAGTTACTCCTGAAACATGCTATGGTGCAGATGGTTACCTTTCAACAGATAAAAATATGTTCGATAACACTGACACCAAAACTGTTAAGTATGATGAAGGACAATTCAACACACAAACAGGTAGCTGGTGGAATCGACTTAAAAATGGTCTTTTAAAACTTGCTTTCAATATTATGAAGGCGTCAGGTCTTATTCCTGCACAAGAGGATATTACCGTTTATGAAATGATTGGTGGCGGTGACTTAATTCTTGCTCGTCCATCTAAAGACGTTGGTGAAATTAAAATCAACGACAATATGAACAACTTCTACATATTCTCAACGTCTGGTACGGTTATTCTTGAAGATTGTGGTCTTTACGTTAACCCAACTAATGGTAAATATGCAACAATTGGTCTTTACGGTAGTGATATTGTTGTTGACGGTGACATTACAATGGGTGTTTACCACACAAATACAAGTGGTTTCTTCTCAGGCTTGCAGACACTTGTTGCAACACTTGGTAACCGTTATAGATTAGGTACAGTTATGATTGGCTGTGGTCTTTCATCAGGTGGGCAGTGGCCTGAATACCTAAATTGTGCACAGGGTGGCGTTACAACCCAAGATGGTAAAAAGCTTGAAACAGCAAACCGTATTTTCTTTAATGGTAACGTTAATGTTAAGATTTATTCACAAGGTGCAAGTACTGAAACATATCGTGTATTTAGCGCTGGTGATGTTTGCCTGTTTAACGGCTCATATGAAGTATCAAACACAAATACAAATGGTGAAGAGGTTTCAACACGCGGTATTGACCTTCTTAAGTATTTCCTTGACGCGGTTATTGCACAGGAAGATGGATTCTTGTATGGTGACTCAGCAATTAAGAAGATGACTCAAATCCGTGACCTTTACTATGGTAACCCTAAGGACCCTCAAAGTCCAGGTGAACCTTCATATTTTACAACAGACCTTGGTGGTAACATAACAGCAAGACCACTTAGAAAACTTAACGTTGATTTTACATCAACAAATGTTACTATTGATGGTAAAGCGCTTACTTATAAAGTTGGTGGAAGAGACTTAATTGAATATATTCAACAGCCAACACCAACAAGTAGCTTTAAAATTAACTGGGGCAAACCAACAGTTTCAGTTTTAACTAATTAAACGAAAGGGGAAATTATTATGAAGAACATAATTAAAAGTTATTTCGGTAATAAACGCGGTATGACTTTGGTTGAAGTTCTTACTGCTATGGCAATTTTATCTTTGCTTATTTTCTGCTTTACCCCTTTGTTTTTAACATATTTTGAATCAATTAGAATTGCCGGCGATGAACTTAAAGATGTCCAATTACAGTCAGGCGTTTTGCAAACTGTTATTGGTAACTATAACGTTGGTAAAGGCGGTCAATATAGCGCCAATGTAACAGAAATTGCCCTTGAACTTTCAACACCAAGCCAAAATGTTGTTCTTTCTCGTACAAACACAAATGGAACAACCGTATCAACTAATTTGAATAGTCCGGTTACAATTGCGTTGGGTACTGATTTGGACAATGTTAAAGGTGACTTCCTTGTATCAGACCCATCAAATCTTGCTGCTGGCTACACTACAATTAGTGCACAAGGAACATCATCAGGTCTTGTTTGTTATCCAAAAACACTTACTGACGACTTTATTGAAGCAAAAATTATTGTTTACGGTAGTGGCGGTATTGTTTTTGATGAAGGTACTTTCGCAAGTGATTTTAAATTGTCTTGCGGATACCAAGGTAACATTTCTCTTACAAACGGTGTGGACTATACAATGAAACGTCTTGCACCTTCAATGGTAGAAATTACAATTTATGGTGGCGGTAAAATTTCATTTGAAACATCTCCACTTGAAATTAAATACAAGGGTGGTCAACATATTCTTAATGTTGAAGTTGACGCACCTTCTATGATTATGGTCGGCGAACAAAGTGACGATGGCAAGTATTACTATTATGTATCCCGTGGTGAAATTATTGATGGTTCAGATGGTGATACAGCAAAAAATGAGCTTGCAATTATTCGCCGTGAAATGAAAACAACAAGTGACCAATATGACCCTAGCGTTTCAGCACAAAATCCTACTACTCTTACTTCTGCTATGAATGACGTTGAGTGGGTGCCTGCTGAAAGTGGTGACGGTTACAACACAATGAACGGACAAAAATATGGTTATTACGTAATGTGTGGTGACAATGGTCAAGTGCGTCGTTTCTGGCGTAACAACACAACCGGTAACTATTACTGGGGCGGCGACTATACATATTATACTGACTATAACTTAAATCGTTTCTCAAATGGTACATACATCAACACAACAGATAAATCAGGTAATGCTTCTTCAAATAGAGTTTACAGTACTGATACTTCGTTTAAGTATATCGCTATGAGACCTATGTACTGGTCAGAAGGTAGTACTCCTGACGGTAACGAGGCAAACTCTCAAGACCGTAAATATCGTACTGGATTTAATATGAGTTCAAAACGTTATAAGGTTGCGGGTGTTGCTACAACAGGTATTGCTCACTTGAGAAACCTTTGTACAGTTTCAGCAACATATTCTGATGACGTGCAATTCTATGCAACTGACGGTCTTGCTTACACTTATGTTCCTAAAAAGAGTTCTGACGAAGGCAACTCACCAAACTACAATACTGTTATTACTTTCCAAAATAGTAGTGGTAGTTATAATGGCCATAATGTTGAGGCAACAAGTGGTGAAGGATTAAGCATTTATTCTAACCAAGCATGGGGTTGGATGGACCCAAGTGTAAAAAGTTCTAATGGTGGAATGAGTTCATACTATAAAGTTTATGGTCTTACTGATGGTAGTGGAAACATAACAGTTGACACAAACTCATATCCAATTACACTTACTTCTGTTGACGCTATTCGTATTACGGGTAATGGCGTTTATGAAGATAATGTTACTGACACAGGTAAGAGCCACTACTTTACAAGCGGTGTTATTAAGGATGCCGATACATCTGGTGACTCAACTGTAGGCGCAAACGCGTCAAACGCAAGAACAACTACAACAAACTTGACTTATCCAATGTCAAACTATAATTTGTACTGTGGTTATATTCCTGCATATATGGATGCGTGGGGTGGCGTAACAGGTAACGCTACATATCCTTATAAAACAACATTCGGTGGTAGCGGCGCTCAGTACGCAAAAGAATGGAAGAGTGATGCAGTTAGAAACATTGGTAGCTATTCAAATGTTGGTCGTGCATCAAATAGACAGTCGTTAGCAGATAACTCTGAATACAACACAATTTGGCGTCTTACAATGGGTATTGCACCAATTTATAATGGTTCATCCCTTGAATGGAATAAAACATCTCAAGGTATTATAGCGTATCAATATAAAACAGGTACAATTTTCGGATATTGGTATCCACAGGTTCTTTATTACCCATACACAAACCTTGAATATGCTATCACAGGTAAGTATTACGACGTAAATACTTATAATAATAATAGAAGTGAAATAAACGCTTTATTCCCTGGCGTTTCAAGCAATCTTACTATTGGTAGCCCAACGCTTATAACAAGCCCGGCTAATGATAGATTAAACCATACAACTAATGGTAAGATTATTGATGTTACAATTTCATATCTTTCACATCCATTAGCAATTTCTATTGCAGCTAACCCTACTGATGACGTTGTTTTTGACTATAGTAATAACAAAGATGGTGGTCAGGTATTCTATTGGCATAACCGTCGTGAGTCAATTACTTTCCTTGACAGTGCAAGTACTGTTATTCCTAATGGTGAAAACGATATTCCTGTTTCACTTATGGTTGGATATGTTCTTGGCGGTACTGTTATGTATGGTAAGAATGGTGACAACGCTTCAATTGACATTACCTCAGTTATGAACAATGGTATTGTGTTTATTAGGGCAGGTAATGCTGATATAAGTATGCAGGGTACAAAATCTGAGTCTATTCTTGAATCAATCAGTGAAGACGCTGCAAACTCAAAAACTAGTGAATATATGGCAACTGACAAAGATGGCTATAAGTTAGCTCAAGAAACTAACGTTTTCCATCAGTTCTATTATCTCAATTCAAGAACTACTGACAGTGTAAATCCTTCAAAGGGTAATCACATTGGTCATCTTAAGGGTGCTGAATATTGGGAAAATAACCGTCATATTCTTCAAAGGTCAATTACTGGTCCTGCTCCTTCAACTGGTAATGATGGTAACTATGAGTATCTTCGTGCACATCCATTGACAGATACAAAGGTAACTTGTGTTGCTTGGGGCGTAACTTGGAGTGGACATCCTGAAGCAATGTGGGGTACTGAAAATGGTACTGTTCTTTCTTGGTGGGTTGACTTGCAAAAAGTTGGCAGTGAAGACGCATCAAAGTGGAATGACCGTTCAGTTGATGCTGAATTCCAATCATATAAATGGGTTGATACTGTAAATGGCAAAACATATGCTCATCAAAGTGATGGTAACTATATTGACTCAATCGGTTCAGCAGTTTGGGCATCAAAGAGCAATGCTGCACAAACATTCTCACCAGGTTCAGAAAACTTTAAATATTTCTATGATAAAACTTCACAGGCAACAAACTTAGTTTCAACAATTGGCTTTATTTCAACTCTTGAAACAATTAATGATATTGCTTATGATAACGACTATTGGGTAGCAGTTGGTGACCAAAGTGACAAAGACCCTGCTGACTATTGTGCAACTGGCGCATGGAGCGGTGGCGGTGAAGTAGCAAAAGCATTTACTGAAAATGGCCGTGGCGGTTCTTGGGTAAATGTTCGTTACTGGGTTGATACTAACGGCTCAGGTAAGCACTCAGATGATAATGCATATTACCACTGGCGTGCAGTTAAGATTTCTACAAAAGAAAACTATAACATTGTTCAAATCAACAACCTTAATGGTATTTGGATTGCAACTGGTTATGAAGATGCTAACAACAATGATGAATACGACAATGGTGAACGTACAGTTGTTTGTTGGGCTCGTAACCCATTACATTCAGTCAACCAAATTGATGGTTGGAGCGAAAAAGTTCAGTTCTTTGCAAACAATGGTACAAGTATGACAGCACTTGACCAAGATAAAGTTGGTGGCATTAACTCTTGTGCTACAAGAACTGAGTAATCAAATTAAAATCCCGACACGGTGAAAACTGTGTCGGGTGCGGTAAAACTCATTTGTAAATGAGGTGAAAACATGTTCAAACTTATACACAATAGAAAAGGATTATCGTTAGTTGAGCTTATAATTACGGTTGTAATAGTGGGTCTTGTTGTTGGTATTGCAGGTGCAGCTTTGTATATGTTCCAAAATCAACACACATCAACAAGATATCGTTGGCGTATTCAAAACGCCGTTCAACTTGCAAGTACAAAGTTTGAAACAAGAACAGATTTAATAATAAACTCGAAAATGCTTGACGTCTTCTATGACAGCACGGTTGCAAATGGTATTTTATATGACGAAGCAACTGGCACTTTTACATGGAAAGATGGCAAAACACCTTATGTTGTGCCAAATGAAGGGTCAGCAGATGAAGATTTTTCATACATCTTTTCTACTCCTGCTTGGGACAAAAATGACCCTGACCGTTACATAGGTTATTTCTTGTTTGTTAAGAATTTTGGTGAAACAACAAGTACGCTTTTCCTTGATGATGAGGGATTTGGTGATACTCCTGTTCAAATTGAGATGAGTATTGCAACGGACTTTATTCCTACACCAAAAACTGCAGGAATGTCTATTCGTGAATACGAAGAGTTTATTAAAAATGAAAAAGCAACGGCATCACACAGTTATCAAAGTAATGGTGTTCAACTTGTTTTAAAATCAGGCAACACAGAAATTATTGAATATAAGGTTCAAACTGCATATGTGCTTGAAAATTTCAGTGAAAGCAAACAAGTAAACTATAGTGGTGGCGATTTGATTTTTGAAGCGGATTGGATTGAAGGCACAGAAGCTAAAGCATATCCTTGCGGTTGGTCTGATGCTGATATTAACAATGCTGCAAATAATAAATCACGCGGATACCCAAGCAAAACTGAATCAGCAGTTAAAAAAGCAGATAATACTGATGTAGTATATAACTTTTCACCTGAACAGCTTCAATCAACAGGTAATGTGCTTCGTTTCTTGTCACCACTTTCAGATATGAAGGTTCAAGATGGTGAAGGTCAAGGCACAACAAGTAACAAGGCAAGCTGTATTTCAACTTGGTTGTTTAATGATGGTACTTTAATGTCAGAGCGTGTGCTTAACAACCTTAGAAACTTCCGTGACAATGTGCTTCGTGGTACAACGGTTGGTGATTGGTTTATTAATTTCTATTATTATGAATTATCACCATTCATGATTGAAAACACGGCGTTCTTAAGGCCAATATACAAAGCAATTCTTAAGCCGCTATCTTATTTGTGCAACTTTATTGCGAATTTATAAAATTACAGGACGGGGTTAATAACCTCGTCTTTTTTTAATTAAAAACTTGACTAATGCAAAATATTGGTATATAATTGAAATGCAAGGGGTACGGAAAGTTCCCATTTGTTACCGAAAGGGGTAATTTTATATGAGAAAGTTAATCAACAAAAAGGGTTTTTCACTTGTTGAATTAATGATTGTTGTTGTAATTATGGGTATTCTTATTGCAGTTGCAATTCCACTTTATAACGCAGTTACAGGTAATGCTGAGGCAAAAACTTGTGGTAGTAATCAGCGTATGATTCGAGGTACTTTTGCTAACTGGGTTGTTATGAATAATAATGAGAACAACTCATCAACCTTGTTCCAAGATGGGTACACATCGTTTAATGGTAAAACTCAATCCCCTGAAGATGTGCTTAACCCTGAGTTTCTTGAACTTTTTGATGACGGCACACTTCCTAGTTGTTCAATTGACGGTTCTTATTATGTTATAACAAAGGTTGATTCAAAGAATATCGATATTAAGTGTTATGATGAAAACGGCAACTTAATGGATAAACACGAAAATAGAGAATGATTGGTAAAAATCGACAAAAAAACATACTTTAAATTGTTAAAGTAAACAAAGTTAAAAAAAGGACTTTACAAATCACTTGATTTGTAGTAGTATAAAGGTACGGAAAGTTCCCGTTACAAAATTTGGTATTTAGGTCAATAGGGACCTTAATATAAAAACTATATTCTTTAATTAAAGGAGAAAATTATTATGAGAAAAATGATGAACAAAAAAGGCTTCTCACTCGTTGAGCTTATGATCGTTGTTGTTATCATGGGTATCCTTATTGCAGTTGCTATTCCACTTTACGGCGCAATTACAAAGAACGCAAACAACAAAACATGTGCTACAAACATTGAGACAATCAAGACAACAGCAGCTAACTACTATGCATCATACGACCAAGAGAAAATCGACCTCAACGGTCTTAAAGCTATGATGGATGACGGTGCTATTCCTGTTTGCCCACTTGGCGGTGCTTATGGTATCTCAATCAACGCTAAGGGTGGCGCATACGTTTACTGCAACAACACAGCTGACGGTCACAGCCCAGAAGGCAACAACACAGCAGCAGAACTTGCAAGCGGTACAGAACTTCAAGCAGCTGGCACAGCAGTTACAGAATAATTTGCTAGTTTAAAACTTACATAAAGGGCGAGGGGATTACCCCTCGCTTTTTTATTGTGAAATAACAAGGTTCATACAGGTGTTCTTATTGACCTTTATAGTAAAATGTAGTAAAATAGCAATATATTATAGTGAAGAAAGCAGGACACGTTATGAAAACAAAAAAACAAATACCAGTTATCTGGTTTGCGCCAATAATCACTCTCCTGATTATGCTTGTACTTTATGCAGCAGGGGGGATTTATCCATTTGGCACGGCTTCAACTGCTTTTTCTGATGGTATTGCACAATATGTTCCATTCCTCTCAGAACTTTCGGAAAAAATTCACGAGGGTGGTTCACTTTTATATTCTTGGCACATAGGAAACGGTTCCAATTTTTGGACAAACATTGGCTATTACCTTGCAAGTCCATTAAATATTATTGCACTTTTCTTCACACCTGATGAAATGGAAAAAGCATTTGCACTTTTAACACTTGTTAAGCCATCTATTATGGCGTTGACTTTTGGCCTTTTCTTAAAGCATACATATAAAAAGAACGATTTATCAGTAGTAATTTTTTCAATAATTTGGGCAATGTCTGGCTTTATGATTGGTGGTATTTTCATTACGTCATGGTATGACGCAATGATTTATTTCCCACTTGTAATTATGGGGCTTAAAAAGATGATGGATGGCGGTAGCGCTTGGGTTTATTCATTGTTTTTAGGTCTTACAATTGCCTCTAACTTCTATATTGGTTGGATGACATGCATTTTTTGTGTAATCTATTTTATTTACTGCTTTATTTCAGATGATGACGTTTATTATGAGGGCTCAGTTACACAAGAGCAGCAAGATAATGATACTGAAAGTGTAAATATTTTTGCAGTGTTTAAAAACTCATATCTCCTTGGCAGTATGTTTAAATTTGCACTTTCTTCAATTCTTGCAGGTGGAATTTCCGCAATTATGACATTACCAATGGTTTCTTCTTTGCAAGAAACAGGTAAAGGCACCGTTACAAATGCTACATTTAATTTTGGTGGCGATGGAATATGGGGGCTTTTAGCATCACATATATTCCCTTTTAAAAATACGTTCACAACACTTACATCTCGAGAATGTATTTTTGCTTTTGCAGGTATAGCAACTATTATTTTAGTTATTGCATATTTCTTTGCAAAGGGCATTTCACTCCGCAAAAAGATTGGCAATATTTTTGTGCTTGTGGTTTTATGGGTTTCAATAATTTTCCACGATATTTATTTTGTATGGCACGGATTTGGTGAGCCGGCAGGTCTTATGTATAGATTTGCATTCATTTATAGTTTTGTGCTTATAAAAATTGCTTATGAGGCATTTTGTGAAATTGAAAAAATTAAGTGGTACGGCATTTTAGCAGGTACAGTATTTGCAGGACTTTGCGTTGCAGGTATTTACTTTAACAATACATTTAATTATCTTTTCTTCTCGGCAAAGCTTATTATAACTCTTGCAATATTTATTATTGTATTTACAGTAGTTTTGCTTATTATGAGCAAAAACATCAAAGCAAAAACCACGCTTATGGTTGTATTATTACTTTGTGTTGCAGTTGAGTCAGTGGTATTAAATTTCAACAACATTAACACTCTTGAGTTAAGGGAAAATTTAAGTGAATACGAACAGGTAAGTGAACTTACTCAAAATATTGACGATAGTGAAACAGTTTCTTTTGCAAGTAAAAAGCAAGAATATGACGATATGCTTATGTATGGAATGATGTTTGGTTATCGTGGACTTGAAAGTTATTCATCAATCTCAGATTATCATTTTGCACTTACTGTGACAAATTTTGGTACTTATGGTAATCGTATGAATATGCAAAATGGTGCAAATGAACAATCACCGGTATTCAATATGTTTTTCCCTATTAGTTATTATATTGATGGTACAGGTCATTTGAGTGAAAACTTTTTCAGAGAAAAGGTAACTGAAAAAGATGGCTATACACTTTATAAAAACAACTACACAATGCCATTTATGTATACAACAAGTTATGGGTTAGCAGAGTGGAATCCATATGAATTCCCAATTGTGCTTGATAATCTTAATGAAGCAACAAAATGCATAACAGGTACAACTGAAAATGTGATTTTTTATAATAATCCTGAAAATTTTGTTTATGAAAACTGCACTCATATTTCGGCAGTTGACCGTATAAACGCTAATCATAGTGATGAAAAAGATGTTGACCACGACCACGAACATGACCATGGTGACAACCTTAACAGCGTAAACGCTTATTATGAATTCCTTGAAAAGCGTATGAGCGGTTATTCATATGAGATTACCGATATGACAAAAGCAGCATATATTACTTTTGATTCTATTGCTGAAGCCGATGGTATGATGTATATTTATGTTGATACATCAGAGTTTACCGATTTAACTGTTACTCTTAATGGAAAAACAACAAAATATAATCTTTTTGGGGCAAGAGACAACACCACTTATGAATTAGGTGAAGTTAAAAAGGGTGACGTGGCAACAATTACTATCGGTGGTCATAGAATGGGCGTATTAGAAAATGGTAATGTTTATGCTATAAAAAATGGTAGCTTTACCATAAATTCTTATACAGTTGACAAAGCGAAGTTTGAAAAAGCTTATGACACACTTGATGCAATGAGTGATACTGAACTTCTTGCATTTGAAGATACTTACGTTAAAGCAAAGGTTACAAGTTATACTGACGGTGCACTTTATATTCCAATTTCTTATGACGCAGGTTGGAAAATCTATATTGATGGTCAGCAAGTAAGCTTATATGAACATCAGGGTCATATTCTTATGACAGGTATTTCAGCGGGTGAACATATTGTTGAAATGAAATATACTCCTGTGGGATTTGTTGCAGGCGCAGTAATTACAGGTGTTAGCGTCGTAATTTTAATTGCTTGGGCAGTAATTGCAACAAAACGCTGTAAAAAAGAACAAGAGTGTGTTACAATAAATGAAACAAGCGTGAATGAGGAGTAATTTATGGATTATTTACTTATACCAAAACTTTTTATAACATTTTTTGTATTCCTTATGGGTATTTGTATCGGTAGTTTTCTTAATGTGCTGATTTATAGATTACCTAAAGGTGAAAATGTTACAACTACAAACAGTCATTGTATGAGCTGTAATCATCGTCTTTATGCAAAGGATTTATTTCCACTTTTTAGCTGGATTTTCCTTGGCGGCAAGTGTCGTTACTGTAAGGCAAAAATTTCAGTGCAATACCCAATTGTTGAGGCAATCAACGGTATAATGTATTCGCTTATTTTTTGGTTTGTGTGTGATGCAAAGCCATCACTTACTCTTGTTGGTTACTGCGTAGCATTTTCAGCGTTGCTTGTAACAACTGTTATTGACTGGCGCACAATGGAAATTCCTGATTCTATGTGGATTACAATTTTTGTAGGTGGAATTATTACTTATATTGACGAACTTATTAAAGAGGGATTCGACACTCATTGTCTTATTGAGCGCGTAATTGGTATTTTTGCTGCAAGCGGAATCCTTTTCATTCTTGCGGTGGTTACTAAAGGCGGAATGGGTGGCGGTGACATCAAACTTATGGCTGCTTGCGGATTCTTACTTGGCTGGAAGGTAGTTTTACTTTCGCTTATTATGGGCGGATTTATTGGCACACTTTACCTTATCTTTATGGCGATTAAGAATAAAGGAAAAATTCCAAGAAAAGTACCATTTGCACCACATCTTTCACTTGCAGTTGTAATTTGCATGTTTTGTGGAACATATATTATTGAGTGGTATTTAGAGCTTTGCGGAATAGTTACACAGCATAATCACATTCACTAACATTAAATTATATAATATAGAGGGAATGTAAAATGTTTAAAGGGAAAAGGTTATATAAGAGTACTGACAGGAAAATCAGCGGTGTTTGCGCAGGTATTGCAGAATTTTTTGGAATTGACCCAACAATTGTGAGACTTGTTTATGCGTTGATAACCTATTGCACATTTGTTGTTAACGGTGTTATTGTTTATGCTATTCTTGCGTTCATAATTCCTAGATGTCCATTCCCTGAATATCAGTACAATGATAATAACGAAAATAAATAGTTGGTAATTGCTATGGGTGAAATTTACGAATTTACAAATAAATCGGCAAAAGAAATTGAGATTTTAATAGAGCGTCTTTCTGAAGAATATGACGATTTAGAAGACCAACTTTTAGACCTTGAAGACTTTATGCCGGATAAAGCTGATAAAAAAGAATACGCTTTGTGGCAAGAGGAATACAAAACTATTGAAAAGCGCATGGCGGAAATTGAAAAAGAATACGATAAACTTAATATGAATAAATAGAAAATCAACAGTCAGTTCAATATTGGGTATTGAATTGGCTGTTTTATATTGTTATAATTGAGTAGATGGAAAAAATAGGGATGTGATTTTATGTCAAAGGAATTACCAAGAACTTATAAAAGCTTTACAGAATGGCCTGAAAAGTCAAAACAAACTGAATATACTGAAGAAACTCCACTTTTGGCTGAAGATGGTACTTTGCTTGCAAAAGGTTGGGCAAGACACAATGTATTTACTTATAACCGCGACCATTCAAAACCCAATTGGCGTAAAAAAGAATGGGACTTTTATGTAATTCGCAACAAAGATTATGTTATTGATTTAAGTTTTGCAAATATTTCTATCGGTGGTTATGTAAGTGCAAAGCTTACTGACCTTAAAAACAAATGTGTAATTGCAGATGCAAACTACATATATGTTGGTGGTGCTAACAAATATATTCTTCCACCAAAAGGCGATGTGCCTAACAATTTTAAGGCAACTGTAAGACAAGCACAGTGTGAATTTGACACTCACGAAACATATAGAACACTTTGGTTTAGAGCACCTGTTAAAGATAAGATTGTTGAGTGTAATTTTCATATGGACATTATGCCAGGTCTTGAAAATATCACAACTGTTCTTCCTTTTGAAAACCAGCCAACAAGATACTTTATGACCACAAAGCAAAACTGTATGCCATGTAGTGGTACATATAAATTCGGTGACGAAGTTTATGAGTTTTCAAAAGAAGATACTTTTTGTTATATGGACTGGGGTCGTGTAAATACTCCTTATAGTCTTGTTTGGTATTGGGGTAATGGCTCACAGTATGTGTATGACGAAGATGGCACAAAGCATCTTTTTGGATTTGAAATTACATGGGCAATCGGTGATGAAAGTAACGCTACTGAAACTTGTCTTTTTTGGGATGGTAAAGCACATAAAATTGGTGCAGTTGATGTAGAAAAATTCCCTAAAGATAGATATATGGAAGAGTGGAAAATCATTTCCGACGATGGTAGATTTAATCTTACTCTTACACCTACATTTGATAATGAAACTAATATTAATATTGCAAATGTTGCAGGAATGAATTGCCATCAGGTAAATGGTGTGTGGAATGGTACTGTAGTGCTTGACGATGGTAAGGTAGTCGAAATCAAAGACTTGCCAAGCTGGTGCGAATACGTAGAAAACAAATGGTAAAAAATCGGGGAGAGAGCAAAAACTACATCTCTTTTTGTATTCTCAACACTCTACACAAAAATATTTCAAAATTTTCGGTGTTTTATACCTATCTATTTTGGGAAAAATAATGTATAATTAATTCGTATAATTTTTCTGAATTTATCAGGAGGTAAAATATGAGCAAACAAGAACTTTTTTGCGAGAAAAACGGTAAGCTTCACACTTGGCATACCATATTAACCGGCTTCGCTTTTCTCACAACATCAATCGCATGGGCAATTTATGACCCATATATTACAAAGATTCTTAACAGATTGCTTACTGAATCAGCATGGATAACAGCTCTTAGCCAAAAACTTAATGAGGCATTTCCTGTGCTTGCTGAATTTGCAAAAACACAAGGTCAAGAGGTTAATGTTGAAGGTGGCGGAATTACACTTGTTCCACTTTTCATTGGTATCATTATGACATTCGACAACATCTTCGGTGTTATTTTCCAACCAACATTTGGTAAACTTTCAGACCGTTGCCGTTCAAAACTCGGTAAGCGTCGTCCATTCATTGTTTATGGTGCACCTGTATCAGCGGTACTTTTCGCACTTATTCCTTGGGTGGCATTAAAGTCAACTCTTCCTGTAACAATGTTCTTTATTATCCTTTTCGTATTCTCAATGTCATTGTGGCGTGCTCCTGCAGTAGCTTTGATGCCTGCTCTTACTCCTCCTGAACTTCGTTCAGAAGGTAATGCTATTATCAACCTTATGGGTGGCGTTGGTTCAGTTATCGGTATGGTTGCTGGTGCTCTTGTAAGCGCTATTTACCTTGCAATTACAGGCGTTAAGGTTACAGCTGACAATGAACAGCAAACAAGCTTCCCATACGTATTCCTTTTAGGTGCAGTAGTTATGATTATCGGTATGATAGTTGTTCGCACTTGTGTAAAAGAACCATCAAGCAAGCTTGAAACTATGGCGTCACAAAATCAAGCAGCTGATGAAAAGGCAGCTAAAAAGGCAGAAAAAGCAGCAAGAAAAGCTGAGAAACTTTCAAAGGGTGAAAGAAAGAGCTTAATTTTTATGCTTGGCGGATTATTCTTCCTTTTCTGCGGTACAAACGCAATTACAACATTCTTCGCACTTTTTGCTGCTGAAGAACTTGGTAAGAGCACAGGCGAAGCAACAATTATGACAACATTGTTTGCAGTTTGTTCAGCAGCCGCTGCAATTCCTGCAGGTAAAATGGGTAAAAAGCTTGGACGTAAAAAGACAATTCTTATTGGTCTTATTGTGTTTATGGCAGTGTTCCTTCTTTATGTTGTTACACGTAATATGGCTATTATTTGGCTTGCTCTTATTCTTGGTGGTGCTGCTAATATGTTTATTACAGTTAACACATTACCACTTGTACTTGAAATTGGTGGTGTTGATAAAGTTGGTACATTTACTGGCTACTACTACACAGCAACATTCTCAGCACAAATTGCATCACCAATCGTTTATGGTGTTGTTAGAATGCTTTCAGGCACATACCTTTCACTCTTCGTATATAGCCCAATTATGTTTATCTTGAGCATTCTTTGTATTCTCTTTGTTAAACATGGTGAAGCAATTCCTCAAGACATTATTGATAAGATTGAAGAAGAAAACGCTGATTAATTTACAAAACAAAAAAATCACCCACCTCGATTACTCGAGGTGGGCTTTTTTATGCCAAAACGGTGTTTTTAAAGGTGAATTGTGCGTGAAGAAATATTGCTTCACAGTTGCTATCATAAATTGATTTTGCACAGGTGGATTCCGTAATACTGTATTTTTTTGTGTATAAAAGAAAGGTTGCAATACGGTCATAAAGTTTATGACCTGCATTACCTCCCATTGAATAGGGAAGGTAAATATCAGTACAAATAGTAGTATAAACCTCTCGTTTATTGGTTGTGACAACCTCACCTGAATCAAGTGACTCCTTAAGTTGTTCACCAATTTTACAATCCTTAGCATAGATTGCTACAATGGGTTTACTTATGGGCGTGGGCTTAATAGGAGTCTCATAGGCAATAACGAAGGTTACGTCTTTAAAAGTTGCATCACCTGCAAGTGCCTTTTTAACAGTTTCGGCAAGTGTTCCGTTAATTGTCATATTATGCCTCCGTAGTTTGTCTAATAATCGCCCAAATATAAACTATAGCATTGTTAACTACAATTTTTTCGGCACGGTCAATAATGTATTTTTTGTTGTCTTTATCGCGGATTCTATATGTGTTATCAAGCTTTGTAAGGTCGTGCGTGCTAGGTCCAATATAAAGGTAAACATTATTTTTGTTTACACCAATGGTGGTGTAACTGCCTTGCTGATACAACTTGTTTTTGTATCGCAATGGCTGAATAAATGCTTTAAACAATGGACTATTCCAACCATCACTACCTGAAATATAAACTGTGTTTCCATAAGAATTAAGGATTTTATTTACATTCATATCGAGACCGCCTTAAACACAAAATCCACATCGGTTAAGTATTCAGATGCTTGAAGCAAGCTCTCGTCACGAAATTTTATAGCACTTTCAATGCTTGCTGACGCACTTTTACTTATGGTAACATCACCTGCTTTAAAGGATGAAAAATCTTCACTAGAGCTACCTTGCAAAAGAGTAAAGCTATAAAGCGCCATTCCTGCACAAGCGTTAATAACGGCGGGCTCATCTTCGTGTTTTACATCTTTAAGTCGTTTTGAAAGATTAGCACAAGCCGAAATGCAAAAAGGCATCGCTTTTTTTGTGTCTTCAGGGGACAACACGCCTGTGTCCTCAAGCACCTGAGAAACTGACCAAACGTTAATCATTTAAATCACCTTACACATTCATAACTTTTGAAGCGTCAGCAAAGATTTTAGCAAAGCCAGAGATTTGAGTAATTGCCGCACGTTCAAGCTGACGGTCAATAAGCTTGTCAAATTCAGTCATAACGCCACCTGCAGTAACCATTTCAAGAGCACAGTTTTTGTCAAGACCAATAAGTGTTCCGTTAATGTCGTTTGATTTGATAAGTTTTGCACCAAGTGGTGTAATCATTGTGCCTTTGCCGTGGAAGTTAAGCCCTGCAGGAGCATCACGGAATTCAGGCATTGTAAGAAGCTTTGCAGTAATGTCAGGTGATGCAATAAGAGTATTCATTTCATATGGTGAGAATGAATTCCAAAGTGTGATTAAATCTTCATAAGTGAGCACTCCTGATGCTGCAGTTGCAATTTCACTTGCAGCGTTTTCGTTGCCGTCACCGTTAATTAGCACATTAACTGCATCCTTAAATTGTGTGCGAGCAATGTAAGCACCAATTTGACGGAGTGTAACTGTGAATAAATCAAGGCGTTGAAAACGAATTGCTTCATAAGATGCAACAAGCATTCTACCACGCTTTTTAAGTGTAACAAGGTTGTCTTGAGTGTGAACAACCGTCTCAGGAATAGAAGCACCCTCCGCTACCTCTTTAAGTGCTTTTTCGTCAGCGGTTGGAGTAGATGCAATTGTTCTATAATCAAGACCGTTAATGTTTGTTTTTGTTGCAATAATTGCGTCAAGGTTATTTGCTTCTTCAATACCTTGGCGGACTGCACGAGATACATATTCAGGGAAAAGCACTGCTGAGTCAGTAGTTGCAAAGAATTTTTCTACTGCATCACTACCGGCACCTTTGATTTTAATGTCAAAACGCTTTAACTGACGCTCAAAAGCATCAAGATTTTCTAAAGATGTACCCTTGTAGTTTTCGCTTGGGTCAATTTTTTCAAGTTCAGTAAGAAAACCCTTACCTGTACCATAAAGACCTTTATCAAGTTTAATTGTTTCAAATGTTGCCATAAATTATATCCTCCTTAAAATTTAAATTGGCTGTTAGCGTTGTTATCATTTTTTTCTTCAGTGTAAAGTTGACCTGTAATGGGCACAACCTGGTTTGCTTTTTTGCTCATTGCCTTACCGAGTTCTTCAAGATTTTTAGTTGAAAGGCATACAAGCATTTCGTCAATGCAATTCTCGTGAATTTCAGGAATTGCTAAAGAAAAATATGACTTAATTTTTGTGCAAAGTGAGTTTCTATATTTTTCACCGTCTGCACCTTTCTTTTCAAGAGTTTCAATATAACTTGAAACCTTTTTAAGTTCATTTTCACTTAAGGTAAGTGATTTTTCTTCTTTAATGGATTTTAAAATATTCTCCATAGTTCTCTCCTTTTTATAAGATTTTGTAACACCTGCATTTCGTTGTGCAGGTACTGCCACAAATGACCATTCATAAGCATCAGTTATGTTTGTAATTGTTTTGTAGCAACGGCTACCGTTGTATTTGCGCCCTGCAATATGATTGCAGTGGGCTTCGCCACAAACTGAACAAATGCGACTATCACTTGCACAGCTAATGCTTACCTCTTTTTTTATGCCACTTTCAATATCTCGAATAAGCGACTCATTTTTTTCGCTACGGACAGTGTAGCACCACGCTTTTAAATAGGTGTAAGGTAATCCATCAGTAGTTTTGCGAGTGTTGTCAATAATAACCTGCGTTTTGTATGTGCGTGAGTTTTGGTCTTCACTTTTCATACTGTGGTTGTGAATTCCTGTTTTACCTATAAAAAGTTTTTCAAGAGTTTTAAGGGCGTCTTCATCAAAGCGCTCAAAATCACGGTCAATGTCGTTGTCACAAAGAATTACGCTAAAGCAAAAAACATCATCTTTTGTGAGAGATTTAAGAGTGTGCTCATTGATAAGCATCATATCTTCATCACTTGGCACACCAATTTCATTTTTTGATTGATAGCACTTAATCATTTGCTGTCACCTCCCGAAAGCGATTTTGCTTGTGCCGAATAAAGTTGGGCGCGTGCAAGCTCAACTGTGTCTTGCAATGTGATTTCATCCCACACCACTTGTACTCCGTCGCTATTGCCACAAAGACGCAAGAAAATATTGCAAATTTTCTCAATAACTGGTGTAAGAATTCTTCTATATGCAGTAAGTTCAGTTGTAAGAGCATCCGCTTGTTGTGATGACATTCTTTCAGTTGTACTCCAAGAAAGACCAAGCATAAATGGTGGGATAGAAAGTTTTGCTACAATTTGCTCAAGCATTTGTCTAACAGGAATATTACTGTCTAGCACTTGATTATCAGCGCCAATCACTTTAATTTGCACATCACCAACCGCAACAAAATCCTTAACGCTGTTTTTATCCATAGCGTTTGCCCATTCATTTGCAATTTGTGTAGCACGCTCCTTTGCATAAGCACGGTCAAGCATATCAGAGCCAGGGTTATATGTAACCGCATAACGAAGGTTGCCGGCTCTTTCCCAGTTTTGACCAATAGACTCATAAATCTTAACAAGAATAGATGCTACAAAAGGAAGCCCCTTAAGAATTGAGTTGCCTGTAATGCTACCTGCCTCAGGATTAAGTGCTGAATACATAACAAGGTCTTGATATTTAACGGGAATACCTGTGTTATTGTCAGGTCGGCAAATAAGAATTTCGTTAAAGTTTTGCGGATTTCGTTTAAGTGAAATATTGCGGATTGGTACATTGTAAAGTGAATTGATTCCGTCAGCGTCCATAACTATTTCACCTGCAGCAGTGCCGTAGGTGAGTAGTTGTTCAAAGTAAATATCAATAAACTGTTGAAGTCCTTTACCTACACCACCAACATTTACACTATGTAAAAAATTGTCAAGTTGCGCTTGATTTTTGCCATTGTTAGAAGCAACTGTAAATCCGCCTGTAAGACGCACAATTTTGTGAATTGCTGTGTCAATAACGGGAATTGCTTCCCTTAACATTTTGTAAAGGTCAGGGTTGCAAACCATGGCGGGCGAGTACGTTGCCAAAAGGTCAAATGTGTGTGAATTAGACGTTTGTGGAGAAGAAGCGCAAACTTTTTTGTTTGCCATTTTCTGGAATATAGACAAATTTCGTTCTCCTTTCATTTAGTTTCTTTCAACGGATAAGGCAAAGCCAAATCCGTCTAGATGTTCAAGAGCAGTTGCCACAAAATAACGAATATCGTCCATAGCGTGGTCATACTCTTTTCGTGGGGCGTCATTAACCCCGTTTGTGTCCCAACGGTACATTCCAAATTCTCGGATTGTATCCGTACAGGAGTCACCAATTAGAATTTCTTTGCATTTCAGTTTTTCACTTACCTTGCGTATTCCATCAGTAACCTGATTCTTGGCGGGTATTACGCGAAACTTACCTTCGCGGCGAATACACTCTATAAAAGAGGCAGCCGAGGGGTCAACGATTACCGCTTCAAGTCTTTTGTCACCTGCAAGATTTACTAATTCGTCATAGTATTCTTTGTCGGTCATTTGAAATCCCTTTGCCTTTGAATCATGATAAAATTCTCTAAGTCTGTACCAAATGCCGTTAGAAAGTCCCCACAAGCCAAAAGAAGCAGGGTTAACAGTACCATAGTCGCATGAAATGTAATACTGACTGCAATTTTTTGGAAGAGTATTTGTAACGTGTTCTTTTTCATTAAAAAAGGGGTAAACAAGACCATTAACCGCCACCCATTTTCCCAGCACAAACCTTTCATAGAAAGCGCCTGAATAAAGGGACTTGTATCGGTTGCGGATTTTTGTTGACAGTGAAGGATTATCATCCATAAGAAAATGAAGGTAAAGACAATTCTTTTCCTTTGCTTTTTTAATCCATTCAGTATGAAACCAGTGGCGTGGATTTTCAGGGTTGCAGTTAAACCACAATTTTGACCCTGTGACTGAGCATCTTGCCAACGCCTGTTCAACGAATGAGCGTGGCATAAGCGCAACCTCGTCAAGCAAAACTCCGCAAAGTGTCATACCTTGAATAAGTGATGCGGATGATTCATCACGACCACCAAAAAGATAAAATTTGTTAACCTTGTTGCCGTTGCTTATTTCAATGAAGTTACTGCTTTTTCGGTCTTTTACTGTAAATCCCATATCACAAAGTAGCGGTAGCAGGGGAGTGACTACATTTCTTCGTAATGATGTGATTGTTTTACCGCAAAGAGCAAACGAGCAGTCTGAAAATCGGTAAAAAGCCCAAAGAATGAACGAAATTGACATACAAACTGTTTTTCCGCTTCGTACAGCACCGTCGCAAATAATAGCGTCATAATCTTTATATTGACTACTTTCGCACCACCAACTCAGTACTGTAAGTTGCTTTTGTGAGAATTCGCGGAATTTAATATCAGCCATCTTGCACACCTGACCCATGCTTTCTAGCGCTTCGCTCAAGTGCTTCATAAAATGAAATTGCACCGGTTTCTTTACCGTTTTGCGATACTTCCGCAAGTTTCTCAAGGGCTTTTAGTCGGTCAAAAAATTTAATTTCCATACTTTTTCCGCAAGTAAACTTAATTTCCGCTACATTGAATAAATCAAGCGAATCAATATCGGGGGAGGTGTTTTGATTCACCGAAAGAATAAGTTTAACCGCATCCGCACAAGAGCCAAATGCAAGGCGTTGAAGTCCTGCCGATATAAGATTTTCGTCGGCAAGAGCTTCTTTTTCTAACTCTGTGATTTTTTTACGGATTTCTTTCTTTGACAAAAGACTTATTGCACGATATTCGGGTAAAATATCATATCCTGCGTGAAGTGCCGCTTCTTTTGGATTTCGAAGTCGCACATATATACGGCAAAAATTCAATTCTTTTTTTGTAAGTTTTTTCTCGTTCATTTTTTACTCCTTTCCGAAGAGTTTCAAAAAAAAATACCCTCCATATATAGCGCCAAAAAGCATATTTGTTTCGCAAAAAGTGAGACAAAATTAAAAAATCGCCAAATTGTTAACAAAAAGTTCACAAATAAGGCGTTTTTTCGGTGTTGACTTATAAAAAAAAGAGTATATAATTAAAAATAGTTAACCGGTTAACTATTAATCGATTAACTAATTTAAAAAGGTAGTGAAAAAATGATAGAAAAGGTAAAGAAAATAAATAGCGCTTTTCACGCTTACCACTGTAATCATAGAAATATTGTTGATACACGGTTTCGTGAAAAGGGAATATATTTTGGTCAACCCCCTATTCTTAAATATTTAAGTGACCACGAAAATGCAACACAAAAAGAAATTGCCGAATTTTTGCATATTTCTCCACCATCTGTGGCAACTTCACTTAAAAGAATGGAAGAATCAGGGCTTGTTGTGCGTCTTGAAAATAAAAAGGATGCAAGAAGAAATACAGTAAAACTAACTAAAAAAGGTAAAGAGCTTCATATGTTTGCTGAACAAACTTTTATGCGAATTGATGATATTGCATATAAGGGTTTTACTGAAGAAGAAATGGATTTAATGGTAACATTTCTTGAAAGAATGAATAAAAACATAACTAATTTTATAAAGGAGGAAGAGCATGTTTAAGTTATTAAAATACGCGAAAAAATATATTGTACACGCTATAATGTCACCAATATTTATGGTTGGTGAGGTTGTGCTTGAACTTATGATTCCTCTTGTAATGGCAGATATTGTGAATCTTATTCAATCAGAGGGCTTTAACGAGGGCAGTATGAGTCAGGTGTTAAACTACGGGTTACGTATGCTTTTATATGCTTTTGCCTCACTTTGTAGTGGTACATTAGCGGCTCGTGCAGCAGCGGTTGCAGGTATGGGATTTGGTGCAAAGCTTCGTGAAAATATGATTGGCAAAATTCAAACATTCTCATTTTCAAATATTGACCGTTTTTCAACCGCATCACTCATTACGCGCCTTACAACTGATGTAAACAGTGTTCAAAATACATTTGTTATGATGATAAGAATGCTTTTCCGCGCACCTGTGCAATTTGTTGCAGCACTTATTATTACAATTAAAATTAGTAAAGACGTTGCGTCAGTTTTCCTTGTTGCGCTTCCAATTATTATTCTTATACTTGTAATTTTTGCACCTATTTCAATGAAACGATTTAAGAAACTCTTAGAAATGTTTGACGGCTTCAATGCATCAATTCAAGAAAATCTTACAAATATAAGAGTAGTTAAAGCATTTGTACGCTCCGACTATGAAAAAGATAAATTTAAAAAGGCAAACGATAATTTGTTTGACGCAGCAATTTTTGCGGAAAAACTTATGATTTTAGGTCAGCCAACATTTATGATAATTATGTATGGCACAATCCTTTCAATTCTTTATATTTCAGCAAAATTAATTTCAGCTGAAACCTTGCTTATTGGTGACTTTACAGCCATATACACATATGTAATGCAAATTCTTATGAGCTTTTTAATGGTTGTTTTCCTTATTATGCAATTCTTTATGTCACAAGCAAGTGCAAAGCGTATTAATGAGGTTATTAATGAAATTCCTGATATTAGAGATGATAATGCCACAAATACAAATGTAAAAGATGGCTCTATTGAGTTTGTAAACACATATTTTAAGTATGACGGTGCAGCACATCCTGTAATTAAAAATGCCACATTCAAAATTGAAAGTGGCGAAATGGTGGGTATTATTGGTGCAACAGGTAGCGCTAAAACAAGTCTTGTACAGCTTATTCCACGACTTTATGATGTTACTGAAGGTCAAGTGCTTGTTGGCGGTGTTAATGTTAAAGAATACAAAATCCATGCCCTTCGTGAAGAGGTTAGTATGGTGCTTCAAAAGAATGT
>JAZKXL010000049.1:0-9426 GCA_045611635.1 Candidatus Fimenecus sp. | reverse complement strand
ATAACCATTATGAGCGGTGCTACTATAAATAACACCGACCAGAGCATATAAGGTGCATTAAGCATCTTTTGAAGGAATGAGGATTTTTTCATTATTCCTCCTCCACCTGAGAAAGCTCATCAAATTCATCACTGAACGAGCTATAGTCACCATAAAGACCTGAATACTGTGATTTTTTCATAATGTGCATTTCATCAGGGTCAATAGAAATGCCGATTACGCTACCAACTTCACTCTTTACAGTAGTTTGAATCAACCATTTAAAGTTATCAATATCAACAATAATTTCGTAATGCACGCCTTTAAAGGTTACTGATGTAACTGTGCCTTGAAGCATACCATTTTCAGGAGCAACAACGTCAATATCTTCAGGACGGATTACAACGTCAACTGGCTCATTTTTCTTAAAGCCCTTGTCAACACATTGGAATTTAATTCCGTGGAATTCAACTGTAAAATCTTCTCTCATAACGCCATCAAGAATATTACTTTCACCGATAAAGTCAGCAACAAAGGCATTTTTGGGCTCGTTATAAATGTCCAAAGGAGTACCGATTTGTTGAATTTCACCGCCATCCATAACAACAACTGTATCAGACATTGAAAGTGCTTCTTCTTGGTCGTGAGTAACATATATAAAAGTAATGCCCAATTTTTGTTGAATGTTTTTAAGTTCGATTTGCATATCTTTACGGAGTTTAAGGTCAAGAGCACCAAGTGGCTCATCAAGAAGCACAACTCTTGGATTAACCGCCAAAGCGCGTGCAATAGCAACTCGTTGTTGTTGACCACCTGAAAGCGAGTCAATACGACGAGGACCAAAACCCTTAAGATTTACTAAAGTAAGCATTTCGCTAACCTTTTCTTTAATTGCATCCTCTTTCCACTTTTTAAGGCGGAGTCCGAATGCAATATTTTCATAAACATTCAAATGAGGAAAAAGAGCATAACGCTGAAAAATGGTGTTAACCTGACGCTTAAACGCCGGCACACCATTGATATTTTTTCCTTCAAAAATAACATCACCCGAATCCTGCTGTAAAAAACCTGCAATAATACGCAAGGTTGTTGTTTTGCCGCAGCCCGAAGGACCGAGCAAGGTGATAAACTCACCATCACGGATATAAAGACTAATGTTATTAAGTATTTTTTGATTGTCAAAGCTTACGCTTATGTTTTTGAGGTCAATAATAACTGGATTGTTTTTCAATTATGCAGCCCCTTTCCAACCGATAGATATAGTTGGGATTTGACGGAAAAAACACGCTTCCGCCCCACCCTAATTGGTATAGAATAAATATAATGAAAATTTACAAAAAAGTCAATAATTTTGACAAATTTCCTTAATTTTTTTGGTCAACAATTTTTGCTAATTCGTCGGGATGTCTTGTAGTGATATTATCAGGACCAAAAGACAAAATTTTATACATATTATATTCGTCATTTACTGTCCAAATTGACACAAGGAGTCCGTTTTCGTGAAAAATATTAACTAACTCTTTTGACGCAGCTTTATAGTTGAAATTTATGCCTATAGCACCTGCTTTTTTCACTTTTTCTACGAGAGAAAGCAAATATTCTTTATCAGTATTTTGGGATTTATCAACATCTACATTAAGAAAATATTTTATTTCAGGACTATCTTTTCTTACTGTTTCAACATCTTCCTCGCCAACACCTGTATAGAAAATTCGGTCTTCAACATTATTCGCTTTTGCCAAAGGGTAAACCTTTTCAAGTGCATCAACAGTTTTAATATCAACATTTGCTTGTATATTCTTGTATTTTGCAAGATATGCAAATGCTTCGTTAAGAGTTACTTCACCGCCGACCGGCTCGTCGTGAGCAAGCACGGGCTCACCTTTTTCATTAAAATACAAGTCAAATTCTACGATTTTTGCACCATTTTCAATACCAACTTTTATTGATTCAAGAGAATTATCTTCCGTTTTCATGCAACCTGTATGGGCGGTAATTGTAAATCCGTCAGGCAAATTTAATTCTGCATTTTTGTATTCGTTCAATTTCATTGTACGCACCCCAAAAAATATTGTTGTTGCAATTATTGCGATAGTAATCAACGCGACTGTTGGTATTAAAATTTTTTTCATATAATCACTTCCATAAAATCATAGAACTATTTTAATATGATTTACATTATAAATCAAGTTTTTGTTGATTTATTTTTCGTTTGGGTATATCATATTTGTTGATATAGGTCAAAGATGTCGAGGAATCAGGTGTAATTCCTGAACGAGTCCGTCGCCGTAAGCAAATGAGCAATTTTCATACTCTTGCCACAAGGGTAAAGTCATTGGAAAGTTTTTTCTGAGAAGACGAAAATCGCATTTTAGTTTGCAAGTCGGAATACCCGGTCTTTAAGTTATCGTTGTCGCGAAAACCGATATAGCGGTAAGCCAAATATCAAAAAAACATAATATTAAGGAGATTACAAGTATGAAAAATGTAATTAAATCAAAAGTAGTACTGTCTATTCTCTCGCTGGTGCTTATTGTGGCTATGGCACTTACATTTTCAGCGTGTGGAAAAAATGATAGTAACACAACCACAACCACAACCACAACCACTACACAGGCCAGTGGCGAAACAAAAAAGGAATTAAGCTTTGTTTTCAAGGTAGTTGACCTTGACGGAAGCGAAAAATCCTTTGACATTAAAACTGACGCCAAAACAGTTGGTGACGCCTTGATTAACGAAAAACTCATTTCAGGTGAAAGTAGTCAATATGGTCTTATGGTTGACACCGTAAACGGAATTAAGTATGACTACACCGCTGACGGCGCTTATTGGGCATTTTATGTAAACGGTGAATATGCTAGCACAGGTGTTGACTCAACTGACATTGTTGACGGTGCAACATATTCGTTTGTAGCAACTAAAGCATAATGAGAAACGAGAAATACAAAAAGCTTGTCGACATTATTGTCTTCACAATGCTAGGCGTAATAATGCTGTTGTCAAAGCTTTTAATGGAAGCTTTTCCTAACTTCCATTTACTTGGCACCCTTATTACTGCATATACAATAGTGTACCGCAAAGACGCCTTAAAACCCATTTACATATTCGTGTTACTTTCAGGTATTATTTATGGATTTGGTATGTGGTGGATTCCATACCTTTACCTATGGGCAATTCTTTGGATGATGGTAATGCTTTTGCCTAAGAATATGAAACCCAAAATTGCAGTGCCTGTTTATATGATTGTTTCAGGAGTTTTTGGACTTTTATATGGTACACTGTACGCCCCTGCACAAGCACTTTTATTTGGGCTTGATTTTAAAGGAATGATTGCTTGGATTATTGCGGGATTTCCCTTTGATGTTATGCACTGTATAGGTAATATAGTATTAGGAATTCTAATTTTACCTATTGCCACAGCATTGAAAAAATTTCACAAATACAAATAAAAAAAGACCGACTGAGAGAAATCCCAGTCGGTTTTTTGTTTATTAATTGAAGTCGATAGTATCTTGCAAATACAAATCTAATGTAATTGCATCAAAACCATCAATTGCTCCATCGTGATTTATATCGCCTGCATAATACTCTGCAGTATATTCCATAGGACAAGCGCCCATTTTTGCTGCAGCTACAACCTTATTGTAATCAGTTGTATTTGTTGTATTTGAGCCGTCAATGTCGCCACGCTTTGCAAATATATAGGTCTTTGTTAAACCTGTTGAGGTTTTTTTGGTGGTTAAAGTGCCACCGGTTAAATCAGTATAGCTTGAAAGTGAACCAGTAAATCCTGATGGTATTGCAAGCTTATATTCTAACGTTGTAATATCTTTACCTATGAAAATTACATTCATACTGTTTTCAACGGTAATGTCACCTGCATTATAACTTAACATTACTTTTCCATAATGGTCACTTGCAAGTGTTGGATATTGAAGTGGAGTTACTCCGCTAAACATTGCACCATCTGGAACATGAACCTGACTATCAGGAGCACTACCTGCGAAGTGTGGAGCTACTGTATCAGCACCAGTAAGGAAATAGTCATAAAAAACATTTGCACTTTGGTCATTCCAAGTAGCATCTATAAGATACCACAAGCCGTCTTCCATTTTAACGTAATTCCATTTATGTGCACCGCCATTACCTGTGCCAAGCACGGTAATACAAGGAATACCCTCACGGTCACAAAGAAGCTTCATAGCTTCAGCGTAACCCTCACAAACTGCGTATCCATTTAAAAATACACCTGTTGGCTGGTGTGCCATTGGGCCATACCAAGGTGACCCGTCACTGAAGGTGCCCTGCTGTTCAGGATATTCATTAATGTTATAAATATAATCGTGAATAGATTTCACTTTTTCATAACGGGTAATGCCGTTAACCGGTGCCGCTTCTACCGCCTCAACAAGAGCAACAAGTTTTTCTTCAACGTCTGCATAGTCAGTATAAGAATTAGTGTCTATGTTAATTCTAATTGTAATTGTACCGGTAGCAACACCGTAACCATCAGTTGTTGAATACTGATAATAGTTAAAGGAGTAGCCATATCCACTCATCCAAAAATAATAAGGATTATCTTCAACCGCTGCAGTTAATGCTTCTTTAACCTCTTTTGATATTATGGCCTTAACATTAGTTATTGCTGCATCAACAGTTGCACCCGTTGCTTGATATTCAAGTTGTACTTGAAATGTTTCTGCAACGCCTGACAACAAAAATTTTGAATAAATAACCTGTTCACTATCACTTAATTGGTCATAGAAAAGATAAGCACTGTCAGGGTCTATGCTATCACCATAGAACTTATTTGCAGTAAAATCATCAGTTATATTGTCTCTTTTAGGAAGCGTAACCTCAGGTGAGAAGTTTACTACATCTTCCCCTTCTACTACTACATACCCATCTGGCTCTGGTTCTTTAGCCACAGCGCACATTGAAAAGCATGACAACAAAACTATAACAGCAACGATTATACTGAATACCTTAAGTCTTGCTTTTTTCATAATAGCACTTCCTTTAAAATCATTTTTTATCAAGGAAATTTGAAAGTTCTTCCATAAATGCATTTACGTCTTTAAATTGCTTGTAAACTGATGCAAATCTAACGTAAGCAACTTGGTCAATTTCTTTAAGTTGTTCCATAACAAGTTCACCAACGCGAACACTTGTTACTTCACGGTCAAGTGAATTTTGTAATGTTGATTCAATTTCACTAACTGCTCTTTCAATAGTTTCCATTGAAACAGGACGCTTTTCGCAAGCGGTAAGCATACCTTTAACGAGTTTTTGTCTATCAAAAACTTCACGAGTTTTGTCTTTCTTGACAACAACAATAGGCACACTTTCAATTATTTCGTAAGTTGTGAATCTTTTTGTGCATTTAATACACTCACGACGACGGCGAATTCTTTCCCCTTCATCAGTTGGACGTGAGTCAATAACCTTGCTTTCTTCAAAGCCACAAAATGGACATTTCATAAGAACATTTCTCCTATATTTTTCTATATATAGTATTGTATCACAATTTTAACCACAATGTAAAGAGCTTATAACAACTTTTTAAGTTGGTTCAAAGCGAAAGTAAGCTCGCCATCACTCTCATAGCCATTTTCATAAAGTTCTATAATATAATCACCTTTATAATCATAACTTTTCATAAGGTCAAAGAACTTTTTAAAATCAAAGGTGCCATTTTTACAAGGCACAAAGCAGTCTTTTTCGCTATTGTGGTCACTTATATGAATATGGCGAATATATCTATGCAATTTTTCAACAAATTCAAATGGATTTACACCTGTGCGCACTGACTGTTTAATGTCAAAAACCATATTGAAATCATCACCAATATATTCACCCATTCTAAGAAGCAAATCAGGACTTTCACTACGATAATGAACCACATTTTCTTGGCAAACTTTAAGTCCTTCTACATTGCCCATACGAATTAACTCGCCAAAACGGTCAAAGTATTCTTCATCAGTAATGCTACCTGGTTTTTTAATTCCATGCATAACAAGAATTTCAGCACCAAGAGTATGCATAACATCAAAATGACGCTTGAAAGAAGTTTCTTTTGCTTCAAAAAATCTTCTTTTGTATGAACTAAAAAGGTGAAAGGATTCAGTAAACGAGCCCATTGTATGCACTGACGCTACTTTTACACCATAAGATTGGCAAATTTTTGCCATATTCTTTACAAAATCGGGCTGAAATTCCGAATGAGCATTCATAAATATTTCTATTGTTTTTGCGCCTGCTTCACATGCCCTTAACACTGATTTTTCAGTTTCTAAGGGATAAAAACAAGCTGATGATAAACCAATATCCATAAAAATTCCTATCTTTTTGTTACTTTAAGATTTACTGTTTGAGTTTGCATTCCGCCACCTGTTAAAAGCCCGCGGTTAATGCCACAGTCAGCAAAATCACGACCACGACTGATAATAATATAATTTTCATTAGCAAGGCGGTTATTTGTTGGGTCAACACCGTGCCAACTACCATTATGATACACCTCAACCCAAGCGTGAGTTTCACCCTCACCTACCATCATACCAACAACATAACGGCAAGGAATTTCGGCTTTGCGAAGAAGCGCTAACAAGATGTGTGAATAGTCCTGACACACGCCTGCACCATTTAAAAGAGCTTCCTCGGCGGTGGTTACTACACTTGTAGCACCTGCTCTATACACAATATTTGCACGAATTGCACGAGTGAATTTAAGTGCTGTATCAACTGCGTCATTAGAAATTCCAACTTGAATACGGTCATACATCTTGTTAAGCTCAGTACCGCATTTTGTAAAGCTTGTTGGATATTTGTAAACGGGATTCAAATCACTTTCAGGTGTAATATGTGCCCCTGTTGTGACTGTGCCTTCAACATTAACAGTAAATTCGTTATGCATTGTTACAATGCGGTCAGTTACAAGAATATTACCAAATCCGTCGTTAGAATATGTTAACTCATTTTCAGGAAAAACTGTAACTTTAATATCTTCAATGTGTTGACTTTCGCACTCTAACGGAATACAACGAAGTGTATAACAATGCTTGATTACGGGCAACGAAAATTTAATTGACATATTATAAGTAAAATCTAAAACTGCCATATCACATCACTCCCGTTACAAAAAGTTGAGATAACTCATTTTGAATTGAGAATTTGTAAGGAGTGTAATCCTCTTCTTCTAAAATCATATGAGTAAGACGCTCAATAGAATAAGAGTTGAAGTCAATTCCCACCTTATAAAGTCGATTGAGCATTATTGAAAACTCTTTTTTAAGCAATTCATGAGGGTAGTCAAGGCGAGTGTATAAATCAAGACGCTCAATACTTCTACCGAATTTGAGAATATTTCGTGATGCCTCTGCCTCAATATTATCATCAGCACTACCCCAAAATGCAAAAATCCAGTCAGTAACCTCTTGCACTTTAAGAAGTGGAGCGTTACTACTGCTGCTTTTTTCCATAATATCAACGGCAAGTTGAAGATATGCTAAAGTTTCTGAACTGATTGTATTTCGCATTTCAACCGCATTATCATAAGCATGAAGAAGTGAAGAATAAATTGACGCAGGGTCATTTGCATCAAACAAAAACGAACTGATAAACTCTTGGCGACAAGAATAGTTATTTGCAATTCCCAAACGACGGCAAAAATTTATATATTCTTCATCATTAATATCAATCATAATATCATAACACTCGGTAAAGGCCTTAAGAGTTGTAAACACACGCTCAACATAACGTCCTAGCCAAAAAAGATTATCACTTGATTTTATCGAGATAATACCCATGTGTCCTTAAAGCCCCCTCCCTGAGATGAATTTACAACGAAAGAATTTGCATCCTTTGCAAATCGAGTAAGACCTGATTTCCATACAACCGGCTCATCACCCATAAGCACAAATGCGCGTAAATCCGCTTTTCTTTCAGTTGCAACACCATGTTCAACTACTTTTAAATCGTTGAACTTTATAATTTCTTGCGCTATGAATCTTCGTGGCTCTTTTTGAATTGCTTTTTTTAATTCATAAAGGCGTTCTAACGATAACTCATTACCGAATACAACACCGTAGCCACCCGATTCCGCAACATCTTTAACTACTAATTTATGCACATTTTCTAACACATATTTCATATCTTCTTCATAGAATGGTAAGTATGTAGGTGCATTTGAAAGTATTGGTTCTTCACCTAAATAATATTTAATCATTGCAGGGACATAGTAGTAAATACCCTTATCGTCAGCAACACTATTACCCGGTGCATTAACGAGAGCCACATTACCTGCGCGGTATGCATCCATAATATGTGGCACACCTAAAAGTGAATCAGCGCGGAAAGTCATTGGGTCAATAAAGTCATCACCAATTCTACGATAAACTGCACCAACACGCTGACGCTTGCCTGAATATTCACTATAATAAAGCACATTACCCTCTACAAACAAATCTTGTGGCATTGCAAAAACTGAGCCAGTTTTCTCAGCAAGATAAGAATGTTCAAAGAATGCGGAGTTAAAACGACCCGGAGTGAGCACTACATTGATTCCACCCGTATTTACATAATCGAGAGTATTGCGAAGTAAATCACCATAATTACGGTTATCAACAACACCATTTGCACGGAAAGTATCAGGACTAGCCCTTCGACACAACTCACGGGCAATCATAGGATATGACGCACCTGAAGGTATGCGAAGATTATCTTCAAGCACATACCAACGCATATCGTTACCTTGCACAAGGTCAATACCTGAAATATGACTAAAAACATCTTTAGGTGGCACTGCGCCCTCACACTCCATCATATATCCTGCAGCACCATAAACAAATTCTTCAGGAATGATTTTGTCCTTGATAATTTGCTTTTTGGTGTAAATATCCTTTAAGAATATATTGAGTGCCTTAACACGTTGCTTTAGACCACGCTCAAGATAGTCAAATTCATCTTTTGAAATAATGCGTGGTACTGCATCAAAGGGAAAAAGACGCTCGTTAAATACATTATTTTTGTAAATGCCGAATTTAACACCGTATCGTGCTAAAAGTCTATTAATTTCATCGGTATGTTCTATAAGTCCGTACAAATTTCTCACTCCCGAAATTCAAATAGAATTATACAATTATATTATAATATTTTTTAGTTGTTTTTTCTATTGGTGAATGTGAAAAATAATTGAGTAATTAGTTATTGAAGATATACAAAAAGGACGGTTCGTAATGAACCGTCCTTTAATTTTGCACTTTGCACTTTGCATTTTATTATTCTATTGGTTTTGAAACTTCTACCCATTCTTTATAGTTTGAGTATTCTTCAAGTTCAGGTATTGTAAGCTCAATAGCACTATTGCTACTACCTACTGCAGGGAAAACAGTTGTAAAGCGTTTCATTGATGTGTCAAGGTAAACATCTACGCCATCCTTAATGCCAAAT
>JAZKXL010000048.1:0-2672 GCA_045611635.1 Candidatus Fimenecus sp. | reverse complement strand
GCTCGTTCAGTGATGAATTTGATGAGCTTTCTCAGGTGGAGGAGGAATAATGAAAAAATCCTCATTCCTTCAAAAGATGCTTAATGCACCTTATATGCTCTGGTCGGTGTTATTTATAGTAGCACCGCTCATAATGGTTATTTATTACGCTTTTACTGACGCAAATGGCAACTTTACATTCAATAACATTTCACAAATTGGTGACTATACAACCACCTTTATTTTGTCAATTAGTTATGGTGCAGTTGCAACTGTAATTTGTCTTATAATTGCGTATCCTTTCGCCTATGCTCTTGCACAAACAAAAGCATCATTCCAACGTGTTGCCACAATGCTTGTTATGTTGCCTATGTGGATGAGTTTCTTAATTCGTACATATTCATGGATTACAATTTTAGGTGAATCAGGCGTAATAAATAGATTTTTAGGTCTTTTCGGTGTTGGGCCATTTCAAATGCTCAATACAGGTGGGGCAGTAGTTTTAGGTATGGTTTATAACTTCTTACCTTACATGATTTTGCCTTTATATACAGCTCTTTCTAAAATGGACAATTCTCTTGTTGAGGCAGCACAAGATTTGGGTTGCAACAAATTCTATTGTCTTAGAAAAGTTATTTTCCCATTGTCAGTGCCGGGTATTGCAAGCGGTGTAACAATGGTGTTTGTGCCAAGCGTAAGTACATTCTATATTACTCAAAAGCTTGGTGGCGGACAAATTACACTTATTGGTGACGTTATTGAAGGTCAATTCCAAACCGCATATAACTATAACCTTGGCGCAGCATTGTCTTTAGTGCTTATGGTTATGATTTTAATTTGCCTTGGTGTTGTTAACTATTTTACTGATAGTGATGATGACGGAGGTGTGCTTATATGACAAAAACATCTCTCGCATCTAAACTTTGCTTAGTACTTGTGTTTATATTTCTTTATGCACCAATGGTTGTAATGATGGTGTTCTCATTTAACGGAACTGAAAGTACATATATTTTTGAGGGCTTTTCACTTCAATGGTATGAAAAACTTTTCCACGATAAAGCAACTATGGATGCCCTTAAAAACACAGTTGTATTGGCAGTAATTTCCGCCTCAATTGCAACTGTACTTGGTACAATGGCAAGTGTTGGCATTAACTCAATGAAAAATAAATATATAAAATCATCAGTATTGAGTGTTACAAATATTCCTATGATGAACCCTGAAATTGTTACAGGTATTTCTATGATGCTTTTGTTCGTTTTTGCAGGGGTTATGTTTAATAAGCGTAATGTTTTGGGATTTGGCACAATTCTTATTGCCCATATTACATTCCAGTTGCCTTACGTGATTTTATCAATTTTGCCAAAACTTAAGCAAACTGATAATAGAATTTTTGAGGCAGCGCAAGATTTAGGTTGCCACCCTGTAAAAGCATTCTTCAAGGTGGTATTCCCTGCAATTTTACCTGGAATTATTTCAGGTGCAATTATGGCTTTCACATTGTCACTTGATGATTTCATAATCAGTTACTTTACAAACGGACCTGATTTTCAAACCTTGCCAATTCACATTTTCTCAATGACAAAGAAACGCGTTAAACCGGATATGTATGCTCTTTCAACACTTATTTTCGGTGCAATGTTTATTTTGTTACTTCTTATGAATGTGGCACAATCACGCTCCGATAAAAAGCAAAGAAGAAAGCAAAAGGAGGAAATGTAATGAAAAAATTCCTCTCTTTATGTATGGTGTTATTTGTAATGCTTTCAGTTTTTGCTATACCTGCTAGTGCTAAAGACGAAATATTTTCAAAAGAAACTATTGCATATTATAAAAATCTTGGACTTCAAGGCACTGTGCTTAATGTGTATAACTGGGGCGAATATATTGATGACGAAGAAGTTGACGTAATTTCAGAGTTTGAACGCATTACTGGTTGTGACGTTAACTATACAACCTTTGAATCTAACGAAAATATGTATTCAAAACTTTCAGGTGGTGGAGTTAGTTACGATGTTATTATTCCATCAGACTATATGGTAGAACGCCTTATATCCGAAGATATGCTCTTGCCGCTTAATTACAATAATATTCCTAATTATGACAAGTATTTTGATAAAGATAAATACGGTCATCTTGTAGAAAATGGAATAAGTGATTATGGTGTAATCTATAATGTAGGCACAACAATTCTTATTTATAATAAGAATATGGTGAAAGAAAAGCCAACAAGTTGGAAAGTCCTTTGGGATGAGCAGTATAAGGGTAAAATCCTTATGTTCAATAATCCACGTGACTCTTTTGCTATTGCACAGTTTGTGTTAGGTCAAAGCATCAACACAACTGAAAAAGCTGACTGGGACGCAGCTGCAGAACTTCTTCTTGAGCAACGTCAAATAGTGAAGCCCGAATATGTAATGGATGAAGTTTTCATTAAAATGGAAAGTGGCGAATATGCTTTTGCAACTTACTATGCTGGGGATTATGAATTGATGTATGAAAATAATCCTGACTTAGGGTTTGTATTTCCTGAAGAAGGCGTAAACACATTCTATGATGCAATGTGTATTCCAACTGCATCACAAAACAAAAAAGGTGCTGAGGCATTTATAAACTTTATGTTAGAGCCAGAAATTGCCCTTGCAAATGCGGAGTATATTTATTACGCAACACCAAATAAAGCAGTGCTTGAA
>JAZKXL010000047.1:0-5306 GCA_045611635.1 Candidatus Fimenecus sp. | reverse complement strand
ATTACATTTACAGTTGCAAAGGGCAACGCAGAAGAAACAATTGAATGTGTAAAGAATGTTTTCGATATTGAAGATGATGCAATTATCTGCGACACATCAGTTGCTAAAATTTCAATCGTTGGTGCAGGTATGGAATCTCATCCGGGTACAGCATCAAAGATGTTTGAGGCTCTTTATGAAAGAGACATCAACATTGATATGATTGCTACAAGCGAAATTAAAATTTCAGTTCTTATTAACCTTGAGGATGCTGACCGTGCAGTCAGCGCAATTCACAAGGCTTTCTTCCCTGCGGAGTAATTATGACTATTTTTAGAGAGAAACCCAAAGTTTCTCTCTATTTTATAAAGATTTTTAAAGTGAAGGAGATATAAATATGACAGACAAGTTTGTAAAAGAAGGTCTTACCTTTGATGACGTGCTTCTCATTCCTGCAGAAAGTAACGTTCTTCCAAGCGATGTTGATATTTCAACTCAGCTTACAAAAACAATTAAGTTAAACACACCAGTTATCACAGCGGCGATGGATACTGTTACTGAAAGTAATATGGCTATTGCTATTGCTCGTGAAGGCGGTATCGGTATTATTCATAAGAATATGTCAATTGATGCTCAAAAAGCACAGGTTGACAAGGTTAAGAGAAGTGAAAACGGTGTTATCAACAATCCATTCTTCTTATCTCCTGAAAACACAGTTCAGGAAGCTGACAATCTTATGCATCGTTATAAGATTTCAGGTGTTCCTGTATGTGATGAAAATGGTAAGCTTGTTGGTATTCTCACAAACCGTGATATGAGATTTATTGCTGATTACAGCGGTAAAATCAAAGATTTCATGACAAGTGAAGGTCTTGTTACTGCTCCTGTTGGTACAAACCATGACGAAGCAAAGAAGATTCTTATGCAGCATAAGATTGAAAAGCTTCCTTTAGTTGATGCTGAAGGATACCTTAAGGGTCTTATCACAATTAAAGATATTGAAAAAGCAGTTAAATACCCAAATTCAGCTCGTGACTCAATGGGTCGTCTCCTTTGTGGTGCTGCTGTTGGTGCTACTGCTGATGTTCTTGATAGAGTTGCAGCACTTATTGAAGCAGGTGTTGATATGGTAACACTTGACTCAGCTCATGGTCATAGCCATGGTATTATCAATGCTGTTGCTAAGGTTAAGGCAGCTTATCCTGACCTTCCTCTTATTGCAGGTAATATTGCAACTGCTGAAGCAACAAAAGCACTTATTGATGCAGGTGCAGACTGTGTTAAGGTTGGTATTGGCCCTGGTTCAATTTGTACAACTCGTGTTGTTGCAGGTATTGGTGTTCCACAAATCACAGCTGTTTATGATTCAGCAAACGAAGCTGCAAAACACGGCATTACAGTAATTGCTGATGGTGGTATCAAATATTCAGGTGAAATTGTTAAGGCAATTGCTGCAGGTGCTTCAGCTATTATGGTTGGCTCACTTGTTGCAGGTTGTGAAGAGTCACCAGGTGAAAGTGAAATTTACCAAGGCCGTCAGTTCAAGGTTTATCGTGGTATGGGTAGTATTGCTGCTATGAACAATGGTTCAAAAGATAGATACTTCCAAGCAAACAACAAGAAACTTGTTCCAGAAGGCGTTGAAGGTCGTGTTCCTTACAAAGGACTTCTTTCTGACACAATTTATCAACTTATGGGTGGTCTTAAAGCAGGTATGGGTTACTGTGGTTGTGCAACAATCGAAGAACTCAAAACAAAGACTAAGTTCATTAGAATTACAAATGCAGGTCTTAAAGAAAGCCATCCACACGACGTTTACATTACTAAAGAAGCTCCTAACTATTCAGGAAATATATAAGTTAAGGATTTTGAAATTATGTTTGATAATTTAATGGATTCAATCGGATTTATCAATAATGCTGACCCTGAAGTAGCGGCTGCTATGGGTCTTGAACTTAAAAGACAACGCGAAAACATTGAACTTATTGCAAGTGAAAATATTGTTTCTCCTGCAGTAATGGCTGCAATGGGCAGTGTGCTTACAAATAAGTATGCCGAAGGTTATCCAGGGAAAAGATATTATGGTGGTTGCCAACACGTTGATATTGTAGAAGATATTGCTCGTGACCGTCTTAAAAAACTTTTTGGTGCTGCTTATGCAAATGTTCAACCACACTCAGGCGCTCAGGCAAATATGGCTGTTTACTTTGCTCTTATCCAGCCGGGTGACACAGTTATGGGTATGAATCTTGCTGAGGGTGGTCACTTAACTCACGGCTCACCCGTTAATATGTCAGGTAAATACTATAATTTTGTACCTTACGGTGTTGATGAAAATGGTTTTCTTGACTATGAGGCATTTGAAGCAAAGGCAAAAGAGTGCAAACCAAAGCTTATTGTAGCAGGTGCTTCAGCATATCCAAGAACAATTGATTTTGAAAGAATGGCTAATATTGCACATAGTGTTGGTGCTTACTTTATGGTTGACATGGCTCATATTGCAGGTCTTGTTGCCGCAGGTCTTCACCCATCACCAGTACCATATGCTGATGTTGTTACATCAACAACTCATAAAACGCTTCGTGGTCCTCGTGGCGGTATTATCCTTTGTAAAGATGAAGAATTTGGTATGCAATTTAATAAGGCAATCTTCCCAGGTACACAAGGTGGACCATTAATGCATATTATTGCAGGTAAGGCAGTTTGCTTTGGTGAAGCATTAAGTGATGACTTTAAGTCATATCAACAAAGAGTTATTGAAAATGCAAAGGCATTGGCTGAAGGACTTATAAAGAGAGGCATTAACCTTGTTTCAGGCGGTACAGATAATCACCTTATGCTTGTTGACCTTCGTTCAGTAGGTATTACAGGTAAAGAGCTTGAACACCGTCTTGATGAAGTTCACATTACTGCAAACAAGAATGCAATTCCTAACGACCCTGAAAAGCCATTCGTAACAAGCGGTGTGCGTCTTGGCACTCCTGCAGTTACAACAAGAGGGCTTCAAGCTGATGATATGGATAAGATTGCTGAATTTATTTATCTTTGCGCTACTGATTTTGAAAATCAAAAGGATTACATCAAAAATGGTGTAGCTGAAATTTGCAATAAATATCCATTATACGAATAATAAAAACAAAACCCCACTGCATAAAATGTAAAAAATGCAGTGGGGGATTATAATGAAATTTATAAAAATGCACGGTGCGGGGAATGACTATATTTACATTGACTGCACAACTCAAAATGTTGAAAATCCGGAAGATTTATCAAAAGTTTTAAGTGATAGGCATTTTTCGGTTGGTGCTGACGGAATTGTGCTAATTAAGCCGTCATTTGTTGCCGATTGTGTTATGGATATCTATAATGCGGATGGCTCTCGTGCTAAAATGTGCGGTAACGCTATACGGTGTGTTGCAAAATACATATATGACAACATACATAAAAAACCGGTAATAAAAATTGATACTCTCAGCGGAGTAAAGCTAGTTGAAATTTTTACTAAAAACGGAATTGCTGTCGGTGGCAAGGTGAATATGGGCAAACCCATATTAAATGGCAGACAAATTCCTACCCGATACGGTGACAGTATTGTAAAAAATAAAGTAATTAACATTGAAAATAACGATTATGAAATAACATGCGTTTCAATGGGGAATCCCCATTGTGTAGTTTTTCATAAAGATATACATAAATTAGATTTAGAAAAAATCGGTCCGCTTTTTGAAAATCACGAAATGTTTCCCGAAAGAATTAACACAGAATTTGTAGAAATTATTGATAAAAATAATCTTGAAATGCGTGTTTGGGAGCGTGGCAGTGGTGAAACTTTGGCTTGTGGCACGGGCGCTTGTGCAGTTGCGGTTGCATCAATAGTCAATGGAATTTGCGAAAAAGACGAAGAGATTAATATTCACACAAAAGGCGGAGGTTTAACAGTAAAATGGCATAAAAACGATAATGTCTATTTAAGCGGAAACGCAGTCAAAGTTTTTGACGGTGAAATATAAAAAATCCATTGTTGGAGGGACAATTATGAAAATAAATGAAAACTTCTTAAAAATTCAAAGCTCATACCTTTTCTCAAACATTGCAAAAAAGGTAAAGGCATACACTGCTGCAAATCCTGACAAGCAAATTATTCGCCTTGGTATTGGTGATGTTACTCGTCCTCTTGCTGATGCTTGTATTGATGCAATGCACAAGGCAGTTGACGAAATGGCAAACGAAAAAACATTTATGGGTTATCCACCAGAATATGGTCACGAGTGGCTTTTGAATGTTATCAACGATAACGACTATAAAAAATATGGCGTAGAGCTTGACAACAGTGAAATTTTTGTATCAGACGGTGCAAAGAGTGACTGTGGTAATATTGGCGACATTTTCTCAACTGATAATAAAGTTGCAGTTTGTGACCCTGTTTACCCTGTTTATGTTGATACAAATGTTATGAGTGGTCGCTCAGGTGACAAAACTGAAAACGGTTGGACAAATATTTATTATATGCCTTGTCTTGCTGAAAATAATTTCTTGCCTGAACTTCCAAAAGAAAAGGTTGATATTATTTATCTTTGCTTCCCTAACAATCCAACAGGTATGGCAGCAACAAGAGATGAACTCAAAAAATGGGTTGATTATGCAAACGAAAATGGTGCAGTAATCCTTTTTGACTCAGCTTATGAAGCGTTTATCACTGAAGATGATGTACCTCATTCAATCTATGAAATCGAGGGTGCAAAATCTTGCGCTATCGAGTTTAGAAGCTTCTCAAAAACTGCAGGTTTTACAGGTGTTCGTTGCGGTTATACAGTAGTGCCACACGACATTAAGGTTGATGGTGTTGAGCTTAATGCACTTTGGGCAAGACGTCAAGCAACAAAATTCAATGGTGTTTCTTATATCACACAAAGAGCAGCTGAAGCTTGTTACAGTGAAGAGGGACAAAAGCAAATTCGTGAAATTATTGCATATTATCAGAATAATGCAAAGATTATCTACAACGGACTTAAAGATTGCGGATTTACAGTTTACGGTGCAGTAAATTCTCCTTATGTATGGCTCAAAACTCCAGACGGAATGAGCAGCTGGGAATTCTTCGACACACTTCTTGAAAACATTCAGGTTGTTGGTACTCCAGGCGAAGGCTTTGGTCCAAGTGGTGAGGGTTACTTCCGACTTACAGCATTCGGCTCAACAGAAAACACAATCAAGGCAGTAGAGCGTATAAAGAATTACTTTTGTAAATGAGTAACGAGTTACCAAAAAGAAAACGCATAAGATTACAAAATTATAATTATAGCAGTAACGGATTATATTTTGTAACA
>JAZKXL010000046.1:0-6461 GCA_045611635.1 Candidatus Fimenecus sp. | reverse complement strand
TCGTCAGCTTCAACAGTGTGAAGTCCTTCGCCGATTCTACCACAGTAGCCACCCTGTGCTGTGTCATACTTGAGAAGCTGAGCAAGCATTGATGGTTTTGTAAGGTCGTTGATTGCTACTACGTCGTAGCCTTCTGCGCCGAACATCTGTCTGAAAGCAAGACGTCCGATACGGCCAAAGCCGTTAATTGCAACTTTAACTGACATTTTGAATTCCTCCAAAAAAAATTATTACTAATATTATTTCGCATTAGTGCAGTATTATTTTATATCTTTTTGAACAAATATGCAATAGTATTTTTGAAAAAACTGGAATTTTGTGAATTTTTTGTCAAGTGGCATAAATTTCTATGAATATTCAGGCAAAATGGGTATAAAATTTATAATATGGGAGGTGTAAAAATGCACTTTGAGAGCACTAATCCTTGCAAAAACAATGAGCGTGAACATTTACAAATACTTTTTGATAGATGTTTTTCAAACGGGGACAAGTCTAGTCTTCGTGAGCAATATAAAACTTTGCGACAAATTGAGTTAAATTCTAATATAGATTTTGATAATGAAGTTGTGAACATCTCAAAACTTGCCGAAAGCATTTCACTTGCTTGTGATGTTATTTTCACCGAAACCGGTGTATCTATTATTTATTGTGGTAATGACACCTCCCCTGCTATTTGTAATCAACGATTCTTAATAAAATCACTACTCAATTTAATTTCAAATGCATATTTGCACAGCTATGAAAAACTTATAACTATTAAAACTATTGAACTTAAAAATTACATTAGTCTAGAGGTTCAAAGTGGAGGTGCATTCATAAACAACGATATCGGAAAAGGACTTGGCTTTGTACGTAGTGTTTGTGAAAAATCAAATGGTAGATTTTTTATTGAGCACTCACCTACAGGCACTCGCGCTATTATGCTTTTTCAAAAGGCAAAAAATTATAAAGAATTAAAAGAAATTGATTTTTATTCATTAATTAATGATAGACTTTCTCCTGTATATGTTGAATTGTTTGGAATGAATTATAACTAATTAACAAAAAAGACCACCAATTTGGTGGTCTTTTAATTTTGTTTTAATTAGTCAACTTTTACTGTCCAACCGAATGTGTCTTCAATTTTGCCGTATTGAATGCCTGTAAGAGTATCGTAAAGACGTTGTGTAAGTTCACCGATTTCAAAATTGTTAATTTCAACAACATCATCTTTATAACGAAGTGAACCAACAGGAGAGATAACTGCTGCAGTACCTGTACCGAAAACTTCTTCCAAAGTACCGTTTTTACCTGCTTCCATAACTGTGTCAATAGCAAGTTTACCTTCGTTTACTTTATAGCCCCAGTTTTTAAGAACTTCAATACAACTCATTCTTGTAATACCAGGAAGAACTGTACCTGATGTTGCTGCTGTGTAGATTTCGCCGTTGAGTTTGAACATAATGTTCATAGCGCCAACTTCTTCAACATACTTTCTTTCAACGCCATCAAGCCAAAGAACTTGTGAATAGCCGAGCTTATGTGCTTTTTCACCTGCTGCCATTGATGCTGCATAGTTACCGCCACATTTAATAGCGCCTGTACCACCTGGGCAAGCACGAACAAACTCTTCTTCAACGTAAATCTTAACAGGGTTAAGACCCTCAGCATAGTATGCACCTGATGGTGAACAAATTATAATGAACTGATATTTTGCTGATGCTTTAACACCAAGAATTGGCTCAGTTGCAATTGTAAATGGACGAATGTAAAGACTTGTATCTGGTTCTGATGGTACCCAGTCTTTATCAACTGAAACAAGCGCTTTAACTGCATCTACAAAATCGGCAACAGGAATTTGTGGAATACAAAGGCGGTCATGAGTTGACTGCATTCTTTCAGCGTTTTTATCAGGACGGAAAAGTTGAACGCTTCCGTCAGCAAGACGATATGCTTTAAGCCCTTCAAAACATTCTTGAGCATAGTGGAAAACAAGCGCTGATGGGTCAAGTGAAAGTGGTTGATATGGTACTACTCTTGCGTCGTGCCAACCCATACCCTCATCATAATCCATAACAAACATATGGTCTGTGAAAATATGACCGAAACCTAAATTCTTACCATCAGGTTTTGCTTTTGGTGTTGTTGTTTTTTCAATTTTGATTTGCATTTGTGACATCTCCAATATGTGAATTCAAATAATTTATTGTTTTATTTTGGTCTATAATTTGGAACAAGGCGTTTAAGATATGTTCTTACCTCATCAGGTTTAAGGTCAGCAATTGCTTGAATATCTCTTTCAAGTTGTTCATCATCAATAGCCAATGGTTTTGTAACAAAGATTTTGTCGTTACCTGTTTTTTGTCTTTCGTCAAGTTCTTCTTCCATTGAAAGTTCTTCATAAAGTTTTTCACCTGGACGAAGACCTGTAAATTGAATTTCTATATCTTTATATGGTTCAAACCCTGAAAGGCGAATAAGGTTTTCAGCAAGTGAAACAATTTTAACTGGCTCACCCATATCAAGAACAAAAATTTCGCCACCCTTTGCAAGACCGCCTGCTTGTACAACAAGTTGGCTTGCTTCAGGAATTGTCATAAAGTAACGGGTAATATCAGGATGTGTAACTGTAATAGGGCCACCCTGCTCAAGTTGTTCTTTAAAAATTGGAATAACACTACCATTTGAGCCAAGAACATTACCGAAACGAACTGCTGCGAATTTTGTACCTTTTGTAATCTTACTAAAATGCTGAACTACAAGTTCGCACACACGCTTTGTAGCACCCATAACATTTGTTGGGTTAACTGCTTTATCAGTTGAAAGAAGCACAAAATTACGTACTCCATATTCATTTGCACAAAATGCAGTATTATATGTACCTAGAATGTTGTTTTTAACTGCTTCATAAGGACTATCTTCCATAAGTGGCACATGTTTATGTGCTGCAGCGTGGAAAACTGATGATGGATTAAACTCTTCAAAAATTTCACGAAGTCTATTTAAATCACGTACTGAGCCGATACGAATTTCAATTTGAGGAGCACCACAATATTTTCTATCAAGTGAATTTTTAAGTGTAAAAGCGTTATTTTCGTAAATATCAAAAATAACGATTTTTTCAGGATTGTATTTTGCAATTTGGCGACAAAGTTCACTACCAATTGAGCCGCCACCGCCTGTTACAAGTACAGTTTCACCCGTAACATATTTACAAACATCAGGGTCAAGCTTAACCTCAGGGCGTGAAAGCAAGTCGAGAACATCAACCTTACGAATTTTATCGGTATATGATTTATTAGGACCGCCAAGTTCATCAATATTAGGAGCAGTCTTAAGGTTGCAACCCGTTGACATTGCTACTTCAAGAATTTCGCGTTTACGCTCAGCAGTTGCTGATGGAATACAATAAATAATCTCATTTACATCATAAAGCTTAACAAGGTTAGGAATATCCTCAATTCCACCTGCAACAGGAATGCCACGTATTCTAAGTTTTTGTTTTCTTGCATCATCATCAACTATTACAACAGGAGAGCCGAACTTATAACCTGAAATACTCATTTCATAAAGAACTGCGTTTGCCATATCGCCTGCACCGATAATCATAATGCGCTTGTTTGCTACACCGCGACGGCGGTTTTTATCGGAACGCATTGCACGATATGCTTTATATAATGTTCTTACACCTGCGCTAAAGCAGCAAATGAATAAAAACGCCTCAACATATACAGCAAAAGGAGGACAATTTATACCAAAAAGGTAACCGGACTTCATGCACACATAATCAATTATAAAGCACACTGCTGTACCAAACCCTGCACAAAGAACTGTATTTGTAAGTTCATAGAAGCCCATATACTTCCATAAATTTTTATACAACTTTCTAGCAAGGAAAAGTCCAATATAAACTATAGTTACATAAGGTATTCGCACTACAAGTCTATTAATATCACTTTCATACAACTTGAAAAAGTTGTGAAGATATAATGAAAGAAAATACGAACCATTTACTATTAAAATATCAAATGCAATCATTAATGATTGCTGTATTCTTGAACGGGTAAAAAATTTGCTCAAAAAATTCACCTCATTAAAATCATTATTAGTATTTATTTTACTCTTATTTGCAAGCATTGTCAACGAAAAGTATAACCTATTTATGTATTATTTTATTGTTTTGCTTTACATTTTTGTTTGTGAATGTTAAAATTACATTAGTAAACTGCGGAGGTTTTGAAGATGATTGGTTTAGGTAAATGGACAGGCACTGTTGAAACGTCTATGATTAGCGGTAGCGCTATTGTTGAAATTACTGACAACAATGGTGAATACGCTTTTTCAGTTGAAACTGAATCTATAAAAACCATTCCAAATTTTACCGTTTACAATATAGTGGAAAAAGGTAATACACTAAGTGGTAAAGCCGATATTGAACTTATGGGCAAGGTTACTGTTCAAATTTTTGTAGAGTTTACAAGCGATACCACATTTATTGGATATATTAAAGTGCCTTTCTTTGGCAAGTTCGAAATCAAAAACGGAAGAAAAATAGGTTAACTATGAATAAATCAAAACAAATTTGCCCACATGCAAAAAAGTGTGGTGGGTGTCAGTTATTAAATCTTTCATATAAGGAACAACTACAGCATAAGCAAGTTAAAGTTATTAAACTCTTAGGCAAGTTTTGTCATGTGAATGAAATTATTGGAATGGAAAATCCATATAATTATCGCAACAAGGCACAATATGCTTTTGGCCGTGGTAGAAACAACCAAATTATTGCAGGTGTGTATCAGTCATCAACACATAAGATTGTTGATATTGAAAGATGTATGCTTACTGACCCAAAAGCCGATGAAATTGCAAACACAGTTAAAAAACTAATGAAAAGCTTTAAGTTGAAACCTTATGATGAAAATACTAGACAAGGATTTTTACGCCATGTGCTTGTAAAAACTGCTTTTCGTAGTGGCGAAGTTATGGTAGTGCTTGTCACTGCCACTCCACAATTTCCATCAAAACGCTCTTTTGTAAATGCACTTGTTGGCAGGCACCCTGAAATCACAACTATTGTGCAAAATATCAACAACAAATTTACAAGTATGGTATTAGGTGACAAAAGCGAAGTTCTTTATGGTGACGGAAAAATCACGGAAGAATTGTGTGGGCTTAAATTCCGCATTTCACCAAAAGCGTTTTATCAAATCAACCCTGTGCAAACTGAAATCCTTTATAATAAAGCACTTGAATATGCTGATTTTAAAGGTGATGAACAAATTATTGACGCTTATTGTGGCACAGGTACAATTGGGCTTATTGCAAGTAAAAACGTAAAAAGCGTTTTAGGTGTTGAAATCAACAAAGATGCTGTAAAAGATGCTAAAGAAAATGCTAAGCTTAACGGAATTGAAAATGTAAAATTCTTTACCGCTGATGCAGGCAAATTTTTGGTTGATTTAGCAAACAGCAACGAAAAAATTGATGCAGTTATTATGGACCCTGCTCGTGCAGGTAGTGATATTCCATTTCTTTCTTCCCTTGTAAAACTTAATCCTAAAAAAGTGGTTTATGTAAGTTGTAATCCTGAAACACTTGCAAGGGATTTAATGTATCTTTCTAAAAATGGATACAAAGTGAAAAAAATTCAACCTGTAGATATGTTCCCTCACACCGACCATGTTGAGTGTGTATGTTTAATTGAAAGGAAGTAAATTATGGGACTTTTTGATATCTTTAAGAAAAAAGAGATGAAAACTGAAGAAGAAATGAAACTTGATTTTCTTTGGGAAATGTGGCGCCAAGAGCAAGTTGATGAGCCATATAACACTCTTATGACATACGATAACGAGTTGAATAATGGTGGTCATACAAGATTTTTCCTTAACATTGCTTATTGGGGAAATGTTGAAAAAGCAGTTAACAACATTTGCAAAAACTTACCCGACGTGCTTAAAGAAAATCTTCAAACTGCATATTCACATTATCTTGTGCTTATAAATGAAGAAAATGCTGATACTGAAAACAAAATTCATGAGTGCGATAAGGTGTTTTATGATAACGAGCATTTGCTTGTAGAAATATTTCAAAACTATGCGAATGAGCTTATAGAATCTTAATTGGTGAGGTAAATAACATGTTTGAAATTAAAAACAAGGAATTTTATATTGATGGTAACCCAATTAAAATTTACTCAGGTGCTATGCACTATTTCCGTACTGTGCCTGAATACTGGGAAGACCGTCTTACAAAACTTAAGTTGGCAGGATTCAACACAGTTGAAACATATACTTGTTGGAATCTTCACGAGCCAAAACCGGGCGAATTTCATTTTGACGGTATTCTTGACATTGAAAGATTCGTAAAAACTGCTCAAAAGGTTGGTCTTTATTGTATTGTAAGACCTGGTCCATATATTTGTGCTGAATGGGATTTTGGCGGACTTCCTGCATGGCTTTTAAAAGACAAAAACATGCAAATCC
>JAZKXL010000045.1:0-3888 GCA_045611635.1 Candidatus Fimenecus sp. | reverse complement strand
AAATTTCAGGGTAAAGCTGCATCATAACTGTTTCATTTACAGGAACAGATTCAATGTCATAAACCTGCTTAACAAGTGGGAAGAAAGGCAATGTAGCAATGTACATATTGTCTTGAACCTTTGTTTGACAAGCAAGACAAGCGTGTAATTCACGGTCACCTTTTACGCGGTAAATAGTAGCACAAGCACCACAAAAACCGTTACGGCAACCACAACCACGAACAAGCTGATAGCCAGCATATTCCATAGCGGTCATAATTGTTAAATTTTCCGGCACTTCATATTTTTTGCCGAAAAGGAATATATTAACCATTTTTTCCATAATTTTCTCCTCCATTAATATTCAGCCGGAAGTTCGTCTAATTCGTCACAACGGAAAACAGGACCGTCTTTGCAAACGTATTTAGCACCAACATTACATCTTCCGCATTTACCAACACCGCACTTCATTCTCAATTCAAGAGTTGTGTAAATGTTAGTCTTATCAAAGCCGATTGCACAAAGTCCTTCCAATGTGAATTTAATCATAATTGGAGGTCCGCACAAAACAGCAACTTTGTTTGTATCAAAGCCCAATTCTTTAACATAGTTAGGAACAAAACCAACGTGGCCATCCCAACCCTCTTGAGGATTGTCGATTGTAAGGTGAACATCAACACCTGCATCATTTGACCATTCATCAATAATTTCCTGATAGTCAAGTAAATCATCTTTACTTCTTGAGCCATAAACAATGTCAATCTTACCATAACGGTCACGGTAATGACGACAATAGTTGATTACTGAACGAAGTGGTGCTAAGCCAACACCACCGGCAATAAAGAGAAGGTTCTTACCTGCAAATACATCATCTACAGGGAATGGATTACCATAAGGACCTCTAATTGTAATTTGTTGACCAACTTCCGCTTGATGCAACCAGTCAGTCACACAACCACATTTTTTAATAGAGAACTCCATATATTCTTCATTAGTTGGTGAAGAGGTGATTGAGAACATTGCTTCACCAACACCTGGTACTGAAAGCATTGCACATTGACCAGGTCTATGGTCGAATGCTTTTTTACCATCAGGAGTAACAACTCTAAATGTTTTAATATCAGGAGTATCAATACGAACATCAGTAATGACACCAATTTTAGGAATTAAAGTTTCGTTAATATTATTCACTTTTGTTTCCTCCAATCTTTTTCATTACTTTTACAATATTCATTGAAATAGGACATTTTGCAAGGCAACGTCCGCAACCTACACAGCTGAATTCACCGTCATTGTTTTCAGGGAAGTACACAAGCTTGTGCATAAATCTTTGACGGAAACGTTCTTTTTGTGTAAGACGGTTGTTACCGTGTGCCATCTTAGTAAAGTCAGAATACATACATGAGTCCCAACATCTATAACGGATAACACCATTACCTGTGTTGAAATCCTTAATGTCATAGCACTGACAAGTAGGACAAACGAAAGTACAAGTACCACAACCAAGACAAGTACTAGACAACTCATCCCATTCAGGAGCATTGAACAATTCACTTGTCTTTCCACCACCAAAACCATTTGTTGTAAGGTCTTTAAGTGGAAGCTTATCCATAATAGCATTGATTTTTGCTTTTTGCTCATTAACTTGAGCGTCATCACAATCTTCAATCAAAGCTGAAAGCTTATTTAAAAGTTCTTCACCCTTTGGTGTGTTAGCTTGGAAGAAAATCTCAGTTGATGTTTTCCATGCTGAAATATCACCAGCAGGATTAGAAGGGTCAATACCAAAAGTCTTACAAAAACAAGTTTCTGAAGGTCTTGTACAAGCAAGAGAAATGATAACACCATGCTGTCTTCTTGAACCATAGAAACTATCAACAGGTTCAGTTAAAAATACACGGTCAAGGATGTCAAAACTCTTTACATCACAAGCACGAACACCAAAAACAACAAAGTCTTCCGCTTCGTTTCTTGTATCTTCAACTTCAATATTTTTGCCTGAAACTTTGAATTTCATCAAATCTTCAGTTTGTGGGAAGAAAAAGTCCTTAGGGCTTCTAACTGTGTTAAGAGCGTTGCTCCAAACTGTGCCTTCTTCCCATTTTTTATAAGCAGCACTACCATCATTTTGGTCAACAGGAAGATATAACGCTGCATTTTTTGCAATTTCAGCAAAAACAAGGTTCATTTTATCAAGAGAACATTTACGCATCAGTATCCCTCCTGTCAAAAACATCACCTGGCTCTAAATCTTCAGTTGTATAGTCAACTAAAGGAGCACGTGAGCCAACCTCTGCACCTGCTTGATATTCACCGTAAAATTCATTCATATCCTTAATGAATTTACGATTGAGAAGGTGTAAAGGAATATTTTGTGGACAAACTCTTGAACATTCGCCACAGTCAGTACAACGACCCGCAACGTGGAAAGCTCTGATAATGTGGAACATTTTTTCTTCAAAGCTATTTGCAGGTGATTTATTTTCAACACCTGAATTAGGGTTGTCAAATACACATTTTTCACAAGTACATGCAGGACAAGCGTCACGACAAGCGTTACAACGGATACAACGTGAAAGTTCATTCTGCCAGAAAGCAAATCTTTCATCAGGAGTCATTGCTTCAAGTTTTTCAACTTCGTCAAAACGATTTGACTCAACAACTTCACCTTCGTCACCCATTAACTCATCAAAAGCAACGTGTTTTTTGCTCTTGCAATTAACACATCTTTCAGCAAGGACATCATTTGTTGAAATCATAACAGGAGCATCCTCATAAAGAGTTGTAACTGCCATTTTTTCACCATCGAAGTCGATTGATGCGATACCGTCGCCACAAATTTCTTTAACCTTAGCAATGTCAGCCATACCTTCACAAGGAATACCAACTGCATAAACTTTTTCACGGTCAAATCTATGCTCAGTCAATAACTGATTAAAGCTATATGTATCACATGGTTTAAGGAAAACAAGGATTTTACCTTCACATTTACTTGTTTTTGCAACAAGATATTTTGAGAAGTTTACGCCACAAAAATCGTTAAATACGAAATTTGCTTTTAATTCTTCCTCATTGTTGAATACAGCAGGAGTTACGTCATAGCTGAACTCACCTTTGCACCAGCCGAGAACACAAGATACTGTTCCGTCATTAAGCAAAACAACTGCTTTATCAATCAACTGTTCACGAGTTATTTTTTGCATCGTAAATCCTCCAATCTCTTGTTTTCACCTAAAGCAACTACCTTTTCAACAAAGTCGTTCATAGTAGCAGCAAATTTTGCACCTTCAGCAGCTGAAACCCATTCAACACGAGTACGTTCTTTTTCGATACCGAGATAATCAAGCATTGAGAAAAGAGCTGCCATTCTACGACGAGTATAGTAGTTACCTGATGTATAGTGACAGTCACCTGGGTGACAACCACAAATGATTACACCGTCAGCACCACGCTGGAATGCACGGAGAATAAACATAGGATTTACACGGCAAGAACAAGGTACACGAATAATCTTTACCTCTGCCGGATAGTTAAGACGGTTGTTACCTGCAAGGTCAGCACCCGCATAAGAACACCAGTTGCAACAAAACGCAACGATTAATGGTTTATATTCATTTACTTGCATATTGCGTCAACCTCCGCCATGATTTGTGAGTTAGCAAATCCGTTAAGGTCCATAGCACCTGATGGACAAGCTACTGTACAAGCACCACAACCCTGACAAACTGCAGGATTTACTGATGCAACTCTTCTTATCTTTGTTGTTCTGTCAGGCATACGGAATTCTTTATCACTATAAGTGATTGCACCGTAAGGACAAACTCTTTCACAAGATGAACAACCATTACACATAAGTTCATTTGAACTTGCAACACAAGGATTACCTGTTAACTTATCTTTTGCAAGAAG
>JAZKXL010000044.1:0-25481 GCA_045611635.1 Candidatus Fimenecus sp. | reverse complement strand
ATGATGCTCCTTATGGTGGCGGTATGGGTATGCTTATGCAAACTGTACCTATTGCAAATTGTTATAATGCAATTTGCGAAAAAAGCGAACATAAAAATCACCTTATTTATATGTCACCTTGCGGAAAAGTTCTTACTCAAGAAAGAGTAAAAGAACTTGCAAAAATGGAAGAAATCACAATTCTTTGTGGTCATTATGAGGGTGTTGACCAAAGAGTTATCGACTCCATTGTTGATGAGCAAATTTCAATAGGTGATTATGTACTTACAGGTGGCGAGTTGCCTGCATTGGTTCTTGCTGACTCAATTTCAAGAATGCTCCCTGGCGTTTTACCAAATGACGAAGCAAAAGAACTTGAAAGCCATTACAATGGACTTTTAGAGTATCCACAGTACACAAGACCTTATGAGTGGAATGGTATGAAGGTGCCGGATATTTTAATGTCAGGTCACCATGAAAATATTGACAAATGGCGTCGTGAACAGTCTCTTTTAATGACACAAAAATATCGTCCTGATATGTTGCAAACTGCAGAACTTACAGAAAAAGACAAGAAATTTTTGGAAAGAAAAGAAAATTTGTAAATACTAGTTGAAATATGTGAAATGTTGTTATAATATATTTGTAGAATGATTTTTGGACGGAATACTATGAAAAGAAGAATGAGTAAACAAAAAAAGTTAAAAATTATGATTTTAACAATGTCGGTGCTTTTATTAGTAACGGCAGTTATTACTGTTGCGCTTGGAGTTAAATATTATAAAGGTACACAACAAATTTCACAGTTGAATAACGAAATTAAATCAGAACAATCAAAACTTAATGAGCAAATTTCAGCAAATCAATCATTAAAAGAAGAAAATAGTAGTCAAGCTGAATCATATAAGTCCGAAGTTGAATCTTATGAATCTGAACTTGAAAAGCAAAGTAGCGAACATCAAAGTGAAATTGATAAATTAAATAATAAAATCGATAAACTAAACCAACAACTTGCGGCTAAAAAGAATCCAACTACTACAAAAGGCAACAACACCCAAAGTGGAACAGTTGTAATGCCTAAACCAACACCATCAACAGGTAAAACAGTATATCTCACTTTTGATGATGGACCGTCGTCTTATACGCCGCAAATTCTCGATACGCTCGATAAATACGGTGTTAAGGCGACTTTTTTTGTTAAGAATGGCGGTAAATATAATTATGTGATGAAAGATATAGTTGACCGTGGCCATGCAATTGGTCTTCACACATATTCACATGATTATGCACAAATTTATGCTTCTGACAAGGCGTATTTTAATGACCTTAATAAGATTTCTGATTTGGTTTTTGAGCAAACTGGTGTGCGTTCAAAAATTATACGATTCCCAGGTGGCACAAGTAACACAGTCAGTAAGAAATATTCAAAAGGTATAATGACACGAATTTCAAAATCAGTTAAAGAGCAGGGATATGTGTATTTTGACTGGAACTGTTCAAATGGTGATGCTGAAGGCGCTACTACGGTTCAAAGTCAATTAAATTATTGCAAACAATTCCCAAAATCCGCATCGACAGTAGTTGTGCTTATGCATGACACTAAAAAAGCAACTAGAGACTCTTTACCAAAAATTATTGAATATTACAAAAGCTGTGGTTTTGAATTTGGCGTTTTAACTACATCAACACCACCAATTCAGCACAGGGTCAATAATTAGTGTATGTGAAATGTTGAAATTACGCAAAAAAATACATCATATTGTCAAATTACACAAACTTGAATGTTTAATTTTTGTTGTTTTTGTTTTTATAACTGAAATATTGTTTTTGAGTTAAAAGTCGGTCTTTTTTCGTTGACGGACACAAGAAATGTGGTATAATATAGTAGTAACAAAGGTGTTTTTATCTATTGTTTTGTAAATTTTATCATTTGGGAGAATGAATTATGTATACTAAAGATGTTGAAGTTAAAAATCAAGTTGGCTTACACGCTCGTCCTGCAACTTTCTTTATTCAGAAAGCAAATGAATTCAAGTCATCAATTTGGGTTGAAAAAGAAGATAGAAGAGTAAATGCAAAAAGTCTTCTTGGCGTTCTTTCACTCGGTATTATGGGTGGCACAACAATTCGTATTCTTGCTGGCGGTCCAGACGAAGAAACAGCTGTTGAAGAACTTGTAAAACTTGTTGAATCAGGTTTTGCTGAATAATCAAGAAAGATTTGGCACATCACACTTAGTGGTGTGCTTTATTTTTTTATAATTTTATGATATGATAATAAAGATAATTTGAAAGGAGTGAATTTTGTGAACGAAAAGCTAAGCGTTTTGCGTGAAAAAGCAATGAAATTACCCATGACTCCAGGCGTTTATATAATGAAGAATAAACAGGGTAAAATTATATATATCGGCAAAGCGAAAAAACTTAAAAATCGTGTAAGTCAGTATTTTGGCTCACAAAATAAACACTCTATCAAAGTGCTAAAAATGGTTGAAAATGTAGAGGATTTTGACTATATTCTTACTGATAGTGAATTTGAAGCTTTAGTGTTAGAAGCAAGTCTTATAAAACAAAACCAACCTAAATATAATATTTTACTTAAAGATGACAAGGGCTACAGTTATATAAAAATTACAAATGAGCCGTATCGCAAAATATCAGCAGTATTACAAAAAGATGATGACACTGCTGATTATATAGGGCCATATACTAGCTCATATGCAGTTAAGCAGTCGGTTGATGAAGCTAATAAAATCTTTCGTTTGCCACAGTGCAATAAGTCATTTCCTCGTGATTTCAAAAAAGGAAGACCATGCCTTAATTTTCATATAAATCGGTGTATGGGTGTATGTACAGGCAAAATTTCTAAAACCGAATATGATGAAGCGGTAAATGATGCCATTCAATTTTTAAAAGGTGATAGTAAAAAGATTATCAATTCATTAAAGACAAAAATGAATACTTGTGCTGAAAATCTTGACTTTGAAAATGCAAGTAAATATCGTGACCGTATTCGTGCCATCGAAAATATGCAAACAAAACAAAAGGTGGTAACTGAAACTAGTGATTCAAAAGATGTTTTTTCGGTTGCCTATGATGAAAAGGATATTTGCATAACAGTTTTAAGGTATGATAATGGTCGTCTTTGTGATAGTGAGCATTTCTTTTTTGATGCCGAAAAAATGGTTGAGAATATTCGTTGTAATTTTCTTATTCAATATTACGGAATGAATCGCGCCGTGCCACATAGAGTCCTTATGGATGAAACGTTTGAAGATATCGAGCTTGTTGAACAGCATCTTGCAAATGTTCGCGGTAAAAAGTGTGTTGTTACTGTGCCACAAAAGGGTGAGGGGCTTAAGCTTGTTAATATGTGTCGCGAGAATGCTTATGAAAAACTTGCTCAAAAAAAGGGTAAAACTTCGGGCGAAATCAAATCTCTTGAAGAATTAAAAACTCTTTTAGGACTATCAAAAACACCTGAATATATTGAGTCTTATGATATTTCTCACACAGGCGGTGAAGATAATGTTGCAGGTATGGTGGTGTTTAAAAATGGTAAACCGCTAAAACGCGCATATCGTACATTCAATATTAAATCGTTTGTAGGTCAAGATGACTACGGCTCAATGCGTGAAGTAATTGAGCGCCGATTTAATGAGTATCTTGTTCATAAAGATGAAAACGCCCAAGAGGGTTTTGGTAAAATGCCTGATTTAATACTTCTTGATGGCGGTAAAGGTCAAGTTAGTGTTGTTAAAGAAATTTTAGACAAAATGGATGTTGATGTACCACTTTTTGGTATGGTTAAGGACTCGAAACATAAAACTCGTGCAATAACAGGTGATGGTGGAGAAATTGCAATCAATGCTACTCGAAGTGTGTTTACTCTTGTGTCTGAAATTCAAGAGGAAGTTCATCGATTTTCAGTTGGCTTTCATCACAAAAAGCATACAAAACGCGGTCTTGAATTGTCTCTTACTAAAATTGATGGTATAGGTGAGAAAAAGGCAAAGGAACTTCTTAAGGTGTTTAAAACAATTAAGAATGTTAAAGGCGCAACAGTTCAAGATTTAATGCAGGTTAAAGGCATAAATAAAGAATTAGCTGAAAAAATATACAACTACTATAATGGAGAAAACAATGATTGATACAATAATTTTTGATTTAGATGGTACACTTTTAAATACTCTTGAGGATTTGCGAGATAGTGTAAACTATGCACTTACAAGACAAAATTTTCCATTGAGAAGTCTTAGCGAAATACGCTCATTTGTTGGTAACGGAATTCGTCTTTTAATGGAAAGAGCAGTCCCTGAAAATACAGACGCTGATACTTTTGAAATTTGCTTTAAAGATTTTTGCGATTATTATAAAATCCATATGGAAGATAAAACTGCACCTTATGAAGGTGTTGCTGATATGCTTAAATCCGTTAAAAATGCAGGATTTAAAACCGCAATCGTAACTAATAAGGTGGATTTTGCAGCGCAAGATTTGTGTAAAAGAATGTTTGGCGAAACTATTGATTTAGTGGTAGGCAGCGTTGACGGAAGACCCAATAAACCTGCACCTGATGGGGTATATTACGCATTAGATAAATTAGGTAGCAAACTTGAAAATACAATTTTTGTAGGTGATGCTGATACTGACATTATCACCGCAAATAATGCAGGACTTCCATCTGTTGGTGTTTTATGGGGATTCCGCGACCGTGAAATTATTGAGCAAGAAGGGGCAAAATACATAGTGGAAAGTGTAAAAGACCTTGAAAAACTACTTATTTCATTGAAAAATAGCTGATTTTGATGGTTTTTTCGCAAATAAAATTGACAAATTGATATAAAAATGAGATAATAACAATATGTATTGATACAATGGAGCAGGTTTATGAGAGTAATTACAGGCGAAGCAAGAGGAAGACGACTTATCACTTTAGATGGTGAAGATGTTCGCCCAACTGCTGATAGAGTTAAAGAAGGTATGTTCAATATAATCCAGTTTGACCTTGAAGGCGCAAGTGTTATTGATTTGTTTGCCGGTTCAGGTCAGTTGGGAATTGAAGCTTTAAGTCGTGGTGCTAAACACTGTACTTTTGTTGATAGTGCAAGCCGCTCTATTGAAGTTGTCAAACAAAATCTTAAAACTGTTGGTTTTGAAAAACGCGCGAGTGTATTTTGCGGCGACGCTAAAATGTATATCTCTTTAAGTCGTGATAAATTTGATATCGCACTTTTAGACCCGCCATACAACAAAAATATAATTGATGCGGTTTTACCATCAGTAGCTGAAAAAATGACAGATTATGGTGTAATCATTTGCGAAAGCGCATTAGATGAAACTTTACCTGAAAGTGCAGGGGAGTTTACAATACACCGTGAATATAGATATGGTAAAATTAAACTTACTGTATATAGAAAGAATAAGTGAGAAATATGAAAACCGTTATTTGTCCCGGTAGCTTTGACCCGGTAACAAACGGCCACCTTGATATTATTCGTAGAAGCTCAAAACTTTTTGATAAGGTTATAGTTGTTGTAATGAAAAACCCATCAAAAACAAATTGCTGCTTCACTCCTGATGAGCGTGCCGATTTAATCCGCCGTTGCATTGGTGATTTCACTAATGTTGAGGTTGATACTTACGAAGGTCTTCTTGCTGAATATGCAAGAGAAAAAGGTGCAGTTGCCGTTGTTAAAGGACTTCGTGCCGTGTCCGACTTTGAATATGAATTTCAACAGGCACAAATGAATAAAAAACTTAATGAAAATCTTGAAACTGTGTTTATTAACACAAGGGTTGAGAATTTATATTTAAGTTCAAGCGCAGTTAAACAAATTTGCGAATTGGGTGGGGATATTAGTGATTTTGTTCCTCATGAAATTCGTGATGATATAGTTAAAAGAATTAAAAGAGGTGTAAGTAAATGACAATAGAAAACTTACTTGAAGAAATTGAAACCATACTTGAAGAGGGTAAATCAGTTCCATTTACATCAAATCTTCTCGTAGATGCACAAGCAATCAAAACAGCTATTGAGGATATTCGCCTTAATATGCCTGATGAGCTTATGCAAGCAAGAAAAATTGCTTCTGAAAGAAAAGAAATTCTTGCTGGCGCACAAGATAATGCTGATAAAATCATTGAAAAAGCACATCTTCGCGCAAAAGAAATTATTTCAGAGGACGAAATCACTCGTGGCGCTGAAGCACAAGCAGTTGAAATTCTTCAACAAGCAAGACAAAGTGCAAATGAAATTGTTGAACAAGCAAGAGCATCTGCAACAGAACTTACTGAACAAGCAAGAAGCTGGGCAATGGAAATGCGCACAAGTGCAAGTGAATATGTTGAGAATATCGTAGCAGTTGCTGATGAAACTCTTACAAATTCAGTTAATGAAATTCGTCGTGCACGTCAGCATCTTAGAGCAGCTGCATCACAAACAAAAAAAGGTAACGAATAATATAAAAATATGATAATTTAACACCTCGTTGCATATTTATTTATATAAAATGTGTACGAGGTGTTTATCTATGTTTGTATATTCAATAAAGTCAAAACACATAAAAGTTGCATTGCTAGCAATTTTCGTTGTAATAACTGTTATTTCACTGTTTATTCTTTCACAAGATAGTCAGCAAACAGGGAAAAGCGGTATGAGTATTAAAGCATCATCCCATGAAGAACGAATGGCTTTTCTTTCGCAATATGGTTGGGAAATTGATGAAGAACCAGTAGAAGTGCAAGAGGTTATTATTCCTACTGAATTTGATGATACCTACAATGCTTATAATGAAATACAAAAAGCACAGGGTTTTGATTTGACTGTATATGCAGGCGAGCGTGTGAAACGTTGGACATATACAATAAAAAATTATAAGGGTTATGAAAATAAAGACTGTATTCGTACTAACATTTTGGTGTATGACGGACTTGTTATAGGCGGAGATGTATGCTCAATAGAGTTAGATGGCTTTATGCACGGATTTTCACAGCCCTGATAGGAAAAACAATGGAAAGACTTGATAAAATTTTAGCATCACAAGGCACGCTTTCTCGCCGTGATGTTAAAGAGATTGTTAAAAAAGGTAGAGTAACAATTAACGGCAAGGTTGTAAAAGACAGTGCCGTTAAAGTTGATTTGACAACTGATATTGTTGCAATAGATGGTGAAGTTGTAACTCTTAAAAAACACATCTATATTATGATGAATAAACCGCAAGGTGTAATTTCAGCAAGTGACAGTGCTGAAGATGAAACGGTTGTGGATTTAGTTCCTGATGAATTGTTTCGTAAAGGACTTTTTCCAGCAGGTCGCCTTGATAAAGATACAACAGGATTTGTGCTTATAACTGATGATGGTGACTTTGCCCATAAAATACTTTCGCCTAAAAATCATATTTTCAAAACATACCTTGCAAGACTTGAGCATTTACTTACTGAAGATGATATTAAATTGCTTGAAAATGGTATAACACTTCAGGACGGGACAACCCTTAAAGAGGCGAAAGTAGAAGTCTTAGAGCAAGGCGAAAATCCACTTGTAAAAATTATGATATGTGAAGGTAAATATCATCAAGTTAAAAGAATGTTTGCAGCAGCAGGTAATAAAGTGATTTCTTTGCATCGTTCAAAAATGGGAAATTTAGAGCTTGATAGTGCATTAAAACCAGGCGAATGTCGTGAAATTACTGCCGAAGAGTTGTTAAAAATCCAAAATGCTTAATTTGTTTGGTCATTTTGAACAATAAAAAATTAAGCAAAAAAACTGCAAAAATGCGTGTATTGCCCAAAAAAAACGTCAATTTTTGGGCAAAATGTTTGAAAAAAATCAAAAAATATAAAAAATTAACTTGCAAAAACGCAATTTATTGTGTAAAATACATAGTGTTCTAATAGTGAAATTGCATAAGTGATTTTTACACTATGCGTTTTGGGGGTATAAATATGTCCAATAGATTATTTCAAGGAATAGTTCATCAAATGGATGATGTTATTGATAGAACCTTTGGCGTTATTGATGAAACAGGTACTGCAATTTCTTGTAGTGAGCTTGGTAGAATTGGTGAAATCCAAAGCCACGCTGTTTCAGAAGTTTTTGCTGCTGGTGATATTGTTACTGTTGATGGCTATACTTATAAGGTTTTTGGTGCACATATGCATCCTGAATATGCAGTCTTTGTTGAAGGTGATGACGAAGTTGCTAGAAGATATGTTTCAGTTATAGCAGTTTCTCTTTCAACAATTAAGCAATATTATGATGAAAAATATGATAGGGGTAACTTTATTAAGAATGTAATTCTTGATAATATTTTACCTGGTGATATTTATATTAAAGCACGTGAACTTCATTTTAATAATGATGTTACAAGAGTTGTTCTTCTTGTTAGAATTACTGAGAAAAATGACGTTTCAGTGTTTGATGTTATTCAAGACTTATTCCCAGATAAAACAAAGGACTTTGTTGTTAATATTAACGAGTCAGACATTGTTCTTGTTAAAGAGGTTAAGAACAATGTTGATACTAAAGACCTTGAAAAGCTTGCTCGTTCAATAGCTGACTCACTTGGTACTGAGTATTATACTCATGTCTTAGTTGGTATTGGTACCGCAGTTGACAATATTAAAGATTTAGCACGTTCATTCCGTGAAGCTCAAGTTTCACTTGAAGTTGGTAAGGTTTTTGATACTGAAAAGACAATCGTAACATATGATAATCTTGGTATTGCACGACTCATTTATCAGTTGCCAACAACTCTTTGCGAAATGTTCCTTCGTGAAATCTTTAAGCGTGGCTCAATTGATAGTCTTGACCAAGAAACACTTTTCACAATTCAAAAGTTCTTTGAGAACAATTTGAATGTTTCTGAAACATCAAGAAAACTTTTTGTTCATAGAAATACACTTGTTTATCGTCTTGAAAAAATCAAGAAACTCACAGGTCTTGATTTAAGAGAATTTGATGATGCAATTGTGTTTAAAGTAGCATTAATGGTTAAGAAATATCTTGATGCTAACCCAATTAAATATTAAAAAATAAGAAGTTCCGTATGGGACTTCTTTTTTTGCAATTGTATAAAGGGTTTTTATTGTTGCAATTGTGCATTTTGCACATTTAATTATTATGATTTTATACAAATCAACGATAAATGTAAAATTTTTTTAAAAAGTCCCACAAGCACAATATTTTGTGGTATAATGTGTACAACTATTAGTTATAATGTGTAACTATGGGCGAAATCAGTTAAAAAGAAGTTAAAATATATAAAGGATAAGGTGCATATTGTGATTGAATTCAAAAATGTTTCAAAAACATATGATAATGGTACAGCAGCACTTCGTGATGTGTCCATTACAATTAACGATGGCGAATTCGTTTTTATTGTTGGTTCATCAGGTGCAGGTAAAAGTACGTTTCTTAAAATAATAATGCGTGAGCAAGTTCCTAATAGTGGAACAGTAACTATTAATAATTACAATCTTAACAAAATCAAAAAGCGTGAAATTCCAAAATTCCGTCGTACAATGGGAATTGTTTTCCAAGACTTCCGTCTTATTCCTAATATGACTGTTTTTGATAATGTTGCATTTGCAATGCGTGTTATAGGTACAAAAGAAAAGGAAATTAGAAAAAGAGTTCCTTATGTGTTAAGCTTAGTTGGCCTTACATCAAAAGCAAGGCAGTTACCTACACAACTTTCTGGTGGTGAACAGCAGAGAGTTGCTTTGGCACGTGCTCTTGTAAATAATGCAGGCATTATTATTGCGGACGAACCAACAGGTAATATTGACCCTGAAATGTCTTACGAAATTGTTGATTTGCTCAACCATATCAATCAAAACAATGGTACAACAGTGGTTATGGTTACTCATGAGCATGAATTGGTGCGTCGTTTTAACCACCGTGTAATTACTATTAATCAAGGACAAGTTGTGTCAGATACAGGTGTTAGACAAAAATCAATTATTGATATTCCTGTTGTTCCTGAAACAAAACCTGAAACTAAAGAAGAGTTAATGGCAGCAGCTGCACAAGAACTTCAAGAAAATGTTGACAAGCTTCGTGAAGAGGTGAAGTCACCAGAAATTATTAAAGAAAGTGGCAACACAAAATATTACGACCAACCAAATGTTGACAAAGAACTTGAAGACTTTATGCGAAACTATGGCATTGTTAATGATGATATAACTACCGATACTATTGATTATTCAAAATATTTTGGTAATGATGAAGTAGACGGAGGTGACAAGCAATGATTTTTTCAAGCTTAAAGTATCTTACTAAAGAGGGCTTTCGTAATGTGTGGGTTAATAGACTCATGTCATTGGCGTCAGTTTCAGTTCTTATGGCGTGTCTTGTAATCATTGGTTTAGGTGCAATGATTTTCTTTAACATTGACGCATTGCTTGACACTGTTGAAAGCCAAAATGTTGTTATGATTTATGTTTCTAATGCAGCGACTGATGAGCAAACTACAAGTCTTGGTGTTGATTTAGAGTTGTTAGATAACATATCAACTGTTGAGTTTGTTCCTAAAGAGGACGCTTTTGAAGAAATGAAAAGTAAAATGACTGCGGAAGAAGCAGCTCTTCTTGAAGGACTTGATGAAAATCCACTTCCTGATGCTTATAGGGTTACAGTAAGTGATTTAACGCAATTTAGAGAAACTGTTGACCAAATTAAACAACAAGACTATGTTGATTATGTTCGTGAAAGCAGTGATATTGCTGATAAACTTATTGGTATTAGACAAGGCGTTTCCGCGGTAATTATCGGTATGGTAGCATTGTTGTTTATAGTTTCATTGTTTATTATATCTAATACTATCCGCATTACAATGTTCTCTCGTAAACTTGAAATCAGTATTATGAAAGCTGTTGGTGCTACAAATTGGTTTATTCGTTGGCCATTTATGGTTGAGGGTATGCTTCTAGGCGTTCTTGCAGGTTTTGTATCTTTTGGTGTGTTGATAGGTCTTTATCAAGGAATGGTATATATATTCAAAGATATGCTTGCACTTTTCACACCGGTACCATTTACCGACTATGCAAGCTATATATTGATAATATTTATGACTATCGGTATCTTTACTGGTTCAGTGGGAAGTATTATTTCAATGGGCAAATATCTTAAAGAACAGGGGAGTGTTGTAAGTGAAGAATAGTACAAAATTTCTTTCGTTTGTTTGTGCTTTAGTTATATTTGCTTCTTCAATTTCTTACCCTGCTTTTGCTCAAACCGAATCTGATTATCAAGATAGAATTGATTATTGGGAAGAGTATATTTCAAAAAATGAAGCGGGAGAGAAGAATGTACAAGAACTTCTTGACGCTCTTGATGAACAAAACTCAGCGATTAGTGCAAAGGTAGCAGCAAAAGAGAAAGAAATTTATCCATTAAGAGAAAAAATTAACGAACTTAATCAAGAAATTAAGACTCTTGAAAAACGAATTCAAGAACTTGGTATTGAAATTACAAAAATTGAAGCAAAAACTGAAAAACAAAATCAGTTGATTGATGAAACTTATGACGTTCTTGGTGAACGTTTAAAAGCTGCGTATATGGCGGGCGAAACGAGTGAACTTGAGATTTTCTTAAATGCTTCAAGTTTTGAAGATTTCCTTACTCGCAGTGAACTTCTTCGCCAAGTAGCAAAGCACGATAATGAAATAGTTGAGGGTCTTGAATCAAAAATTAAAGAACTTAACGAAATGCATAAGGACTTAACTGCAAAGCGTACTGAGCTTGAAAGCAGTAAAGCTAAAATCGAAGCTGACAAAAAAGAAGTAGAATCAGAAAAGGCAGTTCTTGATAAAGAATTAGCAGTTCTTGAAAAAGATAAGGAAAAAATTGATTCTAACATTAGAAAACAAAACGACATTCTTGAAAAATATAAAGACAACCAAGCATATGGTGAAAAACAAAAAGAAAAAGTTGAAAAAGAGTTTCAAGAATGGCAAAAACAATTAGAGGCCGATGCAGGTAACTCAGGTTCAACCGGTGATGGCTACGTAAGTAGTGGCGGAAATCATAACTTTAAGCGCTCAGCTAAAGGTTACATAAGTCCAATTCAAGATAAATCGGTTTACTATTCAGCAACCTATGCACAACACAGTTCACGTGGCTCGAAATCAGTTGACTTTTGTGCTCCTGCAAACCGTGTGTTTACAAATGGTAAAACATATTACACAACAAATGGTGCAAAACTTTATGCGGTAGCAGCGGGTAAGGTTGTTACGGCAACTTATCAAACAACAGGCGGTAACTATATAATTATTGACCATGGTAATGGTATGAGAACACTTTATGCCCACTGTCGTGTGCTTTATGTGTCAGCGGGGCAAACAGTAAATCAGGGTGATGTTATTGCCCTTGTAGGTAATACAGGTACAGCGGTTTATCCAAGACCATCAAGTAGTAATCCGGTTGCAGGTTCACATCTTCACTTCCAAATGCTTCTTAACGGAAGTCCTACTAATCCGGAGTTGTTCCTTCCTTCACCACTTGTTTATTAATGTGTTGTAAGATGAAATTTAAAAGTAAAGGATGATGTCCTTTGAATAAAAAAATATCTTTGGGCTTAGCGTTGTCTTTGATTTTATTGTCAGTTGCATTGGCAATAACAATTACAATGACATTTTCATTGGGTGTTTATAATAAAATTATCAAGGATGTTGCTGACCGTTCAAATTTATACTCAACTATATCCGAAATTGATGATTTGGTTCGCGAAAATTATTTTGGTGAATTGAATGAGAATTACCTTAACACCATGATGTCTGAGGGTTATGTTGAGGGTGTTGGTGACCGCTATAGTTACTATATGACTGCAACTGAATATGCTGACTATCTTGCTGAAGATAAAGGCGATAAGGGCGGTATAGGTATTATTGCTGTTTATGATAATAAAGCAAATAATATTTACGTTGCTGAAGTTTCCGAAAAATCACCGGCGCAGTTGCAAGGTATAAAAAAGGGCGACGTTATTACTGCGGTTGACTCAGTTAAGGTAACTTCTTCAAATTATGAAGACCTTATTAAAAAACTTGACGGTGAAAAGCTTACTAATGTTCAAGTAACCTTCAAAAGTGGCGAAACTGAAAAAACTGTATCCGTTGCTCGTGGATATTCGGCACAGTCAGTTTATTACAGCATTAATAACAATGTTGGTTATATAAAGATTACCGCTTTTTATAGCACAACTGTAAGCCAGCTTGAAGACGCTCTTGATTATATGAGCGAAAGTTCAGTAACATCAGTGGTTTTTGATGTTCGTGACACAAGTACAGGACTTATTAAAAATGCAGTAGAGTGTATTGATTTAATCGCTCCTGTTGCTACTGAAGGCACAGGTGCACTTGCAACTGCTGTTGATAAAAATGGTAAAACTATTGAAACATTTACGTCTGACTCGGATAGTCGTAGTTTCGCTATGGTCATTCTTGTAAATGGAAACACATCAGGTGCGGCAGAATTGTTTGCTTGTGACTTGCGCGATTTTGGTATTGCAGCACTAGTAGGTACAAAAACTGCAGGTAACGGCACAATGCAAAAAGTTTTTGAGTTAAGTGATGGTAGTGCAGTTGCTCTTACTGTTGCAAAAATTGTTCCATATAAGAGCGAAAGCTTTAATGGTACAGGACTTAAACCTGACCACGAAGTTCAACTTACTGCTGAACAAAACTCACGTCTTCCAATGACACCACTTGCAAAAGACCCACAATATCAAAAAGCAGTAACATTAGTTAGCAACTAATAAATAAATTACAATCCCTTCGCATATTTTGTTGCGGAGGGATTTTTTATGTTTTGTGTGTTAAATGTGGATAAGAAAGAGCGTACATGTCTTGAAAAAATATTTAGATTTCTTTATCGTGATGAATATTTATTAAAAACAATACCTGTGTTTAAAGGTGCACCATTTTATGTGTTAGATATAAAATGTTGCAGTGATATAGATTGGAATAGGGTAATTGAAAATGCGGGTAAATGCAGTAAAAGACTTGTTTTGAATGGCAATGTAAAAATACCAAATAAAAAAGAAATAGGTATTTTCAAAAGTAATCTTTTATACAGTAAAGCTTTCCAAAATACAATTTTAAAAATTTTAACAAATAATAATCTCAATAAAAATCCGCAGCATATTGCCATCTGTGATAAGAATGCAACGTGTATGGATTTTACACAAAAGCTTGTAAAATATTCATCAAAACTTACAGTGGTTACCGAAAACAAAGAAAAGTACATGAAGCTATGTGATAAAATTCTTGAAGACACAGGGCTTTGCATTTCTTTGCTTTCAGAATTTGATGGTGCTAAAATTAAAATAGATACAGCAAAAAATATAATAAGCATCAATGTCCAAAATGAATTTTTGAATATTACAAGTGCACAAAATTTAATGGCAAGCGAGATTTATAAAAAACTTATTCCAAATGGAGTAGAAGAGTATAGTTTTTACTCGGCACTTTATGAACTTTGTGGAGTTTTTTCATTAGGTGAGTGCATTTTTGAAGTTGTAACAGTAAACAATGAAAAAAAGCATATAGATACTATTACTTTCTCTTGACACAATGGTAATTTTTTAATATAATATGTTCTATATGGGCGGCAGGACTGCTTGTTTTGTTATGCCTAAATTTCCAATTAAAGGAGTCAATAAAATGGCACAGGAAACATTACTTACAATAGACGCTCTCAAACAGCTTGAGGCAGAACTTGAAGACTTAAAAGTCAACGGTAGAAAAGAAGCAGCTGAAAAGATTAAACTTGCAAAAAGCTTTGGTGACTTGTCAGAAAACAGTGAATATGATGAAGCTATGAACGACCAAGCAAAACTTGAAGCTCGCATTAGTGAAATCGAACACATTATCAAGAATGCAAAAATTCTTGATGTTGAATCACTTGGCAACGAAAATGTTCACATTGGTTCAACAGTAAAAATTACTGACAAAAAAAGAAAGTCATACACATACACAATCGTTGGTTTTGCTCAGGCAGACCCAGCAGCTGGTAAAATTTCTGATGAATCTCCTGTTGGTAAAGCACTTATCGGTCATAAGGTTGGCGAAAAAGTTACAGTTGAGACACCTGCAGGCACAGTAGAATTCAAAATTGCTGAGATTTTAAAATAATTGGAGAATTAAAATGGCTGAAGAAATTAAGAACATTCAACCTGAAGTGGATTTAGGCGAACAGCAAAGAATCCGTCAGGAAAAGCTTAAGGTATTACAAGAAGAGGGTAAAGACCCATTTGTAATTACCAAATATGACCAAACTCATCATAGTGCAACTGTTAAAGAAAATTTTGATGAGCTTGAAGGTAAAACTGTACGTGTTGCAGGTCGTATGATGTCAAAACGCGTTATGGGTAAAGCATCATTTTGCAACATTCAAGACCTTAAAGGTAACATTCAATCTTATGTTGCTCGTGATAGTATTGGTGAAGAAGACTATGCGGGCTTTAAAAAGTTTGATATCGGTGACATTATCGGTATTGAAGGTGAAGTATTTAAAACAAAAACAGGTGAGATTTCAATTCACGCTACAAATGTGACTCTTCTTTCAAAGAGCTTGCAAATCCTTCCTGAAAAGTTCCACGGTCTTACAAATACTGATATGAGATATCGTCAACGCTACATTGACCTTATTATGAATCAAGAGTCAAAGCAAACTCTTATTAACCGTTCAAAAATTATCAGTGCAGTTCGTAGATATCTTGATGGTGAGGGCTTTATGGAAGTTGAAACACCAATGCTTGTTTACAATGCAGGTGGTGCAGCTGCAAGACCATTTGAAACTCACTTCAATGCACTTGATACTGATATTAAACTTCGTATTTCTCTTGAACTTTACTTAAAGCGCCTTATCGTTGGTGGTATGGAAAGAGTTTACGAAATCGGTCGTGTTTTCCGTAATGAAGGTCTCGACACACGTCATAACCCTGAGTTTACACTTATGGAACTTTATCAGGCATATACTGACTACCATGGTATGATGGACTTAACCGAAAATCTTTACCGTTATGTAGCACAAGAAGTTCTTGGCACAACTAAAATCGTTTTCAATGGTATTGAAATGGATTTAGGTAAGCCATTTGAAAGAATCACAATGCTTGACGCAGTTAAAAAGTATTCAGGTGTTGACTTTAATGAAATCAACTCAACTGAAGAAGCTCATGCAGTTGCTAAAGAGCACCATGTTGAATTTGAAAAGCATCATAAGAAAGGTGATATCCTTAACCTCTTCTTTGAAGAATTTGTTGAAGAACATCTTGTTCAACCAACATTTGTTATGGACCACCCAATTGAGATTTCTCCGCTTACAAAGAAAAAGCCAGAAGACCCTAACTATGTTGAGCGTTTTGAATTCTTTATGAATGGTTGGGAAATGGCAAACGCTTATTCAGAGCTTAATGACCCAATTGACCAAAGAGAAAGATTTAAGGCACAAGAAGAACTTCTTGCTCTTGGTGATGAAGAAGCAAACACAACTGATGAGGATTTCCTCTATGCACTTGAACTTGGTATGCCACCAACAGGCGGTATCGGTTTTGGTATCGACCGTATGGTAATGCTTCTCACAGATAGCCCAGCAATCCGTGACGTATTACTCTTCCCAACAATGAAACCTTTGGACTAATTTATAATACCCTATGGCAGTAATGTCATAGGGTGTTTTTTATATGTAATTATAAATTATAGTTTGTCTAACAAAATGATTAAAGGAGTAGGTCATTCTGAGCGTAGCGAAGAATCTCCCCAATGGTAACATATCAACCAATAGAGATTCTTCGTCACTTCGTTCCTCAGAATGACACATAACTCCAAACATCTCGATAAACTATAATTTATCAAACCGATTCATTTTTATTGACAAAATTTATTTATACAGTTAAAATAAAATCATAAAGAATAGGGAGGGATTTTGATGTTAAATTATAAAATCGAAGGTGGGCATTTGCCAGTAGTAACTTGTTATCCGGAACAAGGTCAAGTACTTGTTTCTGAAAGTGGTGCAATGAGTTGGATGAGTCCTAATATGCACATGGAAACAAATTCAGGTGGCGGAGTTAAAAAAGCACTTGGTCGTCTTTTCTCAGGTGACTCACTTTTTATGAATGAATATACCGCACAAGGCGGAACGGGGATGATTGCTTTTGCATCAAGATTTCCCGGTTCAATTATTCCTTATGAGGTAACTCCAGGCAACGGAATTATCGTTCAAAAAAAGGGCTTTCTTGCTATGGAAAAAGGCCTTGAATTGTCCGTCTATTTCCAACGAAAACTTGGTAAAGGTTTATTCGGTGGCGAAGGTTTTATTATGCAAAAAATCACAGGTTATGGTTTAGTTTTCCTGGAAATAGATGGTCATTGTGTAGAATATACATTAGGCGCCGGTGAAAGTCTTATTGTTGATACTGGATATCTTGCAGCAATGAGCGAAACTTGCACAATGGACGTACAATCAATTAAAGGTGCAAAAAATATTTTCTTTGGTGGAGAGGGCTTATTCCACACAAGAGTTACAGGACCCGGTAAAGTTTATATTCAGTCAATGCCAATTTGGCAAATTGCTCAAGAGCTTATTCCATATATGCCAACAGCAACAAATGGTAGTGATGGCGGAATAAACATCAAACTTGGCGGAAACTAAATATATTTTGACACCCTCGTATGAGGGTGTTTTTTATATTGAAACTTATATAAAAAAGTGGTACAATACTAATATCGGAGTGTGATATTATGTATCAATTTGATGCACTAAAAGTAAAAAATGAATGTGTAGCGTGGATTCGCGACTTTTTCGAAAAAAACGGAAAAGATTGCAATGCAGTTGTAGGCATTTCAGGCGGTAAAGATTCTTCAATCGTAGCTGCCCTTTGTGTTGAAGCATTAGGCAAAGACCGTGTAATAGGTGTGCTTATGCCTTGTGGCGAGCAGCATGATATTGATTGTGCAAAACAACTTGTAGAGCATCTTGGAATTAAAAATTATACAGTAAATATTAAAGACACAGTTGATGGACTTATGAATAATCTTCCAAAAGACTTAGAAATCACACCACAAACTGTGCAAAATATTCCACCAAGAGTAAGAATGACAACTCTTTATGCAGTTAGTCAGTCAGTTAATGGTCGTGTGGCAAATACTTGTAATCTTTCAGAAGATTGGGTTGGCTATTCAACTCGTTATGGTGATTCAGTAGGAGATTTCAGCCCTTGTTCATTCTTAACAGTTGCCGAAATGAAACAAATCGGTCATCTTTTAGAACTTCCTGAAAATCTTGTTGAGAAAACTCCAATTGACGGACTTTGTGGCAAAACTGATGAAGATAATCTTGGATTTACTTATGCCGAGCTTGATAAATATATTCGTACAGGTGAAATAGAAGACCAAGCAAAGAAAGAGCTTATTGATTACAAACATAGAATAAATCAATTCAAACTCCAGCTTATGCCAGCATTCAAACCGGAAATATAATGGGGGATTATATTATGTCAAACCAAAAACTTTCTACTAAAGAAACTATAATCCAAATAGCAAAATTTGTTGCATTCTCAATGGGTGCAGGTATTATTCAAATTGTGTCATACACAATCATTCACGAGCTTACAAATTGTGAGCACTGGAAAGCGTATCTTCCATCACTTATTTTGTCAGTGCTTTATAACTTTACAGTAAATCGTAAATTTACATTTAAGTCCGCAACAAATGTACCCGTTGCAATGCTCAAAGTGGCACTTTTCTATTGTGTATTCACTCCTGTTTCTCTTTATCTTGGTCAGTTAGCCGAAAATGCAGGAGTTAATAACTACATAGTTGAAGTTGTAACAATGTCTTGCAACCTTGTTACAGAATATTTATATTGCCGATTTGTAGTTTATCGTAACTCAATGAATACAAACAACCCTGCAAAAAAAAGACAAAGCAAAAACTGAAACTAAATAAGTGTAGCGTGGCTTTTTGCCACGCTTTTTCTTTGCTTGAATGATTCATGTAAATTTGAGTTTGTCTAACTGTTTTATAATGTCATTCTAAGCTAAGCGAAGAATCTCTCCCAAAGTGAACAAAAAACCCAACAAAGATTCTTCGTCGTTAAATTCCTTAGGATGACCTACATTTTGCATTCAAAACCGAATTCCCACCAACTTTATATGAATTAACTCTTGAATTCCTAGTAATTTTGTAGTATATTATTTCCATAACAATAAAAACTACTCTAAAAGGGTGTAGATATTATGAAAATCTCAACAAAAGGTAGATATGCACTTCGCCTTATGACCGACCTTGCAATTCATAAAGATGAGGGTTATATCTCAATAAAATCTATTGCAACAAGACAAAACATAAGTGAAAAATACCTTGAACAAATCATTAAACTTCTTGCAAAAGAAAACCTTGTTGAAAGCACTCGTGGTGCACAAGGTGGCTACAAACTTACTCGTGAGCCGGTTGAATACACAGTAGGTGAAATTTTAAGAGTAACTGAGGGTAGTCTTGCTCCTGTTGCTTGTCTTGAAACTGACGACAATCCTTGTGAAAATTGCATGGACTGTGTAACTCTTGAAATTTGGCAATGTGTACTTGATGCAGTTAACAAAGTTGTTGATTCAATCACTTTGCAATATCTCGTAGATAAACAAAAAGAAAAGGGTAATTGTGGATGTTGTTAAAATACGATTTACACGAAGCTGCAAGATATATGGGTTATAAACATGGTGTAAGCCCCAGTGAAGCAATTTGCGAACTTTGTGAAGATGCATATTGTGAACTTTGCAAGGTGATTACCCCTAAATATATCTATAAAGAATATGAATTTACAAGAACAACTGATGGAATAATCATTGACGGAATCGAATTTAAGAGTGCAAAACTCTTAAACCACTTAAAAGACTCAACAAGTATTATTCTTTTTGGTGCAACCCTTGGCGTTGGTGCTGATACCCTTGTGCGAAAATATTCCGTAACTGATGCGGCAATGACAAGTATTGTGCATTGTGTAGGCGCATCGCTAGTTGAAAATCTTTGTGATATTGCTTGTGATGAACTTAAAAACACAATAAAAGGTGACCACAAATATCGTTTTAGTCCAGGTTATGGCGGACTTGATATTTCATCACAAGAAGATTTTTTCAAGCTTTTACCAATGACAAAGCAAATGGGAGTAACGCTTTCGGAAAGTTTCTTAATGACTCCCACAAAAACAGTTACAGCATTTATAGGCGTAACAAAGGATTGATATTATGAAATTTATTGAACATTTCAACAATTCAATATTGTTTTTTGATGGTGCAATGGGCACTGAATTACAAAAAAACGGACTTCAAAAAGGCGAATTGCCTGAAAATCTTAATATAAACTCTCCCGAAATCGTGGCAAGAGTGCATAAGTCGTATTTAGATGCAGGTTGTAACATAATCACAACCAATACCTTCGGTGCAAATTCACTTAAATTCCCGAATGTAACCGAAATTATCACAAAAGCTATTGAAATTGCAAAAAATGCAATCAAAGAAAGTGGCAAACAAGCTTTTATTGCTCAAGATTTAGGTCCTTTAGGTAAACTCTTAAAGCCCTATGGCGATTTAGAATTTGAAACCGCTTATGACCTTTATAAAGAACAAGTAATCGCAGGTGAAAATGCAGGCGCCGATTTTATTTTCATTGAAACAATGGGTGATTTGTACGAAATCAAAGCAGCAGTATTAGCCGCAAAAGAAAATACGGATTTGCCTGTGCTTGTATCAATGATTTTTGATACAAATGGAAAGCTCTTAACTGGAGCGGACATTAAAACCGCAATAATCACTCTTGAGGGCTTAGGCGTTGACGGTATTGGTATGAATTGTGGACTTGGTCCTGACCAAATGCTTGAACTATTAAAAGAAATGACAAAGTATTCAAGTACACCACTTTTCGTGCAACCAAATGCGGGGCTTCCTGTAAGTGTTAATGGTATTACAACTTACAACGTAACTCCTGAAGAATTTGCGCAAAAACAACTACTAATTCTTAAAAGTGGTGCTTGTGCTTTGGGTGGATGTTGTGGCACAACTCCTGAGCATATCAAAGCAATGATTGATTTGTGCAAAAATGAGAAAATCACAAAAATCAACAAAAAACAAATTACTGCAGTTACATCATATTCAAAAACTGTAGTTTTTCAAGATAAACCAATAATTATTGGCGAAAGAATTAACCCTACCGGCAAAAAGATGCTCAAAGAAGCACTCCGTAATAATGATATGGACTATATCTACCGTGAGGGTGTGACTCAAGTTGACTCAGGTGCACATATTCTTGATGTTAATGTAGGACTTCCCGAAATTGATGAACCAACTATGATGCAAAATGCAGTTATGGGGCTTCAAAGCATTCTCAATACGCCTTTGCAAATTGATACATCTGATGCGGTTGCTATGGAAAAAGCACTTCGAATATATAACGGTAAAGCAATGGTTAACTCCGTAAATGGCAAAGAAAAAGTTATGGAAGAAGTTTTCCCACTTGTTAAAAAATACGGTGGTGTGCTTGTTTGCTTAACCCTTGACGAAAGTGGAATTCCTGAAACTGTTCAGGGTAGAATAGATATAGCGAAGCGAATTATAAACAAAGCAAAAGAATATGAAATTGAGAAAAAAGACCTTGTGTTTGACCCGCTTTGTATGACTGTCAGCACTAATAAAAATAATGCAAAAATCACTTTAGAGTGCATTGAAAGACTTACAAATGAATTAGGTGTTAAAACTGTACTCGGCGTATCAAATGTATCTTTTGGACTTCCAAATCGTGAACTTCTCAATTCGTCTTTCTTTACTCTTGCAATGCAAAAGGGACTTAGCGCAGGTATTATAAATCCAAAAAGTGATGCTATGATGAATAGTTTTTATTCATACTGTGCATTGAATGGCCTTGATGCCAACTTTGAACAATATATAGAGAATGTTACTGAAACAAAGAACGAAACAAAATCAACTGATGTTGATTTGAAAACTGCAATTATCAAAGGCCTTAAAGCCGAGACGCACGAGCTCACTAAAAAAGAGTTAGAAACAAAAGCACCTATTGAAATAATTGATAATATTTTAATTCCCGCACTAAATGAAGTGGGTAAGGGGTTTGAAGAAAATACAATATTCTTGCCAAGTCTTTTAATGAGCGCTGAAACTGCGGGAGTAAGCTTTGCGGTAATTAAAGAGCATATTGTAAATAGTGGCACTAAAACTGAAGAAAAAGGTAGAATACTTATAGCAACCGTTGAAGGTGATATTCATGATATCGGTAAAAATATTGTTAAAGTATTGCTTGAAAATTACGGGTATTCGGTAATCGATATGGGTAAAGACATAACTCCTGAAGCCATTGTTGCAAAAGCGAAGGAAGAAAACATAAAGTTAGTTGGACTTTCCGCTCTTATGACAACAACAGTACCATCAATGGAAAAAACAATTCGGCTTTTAAAAGAAGAATGTCCTAATACCGCTGTAATGGTAGGTGGTGCTGTGTTGACCGAGGATTATGCAAAAACAATAGGCGCACACTTTTACGGTAAAGATGCAATGTCATCAGTAAGAATTGCCGAAAAATTCTTTGCAAAATAAGTCAAAATATGGCTATATTATAATTGACAAATTCATAGTGAAGTAGTATGATATATACGAATTCACAGTAAGTTACTATGAAATAGAAATGAGTTGAAAATATGAAAGTTTATGCAGATAACGCTGCAACAACAAAAATATCAAAAAAAGCACTTGATGCAATGATGCCATGTTTCCAAGAAACTTACGGTAATCCATCAAGTTTGCATAGTGTAGGGCAAGATGCTTTTCACGTTGTAAGAGATGCACGTAACACAGTTGCTGAATGTATCAACGCTGACCCTAATGATGTTTATTTTTCATCAGGTGGTAGCGAAAGTGATAACTGGGCAATTAAAGGTGCTGCTTACTTAATGGCAAAAAAGGGCAAGAAGCATATTATCAGTTCAAAATTTGAACACCATGCAGTTTTGCACACTCTTAATGTGTTGGAAAAAGAGGGTTTTGAAATCACACTTCTTGATGTTTATGAAAACGGACTTGTGAAAGTAGAGGATGTTAAAAACGCTATTAAAGATGATACTGCACTTGTTACAATTATGTATGCTAACAACGAAATTGGTACAATTCAGCCAATTCGTGAAATCGGTGCAGTTTGTCGTGAAAAAGGCGTTCTTTTCCACACTGATGCTGTTCAAGCAGTTGGTCATGTACCTGTTGATGTTAAAGCCGATAATATTGACATGATGTCTTTCTCAGGTCACAAATTCCACGGACCAAAAGGTGTTGGCGGACTTTATTGCAAAAAAGGTATCCGTCTTCCAAACCTTATTGAAGGTGGTGCACAAGAGAAAAATCGTCGTGCAGGTACTGAAAATGTTCCCGCAATCGTTGGTATGGCAACAGCACTCAAAGATGCTTGTGACCATATGGAAGAAAACACAAAGAAACTTGTGGCTTTGAGAGAACAACTCATTGAAGGTATTCTTAAAATTGATTTAAGTCGTATCAATGGTGACCGTGAGCATAGACTCCCTGGTAATGTTAGTGCTTGTTTTGAAGGCGTAGAAGGTGAGTCACTTCTTCTTTACCTTGATTTAATGGGTATTAGTGCTTCTTCAGGTTCAGCATGTACTTCAGGTTCACTTGACCCAAGCCACGTTTTACTTTCAATTGGACTTCCACACGAAGTTGCACATGGTTCACTCCGTTTAAGTCTTTGTGAAGATAATACACCTGAAGAAATGGATTATATTTTAGAAAAATTACCCCCAATTATTGACCGCCTTCGTGATATGTCACCATTGTGGGAAAAGATACAAAAAGAAAGAGGTTTAATGTAATGGAATATTCAGAAAAAGTAATGGAACATTTTACAAATCCACATAACGTAGGTAAACTTGACGACGCTAATGGTGTGGGAGAAGTTGGTAACGCAAAATGTGGCGATATTATGAAAATGTATCTCAAAATTGAGAACGATATTATAGTAGATGTTAAATTCAATACTTACGGTTGTGCATCAGCAATCGCAACAAGTTCAATCGCAACTGATATGATTAAGGGTCAGCCATTGAGCGAAGCACTTAAACTTACAAATAAGGCAGTTGTTGAGGCACTTGATGGACTTCCTGCAGTTAAAATTCACTGTTCAGTACTTGCTGAGCAAGCAATTAAAGCAGCCGTTAAGGATTATTACGACAAAAACGGTATAGAATATAACAAAGCAGATTTTGAGTTTGAAGAACATCACCATTAATCCCTAAAAGGAAGATTAAAATGACAGTAAAAGAAATGCAAGAAAAAATCTTGCAATTAAAAGAAGAAAGAGATATTTGTATTCTTGCTCACAGCTATGTTGCTCGTGAAATTATCGAAATTGCTGACTTTACAGGTGACAGCTTTCAGTTAAGTGTTGAAGCATCAAAAACTGATGCAAAAACTGTAGTTATGTGCGGTGTACGCTTTATGGCTGAAACTGTAAAAATTCTTTCACCTGAGAAAACAGTTTATATTACAAGTCCTGTGGCAGGTTGCCCAATGGCTGAGCAAATGAGTAAAGAATACATTGAACAGGTTAAAAAAGAAAACCCTGATTATACAGTTGTAGCATATATCAACACAACTGCTGAACTTAAAACGGTTTGTGATGTTTGTGTAACATCCGCATCAGCGGTTAATGTCGTAAGCAAGCTTTCAAACGATAAAATTCTTTTTATTCCTGACTGTAATCTCGGTGATTTCGTTGCGAAACAATTGCCTGAAAAAACATTCAAGTTTGTAAACGGTGGTTGCCCAATTCACGGTCAAATTACTGCCGAAGATGTTAAAAAGGCAAGAGAATATTATCCTGATTCACTTCTTCTTGTGCACCCTGAATGCAAACCTGAAGTGGTTGAATTGGCTGATTATGTTGGCTCAACAACAGGTATTATGAAGTTTGCAAAAGAAAGTAATCACAAAAACTTTATTATTGGTACTGAAATCAGTATTGCTGAATCTTTGCAATATGAATGTCCTAATAAAAATTTCTTTGCGCTTTCACCAAAACTTATTTGTCCTGATATGAAAGCTACAACTCTTGTTGACCTTTATAACACGATAGTGGGTAATGGCGGCGAAGAAATCACATTAGATGAAGAAACAATCAAAAAAGCCAAAAAGTGCATTGATAAAATGCTTGAACTTGGGTGAAAATATGAAAAAAGCAGTTATTGCTATGAGTGGCGGAGTTGATAGCTCCGTCGCTGCTTTACTTATGAAAAATGAAGGCTACCAATGTGTCGGTGCTACAATGCAACTGTATTCCGAAGGGGATTGCAGTGATGCAAAAGCAGTTGCCGATAAACTCGGTATGCCTTTTTATATTTTCCCACTTAAAGAAGAATTCAAAAAACAGGTTATTGATAAGTTCATTGAGTGCTATGAAAACGGCAAAACTCCAAACCCTTGTGTCGAG
>JAZKXL010000043.1:0-3833 GCA_045611635.1 Candidatus Fimenecus sp. | reverse complement strand
CCTATGGAATATGAACGCACAAGCGTTGTAACCGTTAAAATTCCTGCTAAAAATTGTGGCAAAAATGTTACTGTTTATGATGCTGATGGCAACGAATACCCTGCACAAATTGCTGACGTTCAATTTGGTGTTGCTACAATTCTTATGAGCGTTACTGTGCCACCTATGGGCTACAAAGTGTTTGATTTAAGAATGAAAAAGTGTTCTGTTAAATCAAAACTTTCAGCATCAATAAACGAAATTGAAAATGAAAAATATATAGTAAAATTCAACGGCAACGGTGATATTGCTTCAATTCTTGACAAAGATTTAAAAGTTGAACTTCTTAAAAAACCAATAACAACTGGCATATTTGACTACAATGGTAGCAAGGACTGGCCTGCTTGGGAGTTAAACTTTGAAGAATTAAACCGTGAGCCACAACATACCGCAAAAATCAAGACAATCAAGGTTGTTGAAAATGGTCCTTGTAGAGTTGCAGTAGAAATTGTGAAAACATTTGGTGAAAGCACATTTACATCAATTGTTGCATTAAGCAAAGGTGGAAAAGTTGTTGAGGTTTACACTGAAACTGAATGGCGTAGCAAACGCCACCTTGCAAAAGAAGTATTCCCACTTACTGCAAGTAATCCTGTTGCTACTTATGACTTGGGACTTGGTGCAATTAAGCGTGGCAATATGAATGATAAGTTATTTGAAGTGCCTGCACAAAAATGGGCAGATATTACTGACAATAGCAAAAATTTCGGCATTTCAATTATCAGTGAATGTAAATATGGTTGGGATAAGTTTGATGATAACACACTCCGCCTTACTCTTATGCATACTCCACTTAAGAATTACAAGGTTGACAGTATGCAATCTATGATGGAATTAGGGCTTAACCGTTATTCATACGGCATTTATTCACACAAAGGCACTGTTGGTTATGACACTCAATGTGAAGCACGTAATTTTGTAATGCCTATGGCAAGTTTTGTATGTTCTAGTCACGAGGGTGCACTTGGTAGCGAATACTCATTTGGCGCACTTTCAGGCAATGCAATAATCCGCGCAATTAAAAAAGCCGAAAACAGTGATGAAATTGTTATTCGTGTTAATGAAAGTGAAAAGAAAGAGCAAAAAGGCGTTACACTTTCACTTAACTGTGAAATCCTTTCTGCTCGTGAAATTTATGCATCTGAAGAGCATATTGATGATGTTAATCTTGTTGATGGTAACCTTGTATTTAACTTAAAACCATACGAAATCAAGACATTTGCAGTTAAAGTAAAAATGGCTGATGCAAAAGTTGTTGCTTCAAGTGTTAATATTATCAATAACATTAATGCGTTCTCAACAAATGCAAAGCCAATGGGCACTTTACCGGTAATAAACAAGACAATTCCACAAGAAATTACTCCTAAAAAAATCATCTCAAATGGTATTCCTTTTGAAATTTCAGGTAAAGCAATGATTTGTGGTGGTCAGTCAATATTACTTCCTACCGGCACAAAGAAAGTGAACATTCTTATGGCATCACTTAATGGTGATAAGTTTGTAAAATTTGGCGAGCGTGCATACAAAATAAACGACATTCGTGAATACTATGCTGGTTGGGATTTATATGATTTCAAAGAGGTTGCATTCACAAAAGAAGGCAAACTTGGCTATGAATTCACACACTCACACACCTATGATGGTGATGCTCAATGTGAGCAGTTATTATTCTGGAATGTAGAGGTAGAAGTCAGTGACGACAAGCTTACATTACCTGTTGACCGTGAGATTTTAATTCTTGCAGTTACTGCAAATAATGAAACAACTGAATGCACACTCAGTTGTGACCTTTATGATAAAATCAGTGGTCGCAAGTTCCAATACAAAGAAAATCTTAAAGAAAAAATTACATATCTTAATTGCAAAAACACATATCTTCTTAACGATAAGGGCGGTGCAATCCGCCATAGAAATAAGGGAAGGAGAAAATAATTATGGCACAAAATAATGGCGATATCCGTTATGTTGGCGTAAAAGAAACGACTGCTTATGGTATTGCAAATGCAGGTCAATGTTTTGGCTACAACATTATTGCAGGTAGTTACCTTTCACTTTTCTTTGTAAAAGTTTTTGGTGTGCCACCTGAAGCCGTTGCAGCAATGATGCTCTTTTTAGGGCTTTGGGACACCTTTAACGACCCACTTATGGGCACAATTATTGACAAAACAAGAACAAGATACGGTAAACTTCGCCCATATCTTTTAATTGTTCCTATTCCGTTAGGTATTGCAACAATTATGCTTTTTGCAGGTCCACAACTTCTTGGTAACAATACCGAAACTGTTGCAAAAATCATTTATATGTTTATAACATATTTTATTTGGGAACTTTTTTACACCTTAGGTGACGTTCCATTTTGGGGTATGAGTGCAGCAATAAGTCCATCCCCTTCTGACCGTACAAGAGTTATTTCATCAGCAAGATTTATTTCAGGCATTATTGGTGGACTTTCTACAACAATTCTTACAGTTCTTATGGACTTAAGCAATAATAAGGTTATTCCACTTTCGCTTTCACAAGTGTTTTTGCTTATGGCAATAATTTCAGGTACTTTTGGCATGGCACTTTTCTCACTTTCAGGCATTTGCACAAAAGAGAGAGTTGTTCAAACTATTAAAGAGCCAAGTATTCTTGATGGATTTAAAGCACTTATAAGAAATAAACCTCTTCTTTTGATTGTTATCGGTAATGTACTTGCTGCCGTTAGTGGTATAGGTGGATTCTTTCAGGCATATTACTATTCAGAAGTTGTGCAAATGAATTCTCTTACCATCATCATTTATTTACCTGGTACAATTTTAGGATTTATTACGTATCTTCTTATTCCAAAAGTTAAAGCGAAATTTGACAATAGACAAATTATTTTTCTTAATGGATTTGTAAGACTTGTTTGTGGAATTGTTGTTTTCCTTGTTGGTGTTAAGTGCTTCACAAACCTTTGGGTTGTTGTGCCACTTCTTATGATACAAAATTTCCTTTTCAGTTTCTTTAACACTATCAATATGGTTATCCCTACTGAAATGATTGGTGATACAATTGACTATATGGAATGGAAAACAGGTGAAAGAAACGAAGGTGTTTCATTCTCAGTGCTTACATTTGTTGGTAAACTTACCGGCTCAATTTCAGGCACACTTGGCAACTTGCTTCTTCCAATAATCGGTCTTTCATTTGTGCAAATCAGCGAAACTGAAACAATGACCGTTAAGGCATACGAATACACCGATACTCTTATTTGGGGTATGTTCACATTAGCACCTGCTATTTTAGGTTTGTTACCACTTATTCCATATATTTGGTATGACCTTACAGGTGAAAAACTTCAAAAAGTTCGTGAAGAAATGGCTGAGCGTAGAGCTAAACTTTCAGCAAAAGTTTCAGGAGGTGTCGAAAATGAGTAATTGTCCAAAATGCAACGAAAAATTATCACCTTTTTATATGAAACAAAACTGCCCTAAATGTGGTACTAATCTTGTGTATTACGACCTTGATAATCGCCTTAAAGCCGACCACGAAAAAGCAATGAAAGAGCAAGAAGCAGTTGAAAGAGTATTAAACAATATCAAAATATCCGCATTTGGTGGACCTTTGCAAATCACAAGATTTATACTTATGTTTAGTCCACTTGTTTGGATGTGTTTGCCAATGTTTAAGGTAAACGATGGTGAAAACATTACACTCATAAGTGTTATTATGGGTATTATAAATGGTGGTTTTAATTTTTCTAATCCGTCATATTTATTCCCATTTATCACAATGGTTTGTATTATTCTTTTCTCACTTATGGTGATTAT
>JAZKXL010000042.1:0-4031 GCA_045611635.1 Candidatus Fimenecus sp. | reverse complement strand
CGCTAAAACAAGTCTTGTACAGCTTATTCCACGACTTTATGATGTTACTGAAGGTCAAGTGCTTGTTGGCGGTGTTAATGTTAAAGAATACAAAATCCATGCCCTTCGTGAAGAGGTTAGTATGGTGCTTCAAAAGAATGTGCTTTTCTCAGGCACTATTGCTGAAAATCTTCGTTGGGGTAACAAAAATGCAACTGATGAAGAGTTAATTGAAGCGTGTAAGATTGCCGACGCTCACGAATTTGTTTCATCATTCCCTGAAGGTTACAATACTGATTTAAGTCAGGGTGGCACCAACGTTTCTGGTGGACAAAAGCAACGACTTTGTATTGCTCGTGCAATTCTCAAAAAGCCAAAAATTCTTATTCTTGATGACTCAACTAGTGCGGTTGACACATTTACTGACTCTAAAATTCGCAAAGGACTTCGCCAGTGTATTCCTGATACAACTAAGATTATTATTGCACAACGAATTTCATCAGTTGAGGATTGCGATAAGATTATTATTTTGGACAAAGGTGAAATAAATGATATCGGCACTCACAACGAGTTGTTAGAGCGTAATGAAATTTATAAAGATATTTATGAATCACAACAAAAAGGTAGCGATGATTTTGACTTGCAAGGAGGTGGCAACTAATGGCAGGACCTATGGGAGGACCGGGAAACCGCGGTAGAGGCCGCCCCGTGCAAAAACCTAAAAACACAAAAGGCACAATACGTAGATTATTAGGATATATTTTAAGGCAAAAAGGTTTGTTTATTGGTATGCTTCTTTTTGCCGCTATTAACTCACTTGCATCAGTTTCAGGCGCACTTTTCATTGAGCCAATTATTGATGATTACTTAACTCCGCTTATTGGTCAAAAGTTTGAAGGGGAGTTAGTTGCAGGGCTTTTCAAAATGATGGGCATTATGTCGATAGTGTTTATTGGTGGCGCTATTGCATCATACGGACAATCAAAATGCTCAGTATGGCTTACACAACGTACACTTAATACAATCCGCAAAGATTTGTTTGACTCACTTTCGGATTTGCCAATTAGTTATTTTGACTCACGACCAAACGGTGAAATTATGAGTCGTTTCACAAATGACGTTGAAACACTTAGAATGTTCATAAGCCAAGGTGTTACACAATTTATTTCATCAGGTATTATGATTATTGGTTCGTTCTTCATTATGCTGTTTTTAAGTTGGCAAATGACAATTGTTGTTATAGGCGTAGTTATTGTAATGGTAATAATTACAAAAACTTTAGGTAAGAAGAGCGCATTCTTCTTTAAGAAACAGCAAGAAGATTTGGGTGCTGTAAACGGCTATATTGAAGAAATTATTGAAGGTCAAAAGGTTGTTAAGGTATTTAACCATGAAGAAGAGGTTGAAGCTCACTTTGATGAAATAAACGAAAAGCTTCGCAAAGCATCAACAAGCGCAAATACCTTTGCAAATATGTTAGGCCCAATTATGAATAACCTTTCGCATATAGCTTATGCACTTGCTGCAGCACTTGGTGGTGTTTTAGCAATTAAAATTGCTATGTCACCGGGTACAATTGTTGCTTTTTTACAGTATATAAGAAGCTTTATGCAACCAATTTCAAACATAACCCAACAATTCAACAATGCTTTTATGGCTCTTGCTGGTGCCGAAAGAATTTTTGAGGTTATTGACCAAAAACCCGAGGTTGATGAGGGGTATGTAATGCTTGTCAATGCAAAGCTTAACGATAAGGGCGAAATTGAAGAAGCCGAAAAGCATACAGGCATTTGGGCTTGGAAACACACTCATGGTGACGGCACAATCACATACACACGCCTTGCAGGTGACATTGTTTTTGAAGATGTTACATTCGGTTACACTGATGAAAAAACAGTGCTTCATGACGTTTCGCTTTATGCAAAACCTGGTCAAAAAATCGCATTTGTTGGCTCAACAGGTGCGGGTAAGACAACAATTACAAATCTTATAAATCGTTTTTATGAAATTCAAAAGGGTAAAATCCGTTATGACGGCATAAATGTTCAAAAGATTAAAAAGAACGATTTAAGACGCTCTTTGGGTATTGTTTTACAAGACACTCACTTGTTTACAGGTACTATCGAAGATAATATTCGTTACGGTAATCTTGAAGCTACACATGAGCAAATTGTAGAAGCAGCAAAAATTGCAAATGCACACTCGTTTATTGAAAATCTTCCTGATGGCTATAATACAATGCTTACAGGAGATGGCTCAAACCTTTCACAAGGTCAAAGACAGTTGATTTCAATTGCTCGTGCCGCAGTTGCCGACCCACCTGTGCTTATTCTTGATGAGGCAACAAGTTCAATCGATACAAGAACTGAAAAGCAAATTGAAAAAGGTATGGATGCGCTTATGGAGGGGAGAACAGTATTTGTTATTGCTCACCGTCTTTCAACTGTAAGAAATGCAAATGCAATTATGGTGCTTGAAAAAGGACGAATTATTGAGCGTGGTGACCACGACGACCTTATTTCACAAAAGGGTAAATATTATCAGTTATACACTGGCTCTTTTGAGGAAAATTGATTCTTTTTCCGCAATACTTCCTCGCTCTCAACTTGCGGTATACCTGATACAGCTTCGTTTCGGCGAGATTGTCTTGCGAAAAAACAATTCAATTTTATTTGGTTTTCGCAACATTTAATTAGGGCAAAATAAAAGGAACTCTTGAAAACAAGAGTTCCTTAATTTTTTGTATTAAGCTTTATTTGCCAGCCTGTTTTGAATACTTGAGTTTGTAAACAAGACGCATAATTCTTGTTTCAAGTGGGTTAATTGGTTCAACCTTTTCAAACATCTGTGCGCTAATCTGAATCTTTGCACCTTTGTTTGTGATGAACTCAATAGCACCTGCATCATATTCGCTACCTGATACGCAAAGAGGACCGTTATTCTCAAGAAGAACTGCATTTCTGCCCTTAAGCTTTTTAACAACCTTCTTTGAAGTCTGGAGTGAGTTATTAGGGTCATACTTTGCACTCTTAACAGTAACACCAACAATCTGAGCAAAGTCGTCAATAAGTGGACGCATTGTTTTGCCCATTTTTGAGCAAGCAACTGTGTAAGGGTCTTTTGAATGAGAAATAAAGTTTACATCTGCACGTTTCTTGTAAACTGCACGGTGAAGCTCGATTGATTCATTGTTTGCGTCACCAGCGATAATGTTACCTGTTTCAATGTCGATTCTTGTAATAGCGCCGTCGCCATCAACCAAAGAAATATTGAAAACAGAGCCGTCACGCTCACTCTTACAAGCAGGGAATTCAGGAGCATTTGATGGTTTCTTTGTGAACTTTTCAACTACATAATCGTTGATTGCTGTAAGATTATCAGCAACCTTGCCTGCAAGTGAAGTGTATTTGTCCATAACGTATTGTTCGCAAATATCTTCAACCTTCTGTGCAACATTGAATGCATCTTCATAGTCAACACCCATGCAAACTGCACCGTGGTGAGCCATAACTGCTGCTTTAGCATCTGAACGAGTGATTGCGTCAATAACGCCTTTGCGAAGCTTCTTTGTGCCAGGAAGACCATAAGATGCAATAGGAAGGTTTGTACCAACTACCTGTGCATTTTCGCCATCAACATTGTTAATATCCATACCAAGAGCAGAAACGATTGAAGCGTTTACCTGATGTGTATGAATAACAAAGTTTACTTCAGGACGAAGCTTATAGCAAGCTGCGTGAATACCTTTTTCACTTGATGGCTTAATTTCACCTTCATATTCAAGGTCTTCAATATTTACAAGCACGATTTCTTCAGGAGTTAAAGTATCATAAGCACGACCACTTGGTGTGATTACAAACTGTGTTTCGCTGATTCTGCAAGAAATGTTACCCCATGTACGAGCGATAAGTCCTGCTGCGATAAGCTCATGACCTGCTCTGATAACAGTTTCTTTAGCCTGCATAATATCCATTAAAATCACCTCAATTTAATAGGTTAATTAAAGGTGGATGAAGATGAATTCATCCACCCGTAAAGTTTAAGATTTATTT
>JAZKXL010000041.1:0-4666 GCA_045611635.1 Candidatus Fimenecus sp. | reverse complement strand
AAGCTTCAATAGGGTCACGGTAAAGACCAAATCCGCTATAATCTTTTGCAAATGTGAGTACTCTTGGGTCAGGGTCAAAGTTTTCAGGACAAGCAACTGGAACATCCATACCCATTTTAAGACCGCCCACGATAAGAGAGTTTGCCATATTGTTACCGTCACCGATATATGTCATTTTTAGTCCGTCTAAATGGCCTTTATGCTCACGGACTGTCATAAGGTCAGCAAGTACCTGACAAGGATGGCAAAAGTCAGTAAGACCATTAATGATTGGAATAGAGCCAAATTTTGCAAGGTTTTCAACTTCACTTTGCTCAAAAGTTCTAATCATAATACCGTCTAAATAGCGTGAAAGCACGCGAGCAGTATCTTGAATTGGCTCACCACGACCGATTTGAAGGTCACGGTTTGACAAGAACAATGCTTGACCACCTAACTGATACATACCAGTTTCAAAAGAAACACGAGTACGAGTTGATGATTTTTGGAAAATCATACCGAGAGTTTGTCCTGCGAGACGATGATGCTTAATGTTGTTTTTTGTTTCGTATTTAAGCTGGTCAGCAAGATTTAAAATATCAGTAATCTCTTCAGTTGAAAGAGAGAGCATACTTAAAAGATGTTTCATTGTTTAGTCCTCCAAGAAAGTTTTGAGAATTGCTATACCCTTGTCAATTTCTTCCTTTGTAATAACAAGCGGTGGTAACATACGAAGTTTATTTTTAGCGGTGAGAATTAAAAGTCCGTTCTCACTGCATTTTTTTGCGATTTCACCTGCGTTTTTAGTCTTTAATTCAATGCCAAGCATCATTCCAAGACCGCTGACTGAAGCAATTTCAGTTATACCTGCAAGTTTTGCTCTTATATACTCCCCTTTTTGTGCAACTTCATTTAAGAAATCAGGTGTGAGAGTATCAAGAATATATTTTGCACCTGCACAAGCAACAGGATTTCCGCCAAAGGTAGTTCCGTGTGTACCTGCAGTTAATATATTAGCACATTTCTCATTACAAAGACAAGCACCCATTGGAAGACCGTTACCAATCCCCTTTGCACTTGTTACAACATCAGGTGTAACTCCTACGTGTTGGTATGCGAAAAGCTTACCTGTTCTACCCATACCGGTTTGTACTTCGTCAACTATAAGAAGAATGTCTTTCTCTTTGCAAACACTTTCAATAGTTTTAAGAAAATCGTAATCAGTAGGAACTACGCCACCCTCACCTTGCACAATTTCAACAATTATTGCGCAAACTGTGTCATCAGCTAACTCTAAAAACTGCTCTGTATTACCTGATTCGCAATATTTAAAGCCCTGCACAAATGGGTTAAAGAATTTGTGGTAATGCTCTTGCCCTGTTGCAGTAATTGTAGCCATTGTACGACCGTGAAATGAATTCACAAGGGTGATTATATTGTAACGATTTTCGCCGTATTTGTCGTAGCTATATTTTCTTGCTAACTTAATTGCGCACTCGTTAGACTCGGCACCTGAATTGCAAAGAAAAACACGATTAAAGCCTGTTTTTTTGCAAAGGGCTTCAGCATATTCAGCCACAGTAGAATTATAATAAAGGTTTGATGTATGTTGCACTTTGCCTAATTGTTCAGTTACCGCATTAATCCAACCCTGGTTATTATAGCCGAGTGAGTTTACGCCGATGCCTGAGCCGAAATCTATAACCTCGTTACCCTCGCTATCAATAAAAGTTGCACCATTACCGCTTTCAATAGAAATAGGAAAATGTGCGTATGTAGGCATTAAAGAGTTGTGTGCCTGATTTTTAATAACATTTATATTCATATTTATCACCATTAAAGGAACATTGTACCGATACCACTATCAGTAAGCATTTCTATGAGAATTGAATGTGGGATTCTACCATCAATAATATGCGTACGCTTAACGCCACGACGAACTGCCTCAACACAACAATCAATTTTGGGAATCATACCGCCCTTAATAATGCCCTGAGATTTAAGTTGTGGCACTTCACTAACATTTACAACATGAATAAGAGTGTTTTCGTCATCCTTATCCTTTAAAAGACCACGAACATCAGTCATTAAAAGTAATTTTTCAGCACCAAGAGCCGCTGCGATTTTTGCTGCTGCGATATCAGCATTGATATTGAAAACCTCACCGTTTTCTCCGCCACCAACAGTTGAGATTACTGGAATATAATGTTGGTCTAAAATTCCGTGAATAAGAGTTGTATCAACATCAATAATATCACCAACAAAGCCGATATCTTGTGGCACTTTTTTTGCTTTAATCATACCATCATCAAGACCGCAAATACCAATTGCATGACCACCGTGATGGTGAAGAAGATGTACAAGGCGTTTGTTAACCTTACCTGCAAGTACCATTTGAACAACATCAATAGTTTCTTCATCAGTATAGCGGAGTCCATCAACGAATTTTGACTCCTTGCCGATTTTATTAAGCATTTCGTTAATTTCAGGGCCACCGCCGTGAACAAGCACAACGTTAATGCCAACTGAACGAAGAAGAACAATATCCGTCATAACTGCTTCTTGTAAATCTTCGTTAACCATAGCGTTGCCGCCATATTTAATTACTACTGTTTTTCCATGATATTGCTGAATGTAAGGGAGCGCTTGAACAAGCACTTCGCTACGGTCAGCATGAGTAAGTTTTGAAATGTCCATAATTATCCTCCGGATAAATGCAAAATGCAAAGCGCAAAGTGCAAAATGTGTGTGCTATTGTAAATTATGTTCGATAGTCACCATTGATTTTAACATATTCATAAGTAAGGTCGCAACCGTATGCTGTGGCTGTGCCATCACCGTCATTAAGAGAAACTATAATATAAATTTCATCTTCAATAAGAACTTGTTTTGCGATTTCTTCGGAAAATTCTATTCCTGCGCCATCTTTACAAACAGCGATTTCGCCACCCTTTGACTTGAATGAAACATCAACTTTGTTTACATCAATATCTACGCCTGCATAACCCAATGCGCAAAGAATACGACCCCAGTTAGCATCGGCACCAAACATTGCTGCCTTAACAAGTGAAGAACAAATAACACTCTTTGCACATACCTTTGCAATTTCCTTACTTTTCGCACCGCTAACCTGACATTCAACAAGTTTTGTTGCGCCTTCGCCATCTTTTGCCATGAGTTTAACAAGCTTTTCACAAATCGCATTAAGAGCATTAACAAATGTAAAATAATCGTCATTTTCAGTTTCAATTCGTGCGTTTCCGCAAAGTCCTGATGCCAACACTGCAACAGTATCATTTGTTGATGTATCACCATCAACTGAAAGCATATTGAAACTGTCTTTTACAACTTCTAAAAGTGCTTTTTTAAGCATTTCACTTGAAATATTTGCATCAGTAGTGATAAATCCGAGCATTGTAGCCATATTAGGATGAATCATACCGCTGCCCTTTGAAATAGCGCCAATTTTACATTCTTTGCCACCAAGAGTAAATGAAACTGCAAACTCTTTTTTAACTGTGTCAGTTGTCATAATTGCTTGTGCTGCTGAGTCAGAGCCATCTTCACTTAATTCCGCTACGAGTTGTGCCATACCATTTCGAATTGGTTCGATATTGATTGGTTGACCAATAACACCTGTTGAAGCAACAACAAAGTCAGTTGATTTAAGACCAGTTGCATTTGCAACAATTTCGCACATCATTTCGGCTTTCTCAACACCATCAGCATTACAGGTATTTGCAATACCACTATTACAAATTACGCCGTATGCCTTACCATCTTTTATATTATTTCTTGTAACTGTAATTGGTGCGCCATACACGAGGTTTTGTGTATAAACCCCTGCGGCATCACATTCAGTTTCACAAAGAATAAGTGCTAAATCCTTTTTAGTTTTATTTTTACGGATTCCACAATGAATACCACTTGCTTTAAATCCTTTTGGTGCAGTAACACCACCATTTATAAATTCCATATTATTCACCAAATTTTATACATTTAATTGAAATTTTGGGTCGATTCCCATTTTAACATTTAAGCATTGTACTGCGGCACCGGAAGCACCTTTGCCAAGATTATCATACCTTGCAATAAGTAAAATTCTATCTTCATTACCGCAAACAGTAATTTCCATACCATCATTTTCGCTCATTTTATTACCTGCGATAAATCCGTTTTCATCAATGCTTTCTTTATATTTTACAATATTTGTATTATATTTTTCTTTATACAACGCTTTAATATCTTCTATGGTTTTACCATTCTTTAAGTCTTTTTTGAAAAGAGGCACTGTCATAACCATACCGCTAAAATAATCGCAAATATATGGTGAGAAAATTGGTTCATTTTGAAGTCCTGAAATTGCTTTCATCTCTTTTAAATGCTTGTGTTGTTGAGTAAGAGCATATTCTCTTGGTGCATCTAAAAGTGTATCACGATTCTCATCTTCATACTGTGCAATTCCGTTTTTACCTGCACCGCTATAGCCCGACAAAGCGTGACAAGCAATACAAATATCACTGTCAATAATACCAGCATCAACCAATGGCTTTACAAGTGCTATAAATCCACTTGCATAGCAACCAGGCACTGCAATTCTCTTAGATTTTTTTAGTTTGGTTTCAAAATCCGCTGACAATTCAGGGAATCCATAAGCCCAACCATCATTTGTGCGGTGTGCAGTTGA
>JAZKXL010000040.1:0-2086 GCA_045611635.1 Candidatus Fimenecus sp. | reverse complement strand
GATGGAGTAGTTATAACGCGTTGATTTTCTGTAAATACACTATCTTGAAATAAATCATTCGCAAGACCAATCCAATCAAATTTGCCATAAAAAGCATCTACTTCTGGTATTTCAACTTTCAACTCCTCACGATAACGCTCTGAAAGACAACCCATAACAATAAGTTTACCTATTTTACGACGCTTTTTTGCTTGTGCCATTGAGAGAATCATTTCAATAGATTCCTCTTTCGCATCACCAATAAAACCACAAGTGTTGATAATGACATATTGACCTTTGACATCTGAAGAATCATGAAATACATCAAAACCTCGATTGGCAAACTGAGCCATTACTTGCTCTGAATCAACAAGATTCTTAGAACAACCAAGCGAAATTATATCTACTCTATTCTTAATCATATACTAATATTACTCTCCAAATAAAGTTTCGACAAATGCTTGTTTATCAAATACCTGAAGATGTTCCATTCCCTCACCAAGCCCAATATAACGTACAGGAATTTTGAATTGATCAGAAATACCAATCACAACACCACCCTTGGCCGTACCATCGAGTTTTGTAATGGCAAGAGAAGTAACCTGAGTTGCTTTAGTGAATTGTTTTGCTTGTTCAAATGCATTTTGCCCTGTTGAGCCATCAAGTACAAGCATTACATCATGTGGTGCATTTGGCAACACTTTTTGCATTACGTTTTTAATCTTAGTAAGCTCGTTCATCAATCCTACTTTATTATGAAGACGACCTGCTGTATGGATAATCACAACATCGGCACCATTAGCTTTTGCAGAAGCGAGAGTATCATAAGCAACAGAAGCAGGATCAGAACCCATTTGCTGTTTGACTACAGGTACACCTACACGCTCACCCCAAATAACGAGTTGTTCAACTGCTGCTGCACGGAAGGTATCTGCCGCTCCGAGATAAACTTTCTTACCTGCTTTTTTAAATTGATATGCAAGTTTACCTATTGTTGTTGTTTTACCTACACCATTAACGCCTACCACCATGATGACGTATGGCGTTTCTGGTAGTTCTGATTCAAAAGAGATTTGATCATCTGAATTATTTTCAGCAAGGAGTTGACAAATTTCATCCTTAAGTACAAAATTCAATTCGTCTGTACCGACATATTTATCACGAGCCACACGTTCTTGTATGCGTTCGATAATACGCACAGTAGTTTCTACGCCAACATCCGATGTAACAAGTACCTCTTCGAGATTATCAAGCACATCATCATCCACTTTATCTTTACCAACAACGGCACGTTTGATTTTTTCAAACACACTTTGTTTTGTTTTTTGAAGTCCATTGTCTAATGTCTCCTTTTTTTCACGAGAAAAGAAACTGAAAAAGCCCATAGTTCGAATAAAATTTGAAAATTGAAAGTTGAAAGTTATGAACAAGCAAAGTTACAAAAAATTATTGGTATTACATAATTTTAAGGGAGGTATTTTTGCATTTAGTGAAATTTGGTTTTACTATAGTTTTGAATCGAAAATACACACTGTGAGTGTGTGTTGTTTTTTGACTGTTTTCTTGCTTGCAGTTTGCTTGCACCTTGCTTGAGGGTAAGGTGAAATTTAATGGTTCGATACACACTATGAGTGGGTATTGCAACACAAAAAAGGGAGCATAATAAAAAAAAGCGAGGTATGTGAATTTACACATACCTCAACAATTATATATTTTTTCGCTAATTATTTTGCGAAATAGTCTTTAACTTTTTCGTTAAGAACGATTTCTTCAGCGAAGATATACGCACCAGTTTTTGGTGATTTCACCATTTTGATAACTTTAGAGAATCCACGACCCTCACCTTTTTGCATAGATGCAACCGCTTTCTTTGCCATAGTATTCTAAGAATTATTTAATTTCTTTATGTACTGTTACTCTTCTCAAAATTGGGTTGTATTTTTTCAACTCCAAACGTTGAGTGGTATTTTTACGGTTTTTCGTTGTGATGTAACGAGAAGTACCTGGCATACCACTATCTTTGTGCTCTGTGCACTCCAAGATCACTTGGACTCTTGCTTCTTTATTCTTTTTTGCCATAGTTAATTCCTCCTGAAGGTTAAGCTAA
>JAZKXL010000039.1:0-31877 GCA_045611635.1 Candidatus Fimenecus sp. | reverse complement strand
GAGGGAGAGATTGTAGCAGAAAATATGAAGAAAAATGCTGATTTGCTTTGTGACGAATAATGACCAATAATTTTGAATAAAGAGGGGGATTTTAAATGGGTAAAGTAACACTTTGGAAAACAAATAAAAATTGTGGAAACTGTACATATTGCTGTGGGGACAGAGAAATAAATCACCTTAGAAAATGTATAGAAGTGGATAGCTTTGGCAAAGGCACTTGTGCTATAAGCCATGGTCCGCGCCAATGGAATGCGACGTGCCCTAAACACGAATTGCACGGTGTCTGCAAATTGTAAGTTTTTATAATCAAAAGTATAAATCTCCTTGTTTTACAAATACTAACAGTACAAATTTGTAAAGCAAGGAGTTTTTATATATGAAAGCAACAGGAATAGTTCGTAGAATCGACGACCTTGGTCGTGTGGTGATTCCGAAAGAGATTCGTAGGACAATGCGGATACGTGAAGGAGACCCGTTGGAAATTTACACAGCATCTGATGGAGAAGTGATTTTTAAGAAGTATTCGCCTATTGGTGAGTTGTCGGAGTTTGCAAGCCAATATACTGATGTGCTTAACAGGGCAACAAATTTACCTGTAATTATCACTGACCGTGACCATGTTATTGCAGTTGCAGGTATGCCTAAAAAAGATGCTATAGACAAGCGTATTTCTACGGATTTAGAAGACCTTATCGAAAATCGTGAAAATTATGTGGCATCACCTGACATTAAAGCGCTTTATCCGTTAAAAGATAGTGAACGTGAAGCAGGAATTGCCTACCCTATTATTGGTGGTGGTGATGTGGCAGGTGCAGTTGTGCTTATGCTTAACACTAATGGTGTTATGCCAAGTCAAACTGAGATTAAATTAGTTTCGGTTGCTGCATCATTTTTAGGTAAACAAACGGAAGAATAATTTAAATGCAAAATGCAAAGTGCAAAATTAAAGGCAGTCCTTTCGGACTGCCTTTTGCTTTTGTAATATGTTTTAATAAATTTGAGTTTGTCGGGATATTTTAATGAATAATGAATGATGAATAATTTCGGGTCTGCGACGCTGATTATATCTATAATTGCAACGCAGTTCATTCGTTTTCCGTTTTTCACTTTCCATTTTACACTTAGTTAGACAAACTATAATTTGTTTGATATTTTTGAGTAGATTTTTTCGCAAGACAATCTTGCTGAGGCGAAGCTGTATCGGGTATACTGCGAGACGAAAGCAAGGCAGTACTGTGAAAAATATACCAAAAATTAATCTTGAGTCATTCTTCTTACATAGCGTTTAAAGAATGCGATTGCATCTTTACAACATGCAATTGGAATACGCTCGTTTGTACCATGTGTGCAAAGAAGAAGTTTTGTATCTGCCACAAATGGTGCGAAACGATAAATATTTTCACAAACTGGCTCATAGTTATAAGCATCAGTTGCGCCCATTACTAAAAATGGAGAAACAAGATTTTTGCTGTTTTGTGCCTCGCTTAATTCCTTAATTGTTTGGAATGCGCGTGAATCAGTTGGAGAGATAATTGAAGATTCTTTACCTGTAAGAAATTCCAACTCAATATCTTTATTCTTAACACTATCACGAATATGCTTTTCAACATCTTTAATTGTAACGCCTGGCATTGTACGGAAATTCACAGTTACACTTGCCTTTTGTGGAAGAATGTTAAATTGCGGACTACCCTCAGCCATTGTAACTGCGGTACAAGTACGAATAAGTGATGCCGCAGCAGGAATTCTTTTCATAATTGCAAGAATTAATGGTCTTAAAATTGTTGCATTAACAAGTACAACTCTTAAAGGATAGCCTGCATTCATACCTACGCGTTTAATAAGTTGCTTAAGGTAATCAGGCATTGTTGCCTTAAACTGATGATTTTCAATATCTTTAATAACATCAGCAAGTTTACCGACCGCAGTATGCTTTGGTGGTTGTGATGAGTGACCACCTTTTGCATTTACGCTAACTTTGTAGTTAACACTACCTTTTTCAGCAATACCAACACCTGCAAGGTTAATATCAAGAAGTTTGCCAAGCTTAACAGGAAGAATTGCCCCACCTTCATCAAGAACGGCTTCAAGATGCACACCTTTTTCTTTAAGATATGCAGCAATTTGTTTTGCGCCATTATCAGGTGCTGCAACCACTTCTTCATTGTGACCTAGGCAAATATAAACTGAACGTTTTGGCTGAAAACCTTCATTAATAAGTTCTTCCATACACTCCATAACAGCAATAAGATGGTTTTTCATATCCATAGCGCCACGACCCCAAATAAACTCACCATCGTTATAACCGCTGAATGGCTCGTGCTCCCAATCACTTTCAGTGCCTGCTGTAATTGGCACAACATCTTGGTGTGCAAGCATTGCAATACCATCAAGAGTAGGGTCACTACCCTTCCACTCAAAAACAAGACTTGCATCACCAATCACAGTTTTAGTCATTGTTTTATGTACAAGCGGAAAACGCTCTTCTAAAAATGCGTGGAATTTTTCAAACTCTTTCCAGTCAACAAGTTCACGGTCATAGTTAGAAATTGTCTTGATTTGAATAGCGTCACTTAAATCCTTACAATATTTTTCTAAATCGACCATTTCCGGTTCAAGCTTAGCATCATTATTCTTCTTTTCTTTGAAGAATGCGGCACGAATAAGCGTTACCACGATAAATAATGCTAAAACAGCAAGAATAGTCCATAAAAATTCCATAAAGTTCTCTCTCCTAATCTAATTAAAAACTAAAGAATGAAATTTGCGCAGTTTCAGGAAGACCTTCTAGTGCACCAATCTCTTTAAGTGCAGTAATAACAGCACTTGATGCGCCTGTTTTTGTTTGGAAATCATCAACTGAAACAAATTCCGCACCACATTTTTCTCTACCCTCTACAATGCCCTTTGCGGCATTTTCCCCAACACCTGAAAGTGCTGAGAATGGCATTCTTATTTTTCCATCTTCTACATAGTATTCGGTTGCACGAGACTTATAAATATCAACTGGCAAAAGTTCAACGCCGCGAGCCATCATTTCATTCACAACCTGAAGGGCGGTAAATTGTTCTTTTTCTTTTGCACTCATTGGTTTTCTATCTTTTGGCTCAGCGTTTAACGGGCCATGTAATTCAACCATTTTACGCTTAACCGCATCTCTACCTAAAACTGCCGTAAAGGCGTCAAGGTCATCACCACGAACTGTTAAAAATGCAGTATAATATTCAACTGGTTTATAAATTTTATACCAACCAAGGCGAAGCGCCGCAATAACATAAGCTGCAGCGTGTGCTTTAGGGAACATATACTTGATTTTACGGCAAGAATCCATATACCATTGTGGAACATCACAAGCACGCATTGCGTCTTCAGCACCCTCAGGAAAACCGTTTTTGGCAACAATACCTTTTCTTGTGAGCTCCATAATCTTAAAGGCAAGACTTGAATCTAATCCTTTATGAATAAGATATGTCATAATATCATCACGAGTACCAATAACTTCTGAAATTGTGCAAGTTCCATTTTTAATAAGCTCTTGCGCATTACCAAGCCAAACGTCAGTACCATGTGAAAGACCTGAAATTTGTAAAAGGTCAGAGAATTTTTTAGGTTGCGCTTCTACAAGCATACCACGAACAAAATCAGTACCCATTTCAGGAATTGAAAGTGTACCAGTTTCAACACCGATATCTTCAGGTGTAATGCCTAACGCTTCAGGACTTGTGCAAAGACTAACAATTTTAGGGTCACACACATCAACATCCATAACATTAATGCCTGTCATATCTTCAAGATGCTTATACAGTGTAGGCACATCATGACCGAGAATATCAAGTTTAAGAATTGTATCGTGCAAGAAATGGAAGTCAAAGTGAGTTGTTTCCATACCTGAGCTTACTTTATTCGCAGGATATTGCACTGCAGTGAAATCATAAACATCAAATTCATTAGGCACAACAACCATACCACCTGGATGCTGACCTGTTGTAGCTTTAATGCCTGTACATCCTTTTGTAAGGCGGTCTTCTTCAGCACGAGTTACAATTGTCTTACGCTCTTCAAGATATTTTTTAACATATCCATATGCAGTTTTATCAGCAACTGTTGAAATTGTACCGGCTTTAAATACGTGGTCACGACCGAACAATTCTTCAGTATATCTATGTGCTTTACCTTGGTAATCACCTGAGAAATTAAGGTCAATATCAGGCGCTTTATCACCGTGGAAACCAAGGAAAGTTTGGAATGGGATTTCGTGACCGTCACGAATCATAGGAATATCACAATGAGGACAATTCTTTGGTGGCATATCAAAGCCGGAGCCGTATTCACCGTGCAAGAAGAATTCGCTATGCTTACACTTCGCGCAACGATAGTGAGCGGCAAGAGGATTAACCTCCGAAATACCTGCCATTGTTGCAACGAAGGACGAACCAACAGAACCACGAGAACCAACATGATAACCATGTTCCTCAGAGTCCCAAACAAGCTTTTGTGCGATAATGTAAAGAACCGCAAAGCCGTGCTTGATAATAGATTCTAATTCCATTTCTAGACGCTCGGCAACATACTCAGGCACTGGGTCACCATACCACTCTTTTGCCTTTGCCCAACAAATGTCACGAAGCTCTTGCTCTGCACCTGGGATTGTTGGGTTGTATGTTCCTGAAGGAATTGGTGTTACCTGTTCAATCATATCGGCAATTTTGTTTGTGTTTGTAACAACTACTTCATATGCTACATCTTCACCTAAATAAGTGAATTCATTAAGCATTTCTTCAGTAGTTTTAAAATAAAGAGGTGCTTGCTTATCGGCATCGTCAAATCCCTTACCTGCCATAAGAATTGCACGGAATTTTGCGTCTTCAGGGTCCATAAAGTGTACGTCACCTGTTGCGCAAACAAGTTTTCCTAACTTATCACCAATATGTATAATCTTACGATTAATGTCACGAATATCTTCAAGTGTTTTAATATGGTCATACTCTTTATTTCTATCAGGATTTTTAGCATTTGGGTCAGAGTGTGACTCAATCATAAACTTATTATTACCATCAGGTTGAATTTCAAGATAATCGTAATAATCCGCAATTTTAAGAATTTCTTCATCACTTTTTTTAAAAAGGATTGCTTTAATAAGCTCACCTGCTTCACAAGCGGAGCCCACAATTATACCATCACGATGCTCATTAAGTTTTGAGCGAGGAATACATGGTCTTGTGTGAAAATACTCCGTATGAGAAAGTGAAATAAGCTTATAAAGATTTTTAAGACCTGCTTTATTTTGCACAAGCAAAATAATATGATAACGAGGAAGTTTTTCCCAAGGTGTTTCAGGTTCACCAATATCATCTATAAGATATCCCTCTACACCATAAATAAGCTTAATATCATCCTTGCCCTTACCTTTTACCGCATCAGGATATCCTTGAGCGTTACCGTGGTCAGTAATTGCGATTGCGGTGTGACCCCAAGAAATTGCACGTTTAACAAGCTTGTCAGCTGAGGTCATACCATCCATATCAGACATATTTGTATGCAAGTGCAACTCAACACGTTTAATTTCTGCATTGTCTTGCTTTTTAATTGGTTTAACTGTGTTTACTGATGTTGCCGCAATAATATTTTCACCTGCATATTTATCGTAACTTACTTTACCATAAACAATTACAGTTTCGCCCTCTTTTAAAGCATTGAGGAAAGATTTTGCATTTGCCACAGTTTCAAAAATCTTAACAGTATAAGAATAAGTTTTATCTGTTATATTAAAGTTAATAATGTTGTTTCTTCCATCACGAGTTGTGCGCACGTCAAGTGAGAAAACCTCGCCCCAAACTGCAACTGCGCCACTTTCAATAGAAACGTCACAAAGACTTTGAAGCTTTGATGTTCTTATGATATTACCATAAATTGCTTTTTGAGTTTCAAGATAAATTGGGAATCCCTCTTTAACAATATGTTCCGGTTTTACACCTTGAGGTCTATTCAATTCGTTTTGGCGGTTATATAACTCTTCCATTTCTTTTTGCATTGAGTCAGTTGCAACCTCAACATCAAAATCACACTGATGGAAGGTTACATCAAAATTGCTGCCGAAAACAATTCTTATAATCTTTGCAATTTCAGTATCAACGTTTGCTGCACAAAGAATATCTTTTCCGCCTTTTTTGAGAAAGATTTTTAACTCGCCATTTTCAACCTTGTAATCGGCATTATTAAAATAGCCGTTTGCAACTGCAACACGTTCCTTTATTGCACCAATAACAACATTGATATATTCGGTGGTAAATCCTATTCTAGACTCATCACAAATAAGTTGAATATTTATGTTTGTTACCTTTGAAAGTTCATTAGAAAAAGCGGTTACTCTTTCTTTTTCAATTTTTTTATATGGTTTAATGGTGAGCTCTACCCTGTTTTTTTCTCTTGAAATTACAAAGTTTGCAATTTCGGCAACTGCAAAGTCAAGATAATCATCACAGTTAAAAAAATCACCAAAAAGTGTTTTTACTGTTGTCATATGTATTACACCACTATATTTTTTCTATTTCTTTTAATAATTCTTCTACAATTTCGTTTTCGTTTACTTTTTTAAGCACTTCACCATTTTTGAAAATAACGCCACAACCATCGCCACCTGCAACGCCTATGTTAGCTTCACGCGCTTCTCCTGGACCGTTTACAATACAACCCATAACCGCAACCTTAATTGGCTTATTGTAGTTTACAAGCGCTTTTTCAATTTTGTCGGCAAGACCAATTAAATCTATTTTTGTTCTTCCACATGTTGGACAAGATACAATTTGTGCACAGTCAGTTTTAATGCCTGCACCCTTAAGAATGTCAAAGCCCGCTTTAACCTCAGTTACAGGGTCAGCAGTCATTGAAACGCGGATTGTGTCACCAATGCCATCAAGCAAAAGTGAGCCAATACCAATGCTTGACTTTACAAGTGCCATATTGTGAGTACCTGCTTCAGTTACACCTAAATGTAATGGATAGTCGCACATATCCGCCACCAAACGATATGCCTTAACCATTTTTTGCACATCTGATGACTTAATTGAAACAACAATATCGTTAAAATCAAATTTTTCAAGAAGTGAGATATGATACATGGCGCTTTCAGCCATTGCTTCAGGAGTTGGTGAGCCGTATTTTGCAAGTAAATTTTTCTCAAGTGAACCGGAATTTACACCAATACGAATTGGCACATTGTGAAGACGACAAGCATCAGCTACCGCACGAACTTTTTCATCATCACCAATATTACCCGGATTAATTCGAATTTTATCAACACCTGCAGCAACACTTTCTAAAGCACAACGGTAATCAAAATGAATATCGGCAACAACAGGTATATTAACTGCACTTTTTACCGCATAAAGAGTTTTAACCGCCTCTTTATTGGGCACTGTAAGGCGGATTATTTGACATCCTGCTTTTTCTAATTCCACAGCTTGTCTAACATTACCTTCTGCATCTTCAGCCACAACATTGAGCATTGACTGTACTGAAATAGGATTGTCTCCACCAATTTTTACATTACCTGCCGTTACTACACGACTTTTTCTTCTTTCAATCATTTAAATCACCTAATTTTTAATTAGCGTTACAATATCATTAAAGGTTACGACTAACATTAACAAAAGCAACAGTGCAAGTCCTGCACCATGTACATAACCTTCATATTTAGGGTTAAGAGGTTTTCTACGAATTCCCTCAATTATAAGGAAGAATAACCTACCACCATCAAGCGCCGGTAATGGCATAAGATTAAATATACCAATGTTGATTGATATAAATGCCATCATTGTAAGAGCAGTTATTAGACCATCTTTACTTTCAACCGCACCCGCAGCAGCATCTGCAATAACATTTACTGTGCCAACAGGACCTGACAAGTCGGTTAGCCCATATCTACCAGTTACTAAGTCAAAGAAGCTCAACCACACTAGTCTAGCTATCGACGCGGAACGCCTAAACGAGTTTTCAACCACATTCAAGAAGTTTGTTTCTTCGCCTAACATTATAAAATCGTAAGTGATATAGGTATATTTACCGTCTTTTTCAGTCTTAAAAGTAACATCTTTAAGTTCTACTTTTTTGCCATCACGACGAACAACCATATCAAAAACGCCATCATCACTGCGTCCCATAAGGAATGAGATGTCAGTATCGGAAAACACGCGATGACCATCGATTTCAAGAAATTCGTCGCCTTCTTTAAGCCCCGTTTGTTGACTTATTGCACCCTCATAAAATTTTAGAATTTGATTTGTACCGATCAAATCTTCCATAGAAAGCACAGTTGCTACAATTACAACGCCAAGTATTAAATTCATAGTTGCACCTGCGGCAACAATTATTATTCTTTGCCAAACTTTTTTACGATTAAAAGCATTCTCATCTTGGCTTTCTTTGTCCTCACCCTCCATACTTACATAGCCGCCAATTGGTAAAAGGCGGAGTGCATAAAGAGTTTCACCCCTCTTCTTTTTAAATATTGCGGGGCCCATACCAAGAGCGAACTCATTCACCTTTACTTTAAAAAGCTTTGCAAATGAAAAATGTCCTAACTCATGTATTGAAATTAATAATCCAAAAAATAAAATTGCCACTAAAAATGGCCATACTTTAGACCAGATTTCCAAAAAATCACTACTTTCTTGAATACTTGATTACTAAGTTTCTCGCTTCAACATCGGCATTATACACATCATCAACTGTGTATGTTTCAACTTTTGGCGCATCATTCATAACACGCTCAACAAGTTCACCGATTTCTAAAAATCCAATTTCACCTTTTCTAAACATTAAGTTTGCCTGTTCATTAGCACTATTTGCAAATGCAGGGTAAAGCCCACCACGTGCAATAGCTTCACGGCAAATATTCATGCACTTAAAGGTTTCGTAATCGGGTTTATAGAAGGTTAATGTTCCAAGTTTTGTTAAATCCAACTCACCTGTAAGAGATTCTATTCTTTCAGGGTATGTAAGTGCATATTGAATTGGAATTTTCATATCGGGAAGTCCTAACTGAGCAATAACCGCATTATCGGTATATTCAACCGCTGAGTGAATTATACTTTCTCTATGAACTACAATTTCAATTTTAGATGGATGAACATTAAAAAGCCACACAGCTTCAATAAGTTCAAGCCCCTTGTTCATCATTGTAGCAGAATCAATGGTTATTTTTTGTCCCATACTCCAGTTAGGATGCTTAAGTGCATCAGCTACTGTAACCTTTGCTAATTCTTCTTTAGTTTTGCCAAAAAATGGCCCGCCACTTGCAGTTAAGATGATTCTTTTTAATGCACGGTTTGTAGGTTGACCTTGCAAGCATTGGAATATTGCAGAATGTTCAGAGTCCACAGGCAAAATGTCAACGCCCTTTTCTTTTGCATTGGTTGTAACTAAAAGTCCACCCGCAACAAGAGTTTCTTTGTTTGCAAGGGCAATTTTTTTGTTTGTTTCAATTGCGGCAAGCGTTGGTTTAAGACCTGCCATACCAACAACTGAGTTAATTACTGTGTCGGCACTATCTACCCTTGCGCATTCGCAAACGCCTTCAATGCCCGAAAGCACAGTTATATCTAAATCACTTACACGATTTTTAAGCTCTTTGGCTGCATATTCATCAACTAAAGCCGCAAATTTTGGCTTAAATTCGCGTATTTGTTCTTCAATTAAATCTACATTAGAATATGCCGAAAGCGCGGAAACTGAGTAACCGCACTTTCTTGCTGTTTCAAGACTTTGAGTACCGATTGAACCGGTTGAACCCAATATACTTAAGTTTTTAGTAATCATCAAATCACTACTCCGAAAATATTGATAATTGCATAAAGTGCTACAAGCACAAAAACTTCACTGTCAAAACGGTCCATAACGCCACCGTGACCTGGCACCAAATTGCTGAAATCCTTGATTTCATAATTACGCTTAAGTGCTGAGAATGTAAGGTCACCACAAACGCCTATAAGTGACAATGGGATTGACATTAAAACAACTGCAAGGTAATTGTTTTGTGGTATTGCAAATACAAGGTTATCAAATATTGCATAAAGAATAACATTTGCAAGTACACAACCTAACGCACCGCTGATTACACCTTCAATAGTTTTCTTAGGACTGATTTGGGGAGCCAGTTTGTGTTTGCCGAAAAATCTACCACCAAAATACGCAAAAGCATCACTCATCCACGCACAAAACATTGCAAATAAAAGCAAGAACAATCCATGCTCAGTTGTGTAGTTTTCCTCAGGAAAATGCTTATGAATATCTCTTAAGAATAAAAGCACTGTTATAGCAAGTGGAAGCCCTAATGACCCAAGCAACACCATTCCTACATCAGAGAACTTTGTTTTTTCAAAACCAACAAGCATTAAAATAAATAATGCAAGAATATAAATTGCAATAAGATATACCGGTTTTAAGTTTAATGCAAAATCTTTTAACAAATATCCGTACTCATAATAAAGCGGAACAAGTGCTGCTACAACAACGCTTAATGCAAACATAGGTTTGTTTTCAAGTTTAATTGCTTTATTAATTTCAATTGCAACCATTATACAAACTACCGCACCCATTATTACAAGAAGCGGAGTATTACGAACTACAAGTGCAAACACGCCACCGATAGTGCATAAAAGTCCAAAAATAAGTCTTTGTTTCATATTGAATAATTCCTTTTAATTTATTATACCCCGCCAAAGCGCCTGTTACGCTTTTCAAACTCTTTTAATGCTTCGATAAGATTTTCTTCAGTAAAATCAGGCCAAAGCACATTTGAAAACCAAAATTCTGAATATGCTGACTGCCAGGTCAAAAAGTTTGACAATCTATATTCTCCACTTGGTCTAATAATTAAGTCAGGGTCAGGTGAACCTGCTGTATATAACGAATTCGAAACCATGTCTTCATTAATATCGTCAATACAAATTTCACCGCTCTTGACTTTTTCCGCAATAGTCTTTATACCCTCAGTTATTTCGTGCCTGCCACCATAATTGATTGCAAGATTTAATACAACTTTTGTTTCATATTGAGTACCATTTTCAATTTGGTCCATAAGAGATAAAATATCTTCAGGAATTCCTTTGCGGTCACCTAAAAAACGAAGTTTTATACCTTTTTCTTCGTTTTCTGCCTGACGCTCTTCCGCCTCATAAAGATATTCACGAAAAAGTTGCATAATAGCATCAACTTCTTCTTGAGGTCTTTTCCAATTTTCAGTTGAAAAGGCATAAAAAGTCATGTATTTAATTCCCACATCGGCAGCAAACTCACCGATTTTGCGAAATGTTTTTGCACCCTCAATATGACCTTTATATCTTGGTAAATTTCTTTGTTTTGCCCATCTTCCGTTACCATCCATTATAATACCTATATGTTTAGGCAAAACGGAAAATTGTGGTATGTTTTTCTTATCCATAACTATTCTTAATGGCAAATTATGGGCGAGTCGCCTCGCCCATAGAACCAATTATATCTCCATAATCTCTTTTTCTTTTTTGTCAGAAACTGTGTCGATTTCTTTAATGAAGTCATCAGTAATTTTCTGAATTTTTGTTTCAGCATTCTTTTGGTCGTCTTCAGTAATTTCACTGTTTTTCTTCATATTTTTGATTTTATCCATTGCATCACGACGGATTGAGCGAATTGCAACCTTGCTATCTTCTGCAATTTTACTTACATCTTTGCAAAGCACCTTTCTACGCTCTTCTGTAAGAGGTGGGAATGTAAGGCGAATAACCTTGCCATCATTCATTGGGGTAATACCAATATCTGATGCTTGAATTGCTTTTGAGATTGGGTTAATTGTACTAACATCCCATGGTTGAATAATAAGGATTCTTCCTTCGCTTACTGAAACAGCAGCCATTTGTTGAATTGGTGTTGGCACGCCGTAATAGTCAACCATAATCTTGTCAAGAATTGCAGGAGTTGCTCTACCCGCACGCATTCCCGCAAACTCTTTTTCAAGAGCGCCAACTGTCTTAGTCATTTTTTCTTTCATTGTATCAAATACTGTATTCATAAATCTATCTCCTTTAATTATTTTTCGCTTACAACAACTGTGCCAACATTTTCACCTTTAACTGCTTTAACCATATTTTCAGGTTGCTGAAGGTTAAATACAAGAAGTGGAATCTTGTTGTCACGGCAAAGTGATGCTGCAGTACTATCCATAACTGCAAGACCTTTGCTTAAAATGTCTTGATGTGTGATAACATCATATTTGATTGCATCGTCAAAGCGATTAGGGTCTTTATCATAAACACCGTCAACATTTGTTGCTTTGAAGATAATATCAGCACTAATTTCAGCAGCGCGAAGAGCAGCTGCAGTGTCAGTTGAGAAAAATGGGTTGCCTGTGCCACAACCAAAAATTACAACGCGACCTTTTTCAAGGTGACGCTTTGCACGATGGCTGATATATGGTTCAGCAATTTTGTTCATCTCAATAGCAGTTTGAACACGAACAATAACACCCATTTGTTCAAGCGAGTCAGCAAGTGCTAAAGAATTCATAACAGTTGCAAGCATACCAATATGGTCAGCTCTTGTTCTGTCCATATCGCCACTTGAGCGACCACGCCAGAAGTTACCGCCACCAACAACAATACCAATTTCTACACCCATTTCAGCCATTTCTTTAACTGCTGCACAAACGCTGTTTACAGTGTTAAAATCGAAACCATGCTTGTTCTCACCTGCAAGGACTTCACCGCTGATTTTTAAAAGGACTCTTTTATATTTAGGTTCCATAAAAACACCTCCGTGGTAACATATTTAAACGGTTACCATATTTAGTATATTTTACATTAAAAACGCTGTTATGTAAAGTATAATTTTGAACAATTACAGTATAAATTATTCTACAAAATAAGCATTGACTTAAATATTTGTTCAATATATAATTAAAGGGTATAATTTCGTAGAAAAACAATATTGGAGTGTGAAAAATGTCTATACTTTTTGACATTGAAACTATTCGTCGTATTTTTAATATTTCTGGCGATTTTGTTGAGTACAAGCAAAACACTAATGGTCATGTAAACAGCACTTATATTCTTAAATTCGCTGAAAATGGAAAACTTAAGAAATATGTTCTTCAAATGATTAGCACCGATATTTTTAAAAACCCCGACGGACTTATGAGTAATATCGTTGGAGTTACAAATCATATTCGCAAAAAGAATAAAGAGATGAACACACCTTGGGTTGATAGATGTACCCTTAACTTTTTGCCTACTATTGAGGGCAAATACTTCTACATAGATGAAGCAAATCATTGTTGGCGTGTCTATGAATTTATTGATGATGTTTATACTTGCAACGTTATTGACAACGCTGAAGTTTTTTGTAACGCTGGTAAAGCTTTTGGAGATTTTCAAAATCTTCTTGCCGATTATGATATAAACTCACTTTATGACACTATTGAAAACTTTCATAACACTGTTTCTCGTTTTGCTGACTTTAAGAAAGCAGTTGATGAAAATCTTTCCGACAAGTTAAAGAATGTAAAAGAAGAGGTTGAATTTGCTTTTGCAAGAGAAAAAGATACTCATGTGCTTGTTGATTTGATTGCTGAGGGTAAGCTACCACTTAGAGTTACTCACAACGACACAAAACTTAACAACATTCTTTTTGACAACGAGACAAATAAGGGTATTTGTATTATTGACCTTGATACTGTTATGCCTGGTCTTTCACTTTACGATTTTGGTGACAGTATTCGTTTTGGCGCAAACACCGCCGCTGAAGATGAAAAGGATGTTAGCAAAGTAAGCTTAAGTCTTCCACTTTACGAGGCATATGTTAAAGGTTACCTCAGCAGTGCAAAAGACGCTCTTACTGACCTTGAAAAAGAAATGCTTCCTTTCGGCGCAAAACTTATGACATACGAGTGTGGCATTCGTTTTCTTATGGACTACCTTAATGGCAACAAATATTTCCATGTAGATTATGATGACCATAATCTTGTACGTGCCCGCACACAATTTGCCCTTGTTGCTGATATGGAAAAGAAAATGGACCAAATGCTTGAAATAACAAAGAAATATTGCTAAAATCAAAAAAATTAAAGCCGACCTTAATGGTCGGCTTTTTTGTTATGTTTTTAGTATGTAATTGTATAATCTTTTTCAAAAGACATATCAATTGACGCTTCATGAGTACCTGCAAGATTTACTGTAAGCATCAGTTTTGTTGGTATCATATAATTTGCGCTTGTCATTCTATTTGTCTTCTTATCAAATTTAGCAACAACTGTACAGTTTGAATAGCGTGTTGAAAAATCTTCTACCATATCAGATTTGCCTTCAACCTCTTCTGGCTCAATAACGTCAAACGCCGCACCAACGCCTTTACCTGCACTTGGATTATCTTCACTCTTAACCATAATGCCAATTTCATAATATGAACCCATATCTTTGCAATATATTTTTTCAATATCGCTTAACTTAAGACAACTTACATAGCTTTGCTTTGGAACTTGGAAGTTTTGTTGAATTTCTTCACGAGTTGTATATTCTATAGGGTCGGTGTCATCCGCCATAAAGGTTGTAACCATTTTTTCAGCGGTGCTTTGAAGTGCTTTAGGCGCTTCGACTTTCTTGATTTCACGGTCTTCGTAATTTTTTACAACCTTTTTTGCTTCAGTTTTCACTCTATTTGCGTTTGTATTAAAATAGTTAAGAATTTCTTCAGGCGAGTCCATTATATTTGGGTCATCTTTTTGAGCATCTTCATTTGAGGACCCACCATTGTTGTTACTGTTATTATCATTACCATTACTGTTATTTACTTCATCCCCATTACCAGAGTTGCCACTATCACCCAAAGTTGGAATTTCATCAAAAGGAGAAGTAGTTGTAACTCCATTATTATTAGAATTAGTAATGTTAGAGTTACTGGAATCATCAGGTTTTGGAATAATCACAGCAACAATAATTACTGCAACAGCAAGAAACACTGAAAGAATTGCTGATAAAATTGCCTTTACTCTATCTCTTTTTTGTTTTGCAGATAATTCCTTTACCTTTTCATCCATATTAATATTTTGATAAAGTTCTTTTTTACAATATGCACACACGGTTGCATATTCATTAGCATTTTCATTGTTACAATTTGGACAAATCATATCCTCTATACCCCTTCAACTATATGTTAAGCGTTGCTAGACCGCCTTCACTGGTTTCACGATAAGCAGCGTGAATGTCAAGACCTGTCTTCCTCATTGTTTCAATTACATTATCAAGAGAAATTTTTCTTGTTTCGCTTAAAAAACTTGCTAAATTAACCGCATTGATAGCGCGCATTGCCGCAACTGCATTTCTTTCAATACAAGGAATTTGTACAAGACCGCAAATCGGGTCACAAGTAAGACCTAAATGGTGCTCAATAGCAATTTCAGCGGCATATTCAATCTTACCCCTTTTAAGACCAAATAACTCACCGAGTGCTGCAGATGCCATTGCACACGCAGTACCAATTTCTGCTTGGCAACCACACTCTGCACCTGAAATTGAAGCATTTGTTTTTACAAGGTTACCTATAAGACCACCTGTTGCAAGTGCCTGCAAAATTTGACGGTCACTATAGCCGTGTTTTAACTGCATATAATAAAGTACCGCAGGTAATACACCTGATGCACCGCAAGTTGGTGCAGTTACAATACGATGACCAGAAGCATTTTGCTCACTTACCGCAAAAGCATATGAGCAAACCTCACGATTTTCACGAGTTTCGGCACTTTCACCAATATGCTCCATATTATATAAATACTTTGCTTTTTTTTGCACTTCAAGTCCGCCAGGAAGAATACCTTCATCTTCAATACCGCGCTCAATAGCATCTTTCATTGTTTGCCACACTTTTGCAAGGTATTCCCAAATATATTCACCCTCAACTTCATCAACATACTGCCAAAGGCGATATTTTTTCTCTTTGCAATATGCTTTAATATCAGAAAAAGTGCTTAATTCATAAACGGTTGATTCCTTTGCTGATGAACTACCTTCAAACTCAATTCTACCGCCACCAACACTGAAAACCCTAGCAAAATCAACCTGTTCACCGTTTTTATATGCAAACATCTCCATTGTATTAGGGTGGTCAATATCAGTTTTATCATAGTCAAACTCAACCGCAGTAGATATTGGTGCCAATGTGCTTTCAATAACAGAATCGGTACAGTGTCCTTTACCTGTTTTTGCAAGCGAGCCATATAAAATCACCTTAAAACTATCAGCATCTGCATTCTTTTCTTTAAAGATTATACATGCTTTTTCCGGCCCCATTGTGTGTGAGCTTGACGGACCGCAACCAATTCTATAAAGTTGGTTAAGCGATTCCATTCCGTTTACTATAGATTTTTTGGAATAATTTTCGTTTATCATAATTCCACCTTAATTACACATTTTGAGTAATAGGTTTTTACTTTTTGTCTGCAAACCATTCAATAATGCTATTAACAATTCTTTCGCAAGCAAAGCCGTCGCCATATGGGTTACTTGCTTTACTCATTCTATCGTATTCTTCTTTATCTGTTAATAATCTTTTTGTTTCTTTATAAATTTCTTCTTCATCTGTGCCTACAAGTTTCAATGTACCTGCTTTAATACCTTCAGGACGTTCAGTTGTATCTCTTAAAACAAGAACTGGCTTACCTAATGATGGAGCTTCTTCTTGAATTCCGCCACTGTCTGACATAATAATGTATGCCTTGTTAATAAAGTTATGGAAATCAAGTACTTCTAATGGTTCAATCATTCTTACTCTATCACAATCACCTAAAACGTCGTTAGCAATTTTTCTAACAACAGGATTCATATGAATTGGGTAAATAACCTTAATATCTGCATATTCATCAATGATTCTCTTAATTGCTCTAAAGATGTTATACATTGGCTCGCCAAGATTTTCACGACGATGAGCTGTTAACAAAACAAGACGGTCTTCACCTACCCAATCAAACATTGGGTGAGTGTAATCTTCTTTAATTGTTGTTTTCATAGCATCAATAGCAGTATTACCAGTAATGAAAATACTTTTTTCATTCTTGCCTTCTCTTAAAAGATTATCCGCACTAAGCTGAGTAGGTGCAAAATGCATATCTGCCATACAACCTACCATTTGTCTATTCATTTCTTCAGGGTATGGTGAGTACTTGTTATATGTGCGAAGACCTGCCTCAACATGTCCGATAGCTCTTTGATTATAGAAAGCAGCTAAAGCGCCTGCAAAAGTTGTTGATGTATCACCATGTACAAGTACAATGTCAGGTTCAACCTCTTTAATTACTTCTTCAAGGCCCTTAGTTGCTCTTGTTGTAATATCTGTCAAAGTTTGACCCTGTTGCATGATGTTCAAATCATAATCAGGTGTGATTTCAAATGTACTTAAAACCTGGTCAAGCATTTGTCTATGTTGAGCCGTAACGCAAACGATTGTTTCAATACAATCTCTTGTTTTTAACTCTTTTACCAATGGTGCCATTTTAATTGCTTCCGGTCTTGTACCGAAAACTACCATAACTTTAATCATTTTTAAATCCCCTTTATTAGATAATGTCCAATTCTTTTAATTCTTTAATAAGACGTTCACCATTTTTATTATCAGAAAATTCATTGATTTTCTTATAACGCTCTTCATACATTTGGTCCATTACATAATTATTTGCAATTGCCTTTTTAATTTCGCTCATCAATTCATCAATACTGAAAACGGGAACACCGTCGCAATTTTCTTCGTTTACTGGTGGGATTGCCTGATAATTTTCAATAAGATAATCTCTTTCTTCCCAATAGTAAATAATGTATGAACCTCTATAGTGAGCATCGTACGAAGCTGAAGAATAGTCAGTAATGAAAATTTTTGCATTTTCAATACCTTTATTAACATCTTTCTCAACTATATCAGCATACTTTGGAGCTGCTTGAATAATGCAATCCGCAAATTTAGGATGGCATGAAATAAGCAACTTGTCAAGCATTCCGTGTTTTTCAAAAGCATCAATTATGCTCATATAAACCTTATAATAGGTAGTTTCTTTAATAGTTTCAGGATTCATAATAAGAGCTTCTTCCCAATATCTATATGTAAGCATAATGAGAACCTTATCAGCATTAGGGTCTTGCTTGCTTACATCAAACTTTGGAAGACCACATTTGATTAAGTCACTTCTTATAAATCCTTTTTTGTAGAATTGAGTTGCCTCAAGTTCTGAAGAAATAATACACTTATAGTAGTTAGTGTTTGGATTATCTTTGCTAAATCCAGCCGCTGCAGGATTATCAATTGGTTTTGAGAACATAATACCATGTTGCAAGAAAACAAGCGGTTTTCTTGCAATTTCTCTGTTTATGCTTTCAATGTATAATCTTGGATTGATTACATGGTTTGATAATTCCGATGACAAGAAATATTTGCTTATATAGATGTAAAGATAATGTCTAAATGTGTATTTCGCAATTGTATTTTTAGGATATTTTTCAGCAACCTTTTGATAGTCATTACAGTTTTTATCAATTACAAAATAAATTTTTGAGTTAAGAGGATTCTTTTCATTTTCCGCCATAAGCGTTTCAAAAACATAATAACCAGACTCGTTAGCTTTTGCTGTTTCTTTTTCAAACATTAAAACGATATTCTTTTTACCTATTACTTTTGATAACTTATGAGCAACAAAGTTTTTAAACATATTCCACTTTGTATATTCTTGTTGCATAAGAATATTTACAAGACGAACACTACCTGAGCCCACAGTGCTTCTAATCATAAGATAATTGCCGCCAACTTGTTTTCTTGCGTAATAGTTCATACCCTTATGCTTTTTCTTAAGACTAAGGTTAACATAGTTGCCGTTTGCGTCACCTACACTGATTTCGCTATGAATTTCGCCTGAATTAAGAACATCTTCAACATTAACTTTAATGATTGCAAAATGTCTAAACTTCCAAAAATTAAATGGACGGATTACCTTGCCGATTTTCTTATCATTAAGATAAACATTGTCACAATCCTTAATCTTATGAGAATTGTCAGTATAAATTCCATAAAACCAAAAGTGCTTTTTAGTTAACTTTGAGAAAAGCTTTGATTTTCTTTCAAAAATCATATTTAATTTTGATGTAATTCTTAAACTTTTTGGTGTATTGTAAATGTAGTATTTTTTATTGTCATAACATACCGGCATATATGAAAACTCTGGCTGTTCTGTTGTAAAGTTTTCAATACATACTGACTTATTTCTTTTAATTGTACTTTCATGAATTGTGTATTCGTTATCGTTGTATTTAATACGTACAATATCTCTCAACACTACTTCTTCGATTTGTTTGAAATCAACTTCAATATTCATTTAATCCTTCTTCTTTCTTTAATTGTTATTGAAATGATTTTGCTTTTTTATTTTTCAAATGATGATTTTTCAGGGAATTTTTCCTCAAAAATATCAATTATTTGCTGTTTTTTCTCTTCAAAATCTTCTGTCTTTGCATTGTCGTTAATACAAATAAGCGCATGAGTTTGGGCTTTTAAATCCGCGCAAAGATTATTGAAGTTCTTTTTCTTAACATGATAACAAAATGCAAAATCGCCATTTCGCACATTAAACTTACCATCTGCTAACTGCCAATATTTCATAACCCATTGATTAACATCGCCGTTTTTTCGGAATTTATGACGGCAAGTTTCATCAAGGATTTCAAATTCTTCTGCCCACACAGTCTCAAATGTAGATTTTAAGAAATTATTTGAAACGTGCTGGTTGTAAAATCCCGGAAACCAAACCCAAGGATAAAGCAACACGTTTTTAAGCACATTCATATAACCGTTTTTAGGATTATACCACTTTTTCCAATTCTTTTTCATAGCCAACCTCTTGTTGAAATGAGAGTTTATAACAACAAGGTCCGCAGCGTGGAAAAATCCTGCACTATCTTTACCAAAATAAATGCAATTTATAGCACCAACATCTAAAGGCAAGCCATCTTTAAAGAAATCTTCTGGCTTTACAGGTTTATTAATAAAGTTATCATCATTAAAATAAACAAATTGTTCAGCCAAGCCCTCTATTCTATGAAGGTTAAGTTCTATTGTATGTGAACTGAAGGTGGGAAGATATTCTTCCGGTATATAATCCTTGTGATTTACAATATTGAGTTTTGGGTTAGTTGTGTCAAGCCACTCAGGTAAATGTCCCCAAGTTACAAAATGGATTTTGTTAACCCAAGGTGCATACTTTTCAATAGCTCTAAACCAGTACTGAAGGTTGTCCCAATCTCTATACCTTACTTCACTGTTTGCACTTGTAACTACGCTACCATCATACTGTGCTTTTTCTTTGCGCCACTCAGGGTCGGCACCATCAACCCATATCATTACAAAATCTATTGGTTTGTTCATATCAGGTGTCATTCAAATCCCCTTTTCATTTCTCAAACGATGATTTTTCCGGGAAATTCTTTTTAAAGTAGGAAATAACTGTTTGCTTTTTCTCTTCAAAATTCTTTGTATTTACGGTATCGTTTATGCAAATCAGTGAATGTTTTTTTTGTTCTAACTCATTGCATAAATCCTTAAACATTTCATCATCAATATGATAACACTGTGCAAAACTTGCATCCCTTACCGCAAATTTACCTTCTGCCATTTGCCAGTATTTCATAACCCATTGATTAACATCACTTTTTTGACGGAATTTATGTTGGCAAGTTTCGTGAAGGGTATTATACGCCTTGTCCCACACTGTATAGAATGTAGACTTCAACAAACTGTTTGGGGTGTGTTGGCAATACATGCCTGGAAACCAAGGCCAAGGAAATAGAAGTGCTGTGCGGACTACATTTTTAAAACCGTTTTTAAGATTAAACCACTTTTTAAAATCTCGCTTCATACACTGATGCTTATTGAAATTATCATTAATAACCTCAATATCTGAACCGTGAAAGTGACCTGCACTATCATCCGCAAAATAAATACAATGCACTGCTGCAGTGTCGCAAGGAAGACCGTCTTTAAAGAAGTCTTCTGGTGAAACGGGTTTGTTTAAGAACGTATCATCATTAAAATAAACGAATTGTTCAGCCAAGCCCTCAATTCTATGAAGGTTAAGCTCTATTGTATGCGAACTGAAGGTTGGAAGATATTCTTCCGGTATATAGTCTTTATGATTTACAATGTTGAGTTTTGGGTTAGTTGTGTCAAGCCACTCAGGTAAATGTCCCCAAGTTACAAAATGAATTTTGTTAACCCAAGGTGCATACTTTTCAACGGCTCTAAACCAGTACTGAAGGTTATCCCAATCTCTAAAACGAATTTCGCTATTTGAGGTTGTAACAACACTACCATCATATTTCGCTTTTTCTTTGCGCCACTCAGGGTCGGCACCATCAACCCATATCATTACAAAATCTATTGGCTTATTACTCATAATTATTTCATGAATTCCTCATATTTTGGAAGGACTTCTGCGGTTGTGCCATACATTTTCATATTACCCTCATGAATCCAAAGAACATTGTCACAAAGATTTCTAATTGTATCATAGTTATGAGAAACAATTAAAACTGTTCTATTTTCATTTGAGATAAGCTCTTTCATTTTTGCATAACTCTTTTTCTTAAACTTTGCGTCACCAACACTTAAGACTTCATCAATAAGCATAATGTCAGTTTCCAAAATTGCAGTAATTGAAAATGCAAGTTTTGAGTACATACCGCTTGAATATGATTTTACAGGACGGTCAATAAACTCGCCCAACTCTGAAAACTCAATAATTTCGTCAAGCTTTTCTTCAATTAAATCTCTAGAAAAACCTAAAAGCATACCTGAAAGGTAAATATTTTCACGACCAGTAAGAGAGTTTTGGAAACCAACACCAATTGAGAGAAGTGAAATTGAGTTGCCGTGCAAGTCAATTTCACCTTCATCAGGCGAGAAAATACCTGCAATAGCACGAAGAAGTGTAGATTTACCGCTACCGTTTTTACCAACGATACCTAAAATTTGACCCTTTGGTACTTCGAAGGACACACCTTTTACTGCTTCAAAATATTTAGTTTTTGAATAAGTTGAACGAGATACTAAAGCTCTAAAAAACGAGACTTTGTTCATCATACGATATCTAATTTTTACATCTTTTACCGAAATAGCAACTTCGCTCATTTGCGTCCCTCCTTTTATATTACTTTAACATATGTGTTTTCATGCTTGTAAATTGTTCTTATGCCGATTATTGAAACAACAATCGCAACAACAGCCCAAATTGCAAGTGAAATATAGTGTGGCTCTTGATTATAAATTAAAACTCTTCTTAAATCAGTCATAATAAGAGCAATCGGATTACAGTGAATAAGAATATTACCAATCAATTCATTCTTTGGACTAATTCTATTTTCAATTGAATAGAAAATACCTGAAACATAGAAACCAAGTTGAAGTACAACTGTAAGTACATTCATAAGGTCTTCAACAAAAACGCCAAAATGTGTAACAATTGTTGTACATGCAAAGGTTATCATAAAAAGGAGTAACCAAAGCGGAATTACCCAAAGAGCTTTCCAACTAACTGGCACTTGATAAAAAATCATAAACACTATTGTAAGTGCAAAAGATACAAGCATTTTAATTCCAAAAACCAATGCCTTTTCAAGAACAAATACAAACTTTGGAATATAAACTTTTGTTACTATGCTTTTTTTACCTTGTACAAGTTTAACGCCAGCTTTTACTGTTTTGCTAAAGAATGTCCATGTATTAAGACCAATAAAAACAAATACTGGAAAATATTTTTCCTGACTGTTAAAAACAACTACAGCAACGAATGAATAAACAAGCATATAAAGTAATGGGTCTAAAAACCACCACAACCAACTTAAAAATGAGCCGGCAACTTCTGCTTTCATATCAGATTTTGCTGCATAAAGCGTATAACTTTTGAATTTTTTGAGGTCACTTATAAATCTTTTCATAAAAATTCTCGCTTTCTTGAGCATAATTATATATGTTATTGATTATATCACTAATTTGCAATTTTTTCAAGTGTTGTAACTAGTTTGTAACACCTTAAAATCATTGACACAAACATAATTGTAAAGTATAATCTAAAAAGAGGGAGGTGTAGCTATGACAAATCCGTATATCAGCATAATTATGCCTGTGTATAATTCCGAAAAATACTTAAATAAAAGCATTAAAACTGTTCTTTCGCAAAGTTTCAAAGATTTTGAACTTTTGCTTGTTGATGATTGTTCACCGGACAAAAGCGGTGCAATTTGTGACGAATATGCGATGCAAGATAGTAGAGTCAAAGTTTTACACCTTGTAGAAAATGGCGGTGCAGGCAACGCTCGAAATGAGGCCATGAAGCTTGTACAGGGTAAATATCTTTGCTTTTTAGATGCGGATGATTATTTTGATAACAATATGCTTGAAAACCTTGTAAACTCAGTTAGTGAAAATCCTGCTAAGGTTGTTATTTTTGGACTTGTTGAAGAATATGTTAATCGCAAAGGCAATGTGGCAAACACAAAAAAAGTAACATATGAAAGCAAAATACTTAAAGGTAAGCAAGCGGTGCGAAATGAAGTTTTGCCACTTGAATTAGTTGATTTGTATGGTTACCCTTGTAACAAAATGTATGAAATGGAATTTCTAAAATCAACCGGTGCAGTTTTTCCTAAAATGAAATTCAATGAAGATATTATTTTTAACATTGATGTTTTTATGAATATTGACAGTTGCAACATTTTAGATTTTGCACCATATCATTATATTAAACATTCGGGCAGTACAACTAACAGTTTTATTCCAACATATTTTGATGATATTATGATGAAGATTGACAAGTTATATGACCAGTTCAAATATTGGGATATGCTTAACGATAAAAATCTTAATATTATTGCATTAAGATATGTACGGTGTGTATTTTCCGCTCTTGAAAGAAATCTTGACAAGCGTGCAAAAATGAATTCACAACAACAAAAAGATTTCTTGGCAAAGGAATTTAATAGTGAGCGCTTTAGAAAATTTGAAAACCACCTATATGGTGGCGGAATTATTGGACTTATGGCAAAGATTTATAAAACTAAAAGCATATTACTTTGCCTAACGCTTGCAAAAGTAATTTCGTTTGTAAAAAAACAATTACCTACACTTTTTAGTATAATCAGCTAAAAAAAGACCATTGAAAATTTCAATGGTCTTTTTTATTATTCTTCTTTGTCGTTATAGCTGCAGTGGCACAATATACTTTTTCTGCACCGCGAATTTTCATAATAAGTGCACAATTATTAAGAGTTTCACCTGTAGTCATAATATCATCTATAAGCAAAACTGTTTTTCCTTTTATATCAAAACCATTTTTCACATCATAAATGCCATGCACATTACCTTTTCTTTGTGCAATTTCCATATTGTGTTGAGTTTTAACATTGAACAATTTTACAAGTGCATTTTGTAGCGGAATATTTAACTCGTTCGCAACTTGTTCAGCTATCAATTCACTTGAATTGTAATTTCTTTCTATTTTTTGAGTAAGTGTAAACGGCACAAAACACACAAAATCGAATTTTATATCTACAAAATCAGTTTTAATGCACTCCGCCATATCTTCCGCAAATCTATTGGCAAAATAAGTTTTGCTATCAAATTTGAAAAGTTTTAATCCTTGTTTAACTCCTTTTTCATAATAAAAAGGCGCAGTAATTCCGTCATAATTCATGCTGTGTTTTTTGCAAGTACAACGATTTTTACCCGCACCACAAAACTTGCATTTTTCACCGCTTATACGAGGCAATTCCGCTTTACAAGTTTCACACAGTTCTTCATCTTTTGTAATGATTACATCACAATATCTACATCTTTTTGTGAAAAACAGCCACAAAATGAAATCTTTGATTTTATTAAAAACTTCCATTTTCATTGATTATCAAGGCATATTTTATATGCTATTTCCTGAAGTTGTTCCATATTTTCAAGAGAACCTAACTCTTGACGATATTTTGCAGCGCCACGAAGTCCTTTTGTGTACCAGCCAGCATGTTTTCTTGCCTCACGCATACCAACATAGTCGCCTTTATATTCGCAAAGAGTCTCAATATGTTTAACCATTACTCTCATACGTTCACTAACAGGCGGAGTCGGAATTACTCTACCATATTCAAGATATGCGTTAACCTGTGAGAATATCCAAGGGCAACCAAGTGCACCTCGACCTATCATAATAAGGTCACAGTTTGTTTCTTCAAACATAAGTGCAGCGGATTGCTCGTCAACTACATCACCATTACCGATTACAGGAATTGACACACTTTTTTTCACTTCTGCTATAATATTTTTATCAACCGGCGGTGCATACATTTGCTTTCTTGTGCGACCATGAATTGTAATTGCACTTGCCCCTGCATTTTCGGCACGTTGTGCCATTTCAACGGCATTTATGGAGTTTTCATCCCACCCTGCACGGATTTTTACAGTAACAGGTACCGGAGATACGTTAACTACCGCTTTTACAATTTCTTCAGCTAATTGTGGATTTTTCGCAAGAGAAGCTCCACCACCATTACCTGCGATTTTAGGTGCTGGGCAACCCATATTTATATCAATAATTTGCGGATTTGCTTGCATTACAGTTTCAATGCTTTGCGCCATAATAATAGGGTCACTACCAAAAATTTGCACTGCTGCCGGACGCTCTTTTTGTGACAAAAACATTAAATCTTTAGATTTACGGTCACCCATAGAAACACCTTTTGAGCTGACCATTTCACTGACAACATATGCCGCACCATAGCCAACACAAAGTTCACGAAATGCTCTATCCGCAACCCCTGCCATAGGAGCTAAAACCACTTTGCCGTTTATTTCAACATTACCGATTTTCATAATGTACCTCATTTAAATTGATAGTGGTATTTTAGCATAGAATGGAAAAACCGTCAACGGAAATCCGTCTTTTGATATCTATTGAAAAATGGGAATTTAACAAAAGAGTCACCCAATGGTGACTCTTTTTAGCTTAATTCAATAAATATATTCCTAAGTTCAAGTATCCTGCGAAAGTTACCCATACAAGATATGGAATTAAAAGTTTACCTGCGGTTTTATTGATTTTATAGAAAAAATAAATATTCGAAATAATTGCAACCCACAGTAAAACAAGCCAAATAAATGCGAGCAAATATGCTTTTGCATTAAAGAAAATAATTGACCAAAAGAAATTAAAGAACAACTGTACGCCAAATGAAACGTATGCCGGCAATGTTTCATTGCGTTTTTTTGCTATAACTATAAGATAAAATGCTATACCCATTAAAATATAAAGAATTGTCCACACCACAGGGAAAATCCAACCAGGTGGCGACAACGGTGGCTTGTTGATTTCTTCAAACAACTGCATATTCCCTGAAGTAAGTAATGCTGATAATCCCCCTACGCCTAACGGAAGCGCAAGGCATAATAAAAATTTCTTCCACATAATTATCATAATGAATCCCCCCGACATATTTTATGCCGAGGGGATTACACTTATACCATTACAAAAACTGTCGCATTTGAATTGTCAAATCTTCTTCAAGATTTATAAGTCTTTTGCAAATATCCTTTGATTTTTCATCTGCTGCAACGTATTTATTAAGATACTTATTAAGGGATTTTACGCCCATATTACAACCATCAGTAATCAAATCCGCAATTGTGTGGTCAGATTCATTCATAACAAGTTTCATATTAGTTTTCATCCAAGACATACCTTTTGCCATTGGATTTGGCTCTTTACCATCATCGCGATAACGGTCAAGAAGTTCCTGAAGTTCTTTATCAAGCTTGTTATGTTCTTCTTTACAGTCCTCAAGGTCTTTTTTCAATCGGTCTGATTTCACATAACTGAGCACATCATCAATAGATGAAACACCCATTTTAATTCCTGCATCACACTCACGCAATAATTTTATTGTATCTTGTTCAATCATAAAAATACTCCTTTATTTTTTTAATAGTATTTACCAAAAAAACAAGAAGTATTATAGTTTTAATTTATTTTATTTCATTTGCACGAACAAGTGCATCATCAATATGTGCGCAAAAGTTTTCGGCGCCTAATTTGTCATAAAAACCTGATTTTTGCATTGCGTGTAACGGTTGCTCGTTCACATGAGAAAGAACAAGGGCAACACCTTTACTCTTACACTTAGTGTAAAGTTGTTCAAGTGAATTCATTGCAGTTGCATCTATTGCTGAAACTGCTCTCATTCTAAGCACAAGGCAACTTGTGTATTCTTTGAAAGTAATATCAAGAATTTTATCAGCTGCACCAAAGAAAAGAGGACCACTGATTTCATAAACTCTTACATTTTTCGGCACTGACTTCAAATCGATACTATCCGTGTCATTTTCAGTGTATTCCCAACCTTTAACCGTTGTTTCTTCACTCATTCGCTTCATAAACAACATAGCTGCAAGAATCATACCAACCTCAATGGCAACAACTAAGTCAAAAATAACAGTAAGACCAAATGTAATTATCATAACTACAGTATCACTTTTCGGCGCAGTTTTTACAGTTTTAATAAATTTCTTGTATTCGCTCATATTATAAGCAACCATAAAAAGAATTGCTGCGATTGTTGGCATAGGAATAAGCCCTGCAAGTGGCATAAGGAATAAAAGAACAAGTAAAAGCACAACTGCATGCACCATACCTGCAATTGGTGTACGACCACCATTTTTAGCATTTGCAGCAGTTCTTGCAATAGCACCTGTAGCAGGAATTCCACCGAATAATACTGATGCAATATTACCAACGCCTTGAGCCACCAACTCAGCATTTGAGTTGTGACGAGAATTCACCATGCTGTCAGCAACAACACAAGAAAGCAGTGACTCAATTGCTGCAAGAATTGCAATAGTAAATGCATCAGGCAAAACTGCCGATATTTTTGCAAAACTGAACTCCATATTTGTCAATGCAAATTCCGGAAAACCCGATGGAATAGTATAAAGCTCACCAATTGTGAAAACACCATTATCAAGCCCAGGAATAAACTTCACCATAAGGGCACCGACAATTACTGCAATAAGTGATGGTGGAACTTTTTTCTCAAATTTAGGGTAAATAATTAAAATAGCAAGTGACACTGCACCCACTAAAAGTGCCTGCCAACTAAATGTGCCAATAGCGTGAATATTTGCCTCAATTTTTTCAATAGTCTCAATAGGTTTAACGCCATCAGCATATTGAAGGCCAAGAAAATCTTTAATTTGTCCTATAAATATTGTAACTGCAATACCTGCTGTAAAACCTGTGGTTATTGTATATGGAATAAATTTAATAAGTGAACCTAACTTAAATACACCCATTAAAATCAAGAAAATACCTGCAAGAATTGTGGCGATAATTAAACCGTCCATACCCTGAGTTGCAACAATTCCCGCAACAACAGTGGCAAATGCTGCAGTAGGTCCTGCAATTTGAACTCTACTACCCCCAAGAAAAGATACCATAAACCCTGCAAAAATTGCCGTATAAACGCCGCAAGCCGGTTCAACACCTGATGCCAATGCTAATGCGATTGACAATGGCAAAGCGATAATTGCAACAATTATGCCTGCTACAATATCTTTTACCAATTGTTCTTTTTTATAATTTTTAAGTACCGAAAAAAGTTTCGGTTTAAGATAAAAATTTTTCATATATACCTCATCCACTCAAAGTTTTATTATCAAATAACGTTTAAAATATTAGCACTTTTGCACAACATAGTCAAGATTTATTTGTTAATTTGGCACACAAAAAAGGCAGGACATAAATCCTACCTTTTTATTTAAATATATTTTTTTACAAATTCATAGGCATCTTCAAAGCAAATTTTACTTTTTCTAAAAATTGGCATTATTGCCCAAGCGTGATTGCCAATAATTCCGTTCGCCTTATATTGCTTATTTGGTACACCTAATTTATCCAAACTTGCACACAAATCAAAAGTTTCATATCTCAATTTATCGTTTGTTGACCACACAGCATAAGTTGGTGGAAACTTATCAGTAATTTTAGGCGAGCAGTATTTTGCGTCATCAGTTTTTAAATATTCTCTTGTTTCTTCAAGAGTTTTGCCTAAAAATGTTGGTACCATCTTTTTCATATCAGGAAATGTGGATTGTTCTTTTTTCACGTCTGTAAGTCGTTGCAAATCATAACAACCACAAATTGATACAAGCGCTTTAATTTTTGCCTTACCAAAATGTTTAAATTCTATGCCTAGTGCATCAAGGATTGACTTATCACTAAAACAAGATGCAACATAAGTGATATAGTAGCCACCTGCGCTTTCCCCTGCAATTACAATATTTTCAGGGTCAAAGTTATTTTCTTCAGCGGTATCAAGAATTTGGTCAAGCGCCTTAAAAACCTCGTGAAGTTGTGCAGGATACACCTTATCAGGCGCCCAAGTATAGCCGATTGACGCAGTAAAAAATCCTTTATTTGCCCACTGTGAAATGTAACGGTTTCTCATTGGTGTTACACCCGAAAGCCAACCGCCACCGTGAATATAAATAAAAAGTGGCTTTTTCTCAGTTTTTAAATCCTTTCGGCTATATGTATAGATTTTATTTTGCTTACCATTGTCGTAGGGAGTAATTTTATATTCTAAATTTTGAGGACACGGACGCACAGTGAGTGCATAAACAAGTAATTCGGTAAAATTATACCAATATTGCGCTATTTTCCCTCGTGTGTAAACATTTTTATCCATAAAATCCTCACTCTTAACTATCTTTTAGTTAGAATATACTTTTTAGCAGTTTAAAAAATCAAAATTTATTTCATCACTGCTTGGATGTAGTATAGCACAAAAGTGGTAAGCATGCAATAATTATCAACTCTTCAGCATCGCATTCGGTCCACAACAAGTCATCAAATGCACTTAAATTTGCACCATACCATTCAGGAAAATCAAATGCCACTCTGATTCGTTCGTGTAATTCACCAAGATATTTACAGTCGGTTAAATCTAATGTAATTGTTTTCTTTTCTTCCATATTAAATCTCCTAAACAATCTCATAAGCTCGCTTGTAACAATAAAAACTGCATTTTACAATACACATCTTAACTTCACTATTACTTCTTACTTTAAAATCTTTTCACAAAAGTTTTAATTAGTGAAGAGTGAAAAGTTAATAGTGACTAAGTAAAAAAATCCGTCCACTTACGTGAACGGATTTTTCTGTGTCTGTGTAACGAAAATCAAACTGCTATTTAGCTTTCAATCCTGTAGGAAAAAGGTTTTATATCATCAAAAATTTTGCTATCCTCAGTCCGTTCATTAACAAGCTCATCTAACATTTCATGCATATCTTTAAGTTGATTATTAAATTCTTTAGACATTGTTTGTTCACCAACAATAACAACCTCATCAGCATCACATTCACTCCATAACAAATCCCAGAACGCATCCCAATTAGCACCATACCATTCGGGAAAATCAAATGCTATTCTGATTCGTTCATGTAATTCACCAAGATATTTACAGTCGGTTAAATCTAATGTAATTGTTTTCTTTCCTTCCATATTAATTCTCCTAAATAATCTCATAAAAAGTTTCATAATGATCGTATGTTACAAATATCAATCCGTCATTTGACCACAAGACCCTGTGTCTGTTTCTTCTGCCTTCATAATAATTTATATCTGCTTCATACCAAATTCTTCCGGGTGCATCAGGCAAATGAATATTAGAATTACAATAAATATTTCCACCTATCATTTTCCCAGAAATGTATTTTGTAAGTGATTTTCCATCTCTCCAACCAGCCAAATAATCATCATCTTTTGTAATATAATATTTCGGTAATTCACCAAAATATTTAAGCCAATAATTCGCACCATCTTTTTCGTTTTTTTGTAGCATTACCTGCTTCAATCGATTTCATTGGTATAATATCACATCTACAATTATTATGCAATGGTGGTTCAGAGTCAACAACATCATCACTGCTATAAATCTGGCCATGCCTTGAACGGCAGTCAATACAAGTCTTTAAGTCAAGTATTGCTCGCCAATTCTTATAATTTTTGCTCTGTATAGCAACGGGTTCAAATGTATCAAGCAAATCTTTCTCTACACATTGCGATTCATCGTAATACACGATAGTTTTTCTGACAAAATATTTATTGTTTTTAAATTTTGTCATAAATTCCTCCATATAATCAAAAATAGAGAGAACATTTGTTCCCTCTATTTGCAGTATATACATTAATTTTTATTTTGTCAAGAGCAATTTTTAAATCTTCACGACCCTTACAGTCGGAAACATTATCGTGCTATCTCTAAAAACTTCATTTTACAACACCTCTTCACTATTACTTCTCACTTTAAAATCCGTTTACAAAAGTTTTAATTAGTGAAGAATAAAAAGTTGTAATAGTGAATAAGTAAAAAAATCCGCCCACTTACGTGAACGGATTTTTCTGGCTCCCCCAGTTGGACTCGAACCAACGACCCTGCGGTTAACAGCCGCATGCTCTACCGACTGAGCTATAGAGGAATATTTATGTCGGCATTACCTATTTTCCCGGGCCGCTTCCAGCCAAGTATCTTCGGCGCAAATGAGCTTAACTACCGTGTTCGGGATGGGAACGGGTGGACCCTCACTGCAATCAACACCGACTATGAATTGACCTTTTAAGCCAATTTTTTGTAATATTATAAGACCTTTTTTAGTCTAATGGTGACCCGTACGAGATTCGAACTCGTGTTGCCGGCGTGAGAGGCCGGAGTCTTAGGCCACTTGACCAACGGGCCGTATATCTCGAATGGTACACCTTCAGGGACTCGAACCCTGGACACCCTGATTAAGA
>JAZKXL010000038.1:0-25839 GCA_045611635.1 Candidatus Fimenecus sp. | reverse complement strand
TATAACGAACTTAAAGAGTACGGCATTACTGCAACAGTTGCTGACCCTGCAGCAGACGCTGAAGAAGCAAAATGGCTTTATGGCATGGAATTTGTAGATATGAATACAATTACAAATTGTGACGCAGTAATCCTTGCAGTTGCTCATGAAGAGTTCAAAACTCTTACACAAGCTGACTTTGATAAAATGTTCAAAGCAGGAGACAATAGTACAAAAGTGCTTGCTGACATCAAGGGTCTTCTTGACCGTAAAGAATACGAAGCAGCAGGATATAATTACTGGAGATTATAATAAGATAAATTATCTTCTTAACGGTGTCATTTTAGTCTAATAAGTGGTGATATAAAGTGTTTAAACAAAAACTAGACAGCAAAAAAGATTTACAAAAATATTTGTTTATTCGTGGATTCTTGATTTCTGATAAAGATATTGTGGATATGAATTCTTTCCCATTTTACGGAAATTGGAAAAAAGAAAAACACGGTGAATATTGGTATATGGCTCATAACCTTACAGGTATGCATATTTATGAGGACGAAAGCGGAAAAGTTTTCTTCGCTTTTGGACATGCCTATAATCCATTCACAATGGAGCATGAAGAAATTAATGTTTTAAAGCATATTGCTGAAAGTTATGGTACAGAAGAATATATTACACGCCTTAACCAAATCACAGGTATTTATGTAACAGGTGTGGCTGATGGTAAAAGCATAGAGTTTCATGTAGATGCATCAGGTATGCAATCAGCTTGCTATGCAAATGTAAATGACACATTTTATATTTCATCACATCCACAACTTATAGGTGACCTTTGTAATCTTGAAATGGATGATTTTGTTAAAGAACTTGTAAACTATAAATGGTATGGTCGCGTAATGGGACCATATCTTCCAGGTGATATGACACCTTTTAAAGAGGTTAAACGAATTGTACCAAGCATAATGTATAAATTTGATGGTGCAGTTTCACATTATCGTTTTTGGTTTAATAAACCATTGGCTGATGATATGTCATATGATGATGTAATTAAATCAGCGGCTGATATTCTTAAAAATAATATGATTCTCATTACAAGAAAATGGGAGAAGCCATGGATTTCACTTACAGGTGGTATTGACAGCAACACTACTTTTGCTGCTGCAAATGGTTTATATGATAAATTTGAAACCTTTAGTTATTTGTCAGCGGAAAAAGAAGTGCCTGATGCTGAAGCTGCTGAAAAAATTGCAAAAGCATTTAATGTTAAGCACAACGTTTTTAACATTCCTGAAAATAACAATGACCTTGAAGATTATGACCTTAAGGTTGAAATTCAAGCACATAATAGCGGATATGTTGCAAAGCGCAAAGATAATGAATCTCGCAAAAGAATATATCTTGAACAAAATTGCGGTTGTGATGTAGAAGTTAAGTCTTGGGCATCTGAAACAATTCGTTGTTATTGGTATAAACATTATGGAAGAAAATCAATGCCTAAGCTTTCACCAAAACTTTATAGAAATCTCTATAAAATTTTCATTGAAAATAGAAGTTTAGCACATAAGGTAGATAAAGTATTTAAAGAATATCTTGAAAAATTTGAATACTATGATATTCCAGCTTGTTACCCTGCAGCCGACATTCATTATAATGAAGTTACCTGGGGTAGCTGGGGTGGTATGAATATTAGCGAGATGAAATATTGCTTTGACATTACAATTGCTTATAACAACCGTCAGTTCTTTGATTTGTTGTTTAGAGCACCTCTTGAAAAGCGTATTTCAGATGAGCATCACCTTGACATGAAAAAATATCTTAATCGTGACCTTTATGACATGAATATTAGAGTTGTAAATATGAAAGAAACTGATTTTAGAGCATTTGCTTTAAATGTAATTTTTACAATAAACTCAATTTTACCATTTTAACGGAGTGAAAAAATAATGGGCTACAAACATTTGAAATTTCCTGAAAATTCAGTATTCCTCGTAACAGGTGCAGCCGGTTTCGTTGGCTCAAACCTTTGCGAAGCAATACTTAATATGGGTTATAAAGTAAAAGCGCTTGATGACCTTTCAACAGGTAAACAAAAGAATATTGATATGTTCCTTGACAACCCAAACTATACATTTATAAAAGGTGATATTAAAGACCTTGATACTTGTATGAAAGCTTGTGAGGGCGTTGACTATGTTCTTAATCAAGCAGCATGGGGTAGCGTACCTCGTTCAATCGAAATGCCACTTTTCTATTGTAAAAACAATATTGAAGGCACTCTTAATATGATGGAAGCAGCTCGCCAAAATGGCGTTAAAAAGTTTGTATATGCTTCTAGCTCATCAGTTTATGGTGATGAGCCAAACCTTCCTAAATATGAGGGTAGAGAAGGTAACCTTCTTTCACCTTATGCGCTTACAAAGCGTTGTGATGAAGAATGGGGCAAACTCTATACTAAATTGTATGGGCTCGATACATACGGAATGAGATATTTCAATGTATTCGGTCGTCGTCAAGACCCTGACCGAGCTTATGCCGCAGTTATTCCAAAATTCTTAAAACAACTTCTCAACGGCGAAACACCAACAATTAATGGTGATGGTAAACAAAGCCGTGACTTTACATATATTGAAAATGTTATCGAAGCAAACCTTAAAGCTTGTCTTGCTGGGAGTGAAGCAGCAGGTGAGGCATATAATATTGCTTATGGTGGCAGAGAATATCTTATTGATATTTATTATGGTCTTACAAAGGCTTTGGGTCTTGATGTTGAGCCAAACTTTGGACCTGACCGTAAAGGTGATATCAAACACAGTAACGCTGATATTTCAAAAGCAAGAAAATTATTGGGCTATGACCCTGATTATAGTTTCCAAGATGGAATTAAACTTGCTATTGAGTGGTATAAAGAGAATTTATAATTTTTAACTTAAGGAGACTCACTAATGAGGATTTTAGTTTTATCGCGTTCACCATGGAGAAACGATAATGGTACAGGTAGAACGCTCACTGATATAATGAGCGCTTTCCCAAATGCTGAAATATATAGTTTATGTATGCGTGAACAAGCACCTCAAAATGATATTGCTAAAGAAAATTTCTTTATTTCAGAAATGCAAATGATAAAGAAACTGTTAAAGAAAGGCAATGTGGGTCAAAAAAGCAAAAAAAATAATGAAACTAGTTCAAAATTTGAAGATGGGATTTATACTCAGTCAAATGCAAGAAATAACACTTTTCTTTGGATTGCTCGTGAAATTTTATGGAATATTGGTGGTTGGAAAAATGACAATTTAAGAGCTTATATTGATGAAGTTAAACCAGATGTTATTTTTTCTCCAGTTTTCCCTGGTTGCTATCCTCAAAAGCTCATCTTGCATATTCAAAAAATCAGTGGTGCAAAAGTTGTTGTTTTTCATATGGATGATAATTATACGCTAAAAAAAGTTTCTTTTTCTCCACTTTTTTGGATGTATCGTTTAGTTATGCGTCGCTGGGTGAAAAAAATATCAGTTTTAGCAAATATTAATTACGTGATTTCTGACATTCAAAAAATAGATTACGAAAAAGCATTCAAAAGAGAATGTAAAGTACTTACAAAATCAGCCGATTTTTCAGGTGAAGCACCAATTAAAGACGAATACAATAAACCATTACAGTTAGTTTATACAGGTAATATTGGCCTTAATCGTTGGCGCTCGCTTGCACAAATTGCAAATGTCCTTGAAAAAATAAATAAAGATGTAGTTAAAGCGCAACTTCGTATTTATACAGGTAATACTTTAACTGAAAAAATGAACAAAGCATTAAATATTGGAGAATCCTCATTTGTAATGGGGAGTGTTTCATCAAACGAAGTGCTTGAAATTCAAGAAAATGCTGATATGTTAGTACATATTGAAGCAAAAGACTTAAAAAATAGGTTGATTGTCCGTCAATCTTTTTCTACAAAAATTGTTGACTACTTAAAATCAGCAAGACCAATTCTTGCATACGGACCTAAAGAAGTGGCGTCAATAAGCCATTTAATAAAAAATGATTGTGCTATTGTTGCCGATAATGAGCAAGAGTTGTACAAAGAATTGTTAAAAGTTATTGATGATAAATCAGCACTGAATGATTTGTCAACTAAAGCGTTTAACTGCGGTAAGAATTATCACGATAGTAGCTTAATCAACAAAATGCTTACCGATGATTTAAAATCCATATAGAAAGGATTGCAAATATGTTAGTTTATCTTATAAACATAGCCCTGATACTTTTTTGGGGTATGATTTTATTAAAATATAAACCAACTGATAAAAAGAAAAGAATATTTTGCTCTATTGCTGCACTTCAATGGATTTTAATTTCAGGTCTTCGTAGTCCTCGTATGTCTGCAGACGTGTATATAAACTATTCGCGTTATTTTGAAGAAATGAAGACAACATCTTGGGCAGAAGTTATAAGCAATAATATTAGATATATTTTAACTTTGGGAAATAACAATAGAGAAATTGACGACCCTGGTTATGAGTTGTTTATGAAACTTTGTCAAATAATTTCAGGAAATTTCCAAGTTTTCCTTCTTATTGTTGCAATAGTTTTCACTGTGCCAATGGCAATTTGGATTTATAAAAACTCTAGTGCCCCTGATATGAGTTTTATAATATATTCAGTTCTCTTCTATAGTTTCTTTGCAATAACAGGTGTTAGACAAACAATAGCTACAGCAGTTATAGTTTTTTGTGGTTATAAATTTGCAAAAGAGAGAAAACCACTTAAGTTTTTCATTCTTGCATTTATAGCATTTATGATTCATAAATCCGCAGTGGTATTTATACCGTACTATTTTATTGCAAACATTGCATTTTCGTGGATTTATTTAGCAGTTGCCGTAATAGTTATTTTCTTATTCTTTATTTTTGGTAAATCGCTTTATATTCCTATTGTTGAGTTTATTGGTTATGATGATAATTTATTATCAGACAATCAAGCAAATGCAGGTGCTTTTGCATTAATTATGCTTTGCATGTGCTTTGCAATTGTTTGTTTATTCCAGTTAATTAATCGACATAGAGAAGACGCTAAAAATTGGTTTAATATGTTGCTGTTATCAATATTAACAATTCTTTTGGTATTCCAAGCACAAGAATTTATGCGTATCCAGCAATATTTTACACTTTCATTAATGATATTGATACCTGAAGTTGTTATGTGTATTGATAAAAAACATAGAAATCTAGTTCATTATGCTGCAATAGCAGTCATGGTAATGTATCTAGTAATGAATAGGCCTAATTATATGTTCTTTTGGCAATAGAAAGGAGCAAAACAATGAAAACTTTATGGATAGTAAATATGGTTTTTCCCGCAGTTGCACAAAAACTTGGTTTTAAAACAAGTGTTAGTGGTGGTTGGCTTCTTGACCTTGCAAAAGGCGTTGCTGAAAGTAACAAGGTTGAACTTGGTGTTATGACATATTATGCAGGTAAAGAGTTTATTGATATTGAGCATGAGGGTGTAAGATACTTTCTTCTTCCAGGCGGTGGCAAAAGACTTCTTCACAATAATAAGAAAACAGGTGAGGACTGCAAAAAAATTGTAGAACTCTTTAAGCCAGATATTATTCATATTCACGGTACTGAATATGCACCAGGTTATGAAATGCTTAAGGTTCATCCTGAAATCCCTACGGTTCTTACAATTCAAGGCGTTATTCATAGAATTGCTAAAGAATATTATGGTGGATTCACAGCGTGGGAAACAATTAAAATGTCAAAAATGAAGGACGTTCTTAAAGGTAAAATACCGCTTACATATAAAATGCTTTATACAAAAAATGCGAAGCGTGAAATTGAAGTATTAAAAAAGGTTAAGTATGTTACAGGAAGAACAGATTGGGATAAATCTACAATGCTTTCAATAAATCCAAATTTAACCTATTTTCGTTGTAATTACAACTTGCGCAACGCTTTTTATAGTGCTCCTAAGTGGTCACTTGATACAATGACTAGACACACTATTATGACAGGTGCAGGTCATTACTCATTAAAAGGACTTCACATTGTTATAAAAGCACTTGCAATTGTTAAAAACAAGTACCCTGATGTAAAACTTTTTATTCCAGGTGGCGGAAAAGCTGAAAATGGAAGGGTTGTAAATCCGTCAAGCTATACAAAGTATATTGAGAAAATGATTTCAGACTTAGGTCTTGATGATAATGTTGAGTATGTAGGTGACTTAAAACCTGAAAAGGTTGCTGAATATCTCAAAAATTCTCATGTGTGTGTTGTTCCTTCCGCTATGGAGGGTGCGTCAGCAACCCTTTGTGAAGCTATGATGATTGGCACACCATCAATTAGTGCCTATCGTGGTGGTATGACAGACTTACTAACTGATAAAGTGAACGGTTTTACATACGATTTTCCAGAATATCCACAGTTGGCACTTCGTATAATGGAAATTTTTGAAAATGACGAAATGGCAGTTGACTTTTCAAAGAAAACAATAGAACTTGCCAATGCTCGACATAATCGTGAAAAGAATCCCGAAGATACAGTAAAAGTATATGAGGAGGTATTGCGTCTTGAGCAATAGAAAACAATACGGTGCCTTAGATTTAGCAAAGTTTATTGCAGCAATTTTTATAATTGTATTACATACTAACCCATTTAGCTCATATAGTTCTATTTTAAATTATGGATTTAGAACTATTATTACGATAATGGCAGTTCCATTTTTCTTTCTTACAAGTGGATTTTTGTTTTCTACTAAACTTAATTCGTTAGAGGGAAAAGACAAAAGCGATTACTTTAAGAAATATTTTAAACGTTTAGGATTAATGTACCTTTTGTGGTCTGCTGTATATTTCATTTTTGTAGCGGTTGAATGGTCAACAAATGGTATTGTTTTGATGGACGTCCTTCAATATATCAAAAGATTTTTCGTTAAAGGCAGTTACTCCACAATATGGTTTTTACCTGCACTTATGACATCTGTTACCATTGTGTATTTTTTACGTAAAAAGATGTCTTACGAAAAGATTTTTCTTTTGTCTATTCCGTTTTATGTAGTTGCTTGTTTTGGTAGTTCATATTATGGAATTTCTTCAAAACTTCCTATAATAAGTAACCTGTATGAAGCATATTTTTCATTCTTTGAAACAATCAAAAACGGTGTTCTTTTTGGTTGGGTTTATGTTGCGTTAGGTGGCATATTATCCGAACGAAAATTCGAGAAAAAACCAATCAGTTATTTAATACCTACAGGGATTTCTTGCGTTCTTTTGGCAGGAGAAACAGTTGTACAAGAATATTTTGGATGGTCAACAAATGGCGTTGATACAAAATTTATGTTAATACCATTAACAGTATTTCTTTTTATGTTTGTAATGTCTTTGAATATAAAATCAGGACCTGCATTTATTTGGATGCGAAAACTCAGTCTTTTAATGTTCTTGAGTCAAAGAATATTCTTAACATTGTTTGAGTGGTTTTTACAGGAAACAATTTTTGTTGAAAATTCAATGATTTATTTCATTTCAATTTTGTCTCTTACATTGATTTTCTCGGTAGTTTTTATAAAATTGTCAGAGAAAGTAAAGATATTGAAGAAGTTTTATTAGGAGAAAAAAATGAAACTTACATTTTTTGGAAGTGTACTTGGTTATCATCAAGAGGGGTTAGCAAGGGCTTTTTACAACCTCTTGGGAGATGATTATCACTATATTGTCTTCAGTGACTTGCCGAGTTATAGAAAAGAGGCAGGTTTTAAAAACTTAGCTGATGAATATCCTTTCGTTGTAAAGGCATATACACCTGAGGGCGCAAAAAAAACAGAAGAATTATTGAATGACAGTGACGTTGTTATTATAGGTGCTGCACCTAATAATATCATTGAAAAATGTGTTAATAAAGGAATTGAAACATACCTGTTTTCAGAAAGATTCTTCAAAAAAGGTACTTGGAGAGCTTTTGTTCCACCAATAAGAAAAAAAGTTGTACAAAGAGCAGCAAGATATAAGCAATCAAACTTCAAAGTGCTTTGTGCCAGTGCATATTTGCCTTACGACCTTGCTTTGTGTGGATGGAAAGGTAAAGCATATCAATGGGGATATTTTCCTGCTGTTGTGGAATATGATGTTGATGAGCTTATGTCAAAAAAAGCAACAGGGGACAATCCTGTAAATATATTGTGGGCATCTCGTTTCTTGAAATTGAAACACCCTGAAAAAGCTATTCAGGTTGCAAAACACCTTAAAGAAAAAAATCTTCCTTTCCATATGAATATCATAGGTTATGGTGAATTAGAAGAATTCGTTTTAAGTGAGATTACAAGAAATAATCTTGATGATTACATAACATTCTTGGGTAAAAAAACTGTCCCTGAGGTTCGTGAAGCAATGGAAAATTCCGATATTTTCCTTATGACAAGTGATTATAACGAGGGTTGGGGCGTCGTAATTAATGAAAGTATGAACTGTGGCTGTGTTGTTGTTGCTGATGCCGCAGCGGGCGCAAGTAGATACCTTATCAATGATGGTGAAAACGGCTTTATATACAAAAATAATGATATAAAAACAATGTTCCCTGTCATTGAAAAGTTAGTTACGGACGAAGTTTATAGAAAAGAAATTCAAAGAAATGCTTATTATTATATGGTAAACAACGCATCACCTGAGGTTGCTGCAAAAAGATTTATTTCTCTCTATCAAAATGATGAAGTGTTTAATGATGGTGTTTGTAGTGTTGCTCCTATAATAAAATCAGCAAAAAAATAATATTGGAGTTCAGAAATGATTGAGTTAAAGCAGTTACAAGATTATGTATATTCTATCTTCGTTGAATTTGATAGAGTGTGTAGAAAATATGACATTAAATATTCAATAGAAGGCGGAACGCTGATGGGCGCTGTCAAGTTCCAAGATTTTGTTCCATGGGACGATGATATTGATGTTGTTATGGTGCGTGACCAATATGAAAAGTTCTTGAAGGTTGCGCCAAAAGAGTTGGATTCTAAGTTTTTCCTTGAATCATATAACAATGTGGATGAATTCCCATTAAATTATGCAAAAATTTGCCTTAATGGAACAATGAATTATGATTATGCATATTCTCACTTGAAGAAAATGCACCACGGAATTTTTATGGATATTTTCCCTGTGGATAATGTTGTTCCTGAAAAACTGAACTCACATTGCAGTATGGTTGGAGTTTTGACAAGTGCTAGAAAAACAAAGTTAAAGGTGAAAATCGGTGGCAACAAGATAAAACATATAATTTATAAACTTGTTTCACTGTTACCTATGAAAGTGCTTATAAAATTGCTTAATATGGTTTGTCAAAAAAACAACAAAAAAGATACAGGATATATTTACGAAATTTGTAACTCAAACAAAGATTTTCCTCCAATGCCTAGTTCAATGTATGTGGAATATACAGAACTTCCTTTCAGGGATAGAAAGTTCATGGCAATTAAGGAATATGATAAACTTCTTAAGTCTCGTTTCGGTGAAAATTATGCAAATGAGTTGCCGGATGAAGAAAAGAGAAAACCATCACATAATCCGAACATTAAAATTATTTCAGATATAAATGTTTAAGTAGGTGACTATTTTTGAATAGTTCTAAACAAATCAAAATGGGTGCAGTGATGTCCTATTTTGCAATAGCTTTCAATATGGTATCAGGCCTTTTATATACCCCTTGGATGATTGACCAAATTGGTCAGGGGAATTATGGCCTTTATACCTTGTCCAATTCTCTCATCACATTATTTATTATGGACTTTGGAATGAGTGCTGCAGTTTCTCGTTTTGTTTCAAAGTACAGGGCAGAGGGCAATCAGGAAGCTGTTAATAATTTTTTAGGAATAGTATATAAACTGTATATTGCACTTGATGGAGTTATTTTAACTGTACTTTTGTGTGTAAGTTTCTTCATAAATACTATATATGATAACCTTACAGCAAGTGAACTTGAAACCTTTAAGGTGTTATACGTAATAGTGGGCCTTTTTAGTGTTGTTTCATTCCCATTTACTAATTTGAATGGTATTCTTACAGCGTATGAAAACTTTGTTGGTATGAAACTTGCTGATTTGTTCCATAAGGTTTTCATTGTGGTAGCAATGGTTATTGCACTCTTAATGGGCTATGGTGTTTATGCTCTTGTAACGGTTAATGCAATTTCCGGAATCCTTACAATTTTAGTCAAACTCTATATAATACGAAAGAAAACCAATGTAAGAGTTAATTTCAAGTGTAAAGATAAGACCATTTTAAAAGATGTATTGGGCTTTTCAATGTGGACAACTATTACAAGTCTTGCACGTCGAATGATATTTAATATTTCACCATCAATTATCGTTGCTGTGTCTTCAACAGGAGCTATTGGCTCAGCAATATTTGGTTTGGCAACTACTGTTGAAGGATATATTTCCACATTTGCAGCGGCAATCAATGGTATGTTTATGCCTCGTATATCAAAAATAGTTCACGAAGGTAAAAAAGATACAGAACTTACTGATTTGATGATAAAAATAGGTCGAATTCAGTGCATAATTATTGGTGCTCTTGTGGTAGGTTTTATATCATTTGGTGAATCTTTTATTATAGATATATGGAGAAAACCAGATTTCATTGAAAGTTATCTTTGTGCAGTTCTTCTTATAATTCCAAGTTATTTTTATATGCCATTACAAATTGCAAACACAACGTTAGTGGTTGAAAACAAAGTGAAATTGCAATCTGTTATATATGTAATAACCGGTGTAGTTAACGTAGGGTTGTCACTTGTTATGTCACGATATATGGGCGCATTAGGTGCTTCTATCTCTATTTGTATAGCATATTTGTTGCGTAGTGTTTTATTGGTAATTGCTCATTACAAAGTACTCCATCTTAATATGAAAAAGTTTTTCAAAGAAAGTTATTTAAAAATCACACCTTTCTTGTTGCTTTCAATGGTTGTTGGACTTTGTCTTGAACGTTTTAATCCAATGACAAATGAATTTTTAAGATTCATAGTAAACGGTGCGTTGTTTGTAGGCATATTCGCGGTAGTGTTATACAAATTTGTAATAAATGATTATGAAAAAAATCTTTTCTTGGGAGTTTTTAAAAAGCTTTTGAGAAAAGTTAAAAGATAAATAGAAAGGTAGGGGAGTTGCTTGAAAATTGTTCAGATTAATGCTGTTTATAACATAAGCAGTACTGGTCGTACTACAACAGAAATGCATGAAGCATTGCAAATTGCTCAACATCAATCTTTTGTTGTTTATTCACAAACAAACGTAAATAATGCAAAACATACATACCGTTTGGGCTCTCTTATTGATATTAAAATACATTGTTTGCTGTCAAGATTTTCAGGGAAACAAGGATATTTTTCTGTGAATTCAACAAAAAAACTTCTTAAATTATTAGACGAAATCAAACCTGATATTGTGCATTTGAGAAATTTACATGGTAACTATATAAATGTTCCTATGTTGCTTAAATATCTTGCAAAGAATGATATTGCAACAGTTGTTACTTTGCATGATTTTTGGTTTCTTACAGGTAAGTGCGTTCATTATGTTACTGCTAATTGCGATAAGTGGCAAAGTGAATGTGGAAACTGCCCTAATCTTAAAAATGGCAATCCAACTTGGTTTTTCGATAAAACAAAGACTATGCATAAAGACAAAAAGCAACTTTTTGGTAGCATTCCACGTCTTGCGATAGTTGGCGTTTCTCAATGGGTAACAGATGAAGCTAAAAAATCTCCAATTGCTAGAAATGCAATAACTAAACGCATATATAACTGGATTGATTTTGATAAATTTTATCCCCGTGATGTTGAAAGGTTAAAACAAGAAAAAGGATTACAGGAAGATTTTACAATAATAGGTGTAGCGTCTATATGGGGTGAAAGTAAAGGTCTAGATAAATTTATTGCACTGGCCGAAAAGAAAAAGGATTATAAGTTTGTTTTGGTTGGGTTTATGCCTGCTAATGTTAAGTTACCTAAGAATATTAAAGCGTTAGGCCCTATATCCTCAGTTAATGAACTTGCAGAGTATTATAGTCTTGCGGATGTGGCTGTGACACTTTCAACAGCTGAAACCTTTGGCAAAGTTTCTGCTGAAGCTATGGCTTGTGGCACTCCTGTTGTTTGCCATAACAAGACTGCTTGTCCTGAAATTTTAGGTGAAAACTGTGGTTATTCAGTTGATGTTAATGATATAAACGCCGTTGCAGCTGCTATTGATAAAGTGTATATGAATGGCAAAAATCACTATGCTGAAGATTGTGTAAATCATGCAAGAATGAGCTTTGATAAAGATACTTTGATAGGTGAGTATATGGACCTTTACTCTGAACTTTGTGAGGGAAAATAAAATGAAAAAAATGCTTTTTGTCACAAGTTCATATCCTTATGGAATAGGCGAAGCAAGTTTTATTCGTCCTGAAATTGCAAAACTCAGCAAAAAATTTGATATTACAATAGTTTCTCGTAATAATACTGATGAAATGACTTCACAAGTGCCTCAAAACGCAAAAGTTTTAAGATATAACAGCAATATGTCAGGTTCACAAGTGAAATGTCTTATAAAAACAATTTTTACACCATATTTTTATGGTGAAATAGTAAGATTATTAAAAACAAAACGACTTAATACAACAAGACTGAAAAAAGCATTCAAGTATTGTATGCGTTCATTCCATTTTGCAAATTATCTTGAGAAAATCCGCAAAAATATGGGTGATGATGTAGTTTTATATACATATTGGAACGACTATCCCGTAATGGCGTTTTCTTTAATAAAGCGTAAAGGCGACAAAATTGTTTCACGTGCGCATAGAATTGATTTGTATGAAACTAAAGAAAAGGGTTATTATTTACCACTTAAAGAGATTTCAAATAGAAAAACAGACTTAGTTGCATTTGTAAGTGAAGAAGGTAAAGAGTATTTTACAAAACAGTTTAGAAGCACCGCGTTAAAAGAATTATTTAGATTAGGTGTTAAAGAACAAAAAAAGAATAGTGTAAATATAAAAGAAAACCAATTATTTATTTATAGTTTTTCGTATGTTGTACCAGTAAAAAGACTTGATAAAATTATTGATGCATTACAAGGTGTGCCTGAAAACATTAAGATTTCTTGGACACATATCGGCGGTGGAAAACTGTTTGATGAAACTATAAAAAACGCCCAAGAAAAATTGGGTGGAAAAGAGAATATAACCTATTCATTTACTGATACTATGAAGAATAAAGATGCATTGGAGTTTATAGGTAAAAGTAACTTTGATTTGCTTATAAATACATCTGATTCAGAAGGCCTTCCAGTAACTATGATGGAAGCTATGAGCTTTGGAATACCTGTGTTAGGATTAGATGTTGGTGGCGTTAATGAAATTATAAAAAATGGAGAGAATGGTTATATTCTTCCGTCAGATGCACCGATTTCATCAATTACTGATACTTTAGTATCACACGCAACGCTTGACTTGACTGAAGTGCAAAAAATGCATGACAATGCATTTGAAATGTGGAAAAATAATTTCCATGACGACAAAAATTACGAAGATTTTACAACAAGATTATATAACTTGTAATGAAATAAATTTTAAAGAAAAGAGGTGAAGACAATGATATACATATTAGCGGTTTACGCTATTTTAGTAGTGCTTGATATATTTTTTATAAAGAAACACCCTAAAGTATTTTACTTTCTTGCAACTATAATCTTGTCTTCACTTGCATATTTTATTGTTGTTCCAGAAAATTCGGATTTGTACCGATATATAAATATGATGGAATATATGCGTAGTATGGGACCTGAATGGGCGCTAGATAATTACGGCTCAACTAATCCATTGTCATTTATATTCTTGTATTGCATTTCATTATTTAATAATGATGGACTTTTGCCTGTAATTGCTATTTTTATAACTTATAGTTTTAGCTTTGCAGTTTTATATAAAGCTTCAAAGCGTTTCAATGCATCTGTTACAGATGTGAATATTGCGTTGATATTCTTTATGCTTAATATGAATTACTTTTATGTAGTTGATGTTATTCGTATTTATATGGCGTTTGCCATAATGGCATATTTTTTATATGTAGATATAGTAGAAAAGAAACATAGATTATTATGCTTTTCAGCATACGTTATCTTGTGCTATTTCCATTACGCAATGCTTGTATTCCTGTTTTTAAGACTTGTCCTTATTTTCACAAGAAAATTTAAGGGAAGCATGTCGGCTGTTGTTACTGTATTGACTCCAATAATAATATTTGGTGGTTATAAGTTTCTTGAGTCTTTTACAGGTGGCGGCGTATTATTAGGATTTGCCAGTGATAGATTATTAGGATATCAGGATTATGAAACTTTTGGTATATGGCAGTTTGCCGCATCAATGATTAGGTCCGCACTGTTTGTGTTTTTGTGCCTTGTAGGAATTTGGATTTGTAGTGAATGGAAACGATTTGAATTAAGAAAAAATACTGACCCGCAAATCGCAATAGAGAAGATTACTCCAATTAAGCGTAATAATGACTATATTATTTATTCTTTATACACAACCTTTACAGTTTTTATATTTATTACAAATTACCAATTCGTTCTTAGAACACCATATTTTATTCAAATTATGATGTCCTTTGTGTTGCTTATGATTTTAATAAAATTACAGCAATACAATCCTCGTTACTGCATTGCTTTGCGTTCAATAATAATAATTGAAAGTCTTGCACATTTTGTATATTTGTTGTTATATGTTTATAGGTCTATGTATTTTGCTTTTTAAGGAGTGATAGAATGAACAGAAAAACAGGCGTAGTTCTTTCATATATACTGTTAGTAGTTGAAATTTTTTCAACTCTTTTGTTCACTCCTTTTTTAATAAGTACTCTCGGTCAGGCAGAATATGGTATTTATCAGCTCGTAATATCAATTACAGCGTATCTTGCATTACTTGATTTAGGTGTAGGTAATTCCGTAATCCGTTACATAGCAAAATATCGTGCAAATAATGACAAATTGGCACAACGCAAGTTTTTAGGAATAACAACCATTTATTATGCTATTATCGCAATGGTTGTATTAGTTGTAGGCGTGGTAATTTTACAAAATTTTTCAACAATTTTTGCTAAAGGTTTAACTAATTCGGAAATTGAATTAGCCAAAAAACTTTTTACTGTTACAATTTTTGGAACAGCTTTTTCTCTTGCAACATCTTCATTTTCCAATGTAGTTATTGCTTATGAAAGATTTTCAGTTTCAAAAGGTACAACAATAATTCTTACAATAGTTAAAGTTCTTGTTAGTGCATTAGCTTTGGCAATGGGCATGGGAAGTCTTGCAATTGTTGTTATTCATTTGTTGACTTCAGTTATCACAAGGGGAATATATATTTGTTATGTTCTTTTTAAGTTGAAAATTGTACCCTTGTTCAAAGATTTTGATTTTAAGTTTATAAAAGAGGTTGCAACATATTCTTCGTTTATTTTATTGCAAATGATTGCGAGCAATATAAACGGACTTGCCAATCAAGTGCTTTTGGGTATCTTTGCAGAAGGTGCAGCTGTGATTATTGGCATTTATGGTATCGGTGCACAAATTTTACAGTACTTCAAAACATTGGGTGCACATTTTACAGGTGTGCTTATGCCAGGACTTGTAAAACTTGTTGAAAGTGGTGCTGACAGTAATGCTTATGAAAAAGAAATGATTAGAATAAGCCGAATAGTATTTATGGCATTATCACTTGTTTGGGTAGTTTTTGCAGTAAATGGTCATGACTTTGTAACACTTTGGGCAGGAGAAGAAAACAGTAAAGCATATTATGTTGCACTTGTGTTAATGCTTCCACAAATGATGTCTTATGTGCAAGGTGTTGGTTATCAACTTTTGCAGGCCATGGCAAAACACAAAATACCATCAATGATTACATCTATTTCTGCAATCCTTAATGTTGTAGTTACAATTATTCTTATTCATTGGAATCCTCTTGTGGGCGCAGTTGTAGGTGGATTTATAGCATTATTCTTGTGTGAATTTGTTGTAATGACCTTTATGTATAAGAAACTTATTGGTATTCGTTTAACAGTATATTATAAAGGTATGTTCAAAGGTGTTTTGCCTTGTATTCTTGTCACCACAGTAGCAGGTGTTCTATTCCGAATGCTTGATTTCAACCGGTTTGGTTGGTTAGGATTTATAGTAAATTGTGGCTTTATGCTTGCAATTTATGGTGTAACAATGTTATTATATGGTATGAATGAATATGAAAAAAATCTAATATTCAAACCATTGAAAAAGATATTAAAGAATTTCCATATTGTAAAGGAAGTATAAAATATGTTCAAAGGAAAAACATTAATGATTACAGGTGGTACTGGTTCGTTTGGTAACACAGTGCTTCGAAGATTTTTAGAAACTGATATTGGTGAAATTCGTGTTTTCTCTCGTGATGAGAAAAAGCAAGATGATATGCGCCATGAGTTTCAGCAAAAATATCCTGAGGTAGCCGATAAACTTAAGTTTTATATTGGTGATGTTCGTGATTTGCAATCAGTTAAAAATGCTATGCACGGTGTAGATTATATTTTCCACGCAGCAGCATTGAAACAAGTTCCATCATGCGAATTTTTCCCTATTGAAGCAGTTAAAACAAATGTTATCGGTACTGATAATGTTCTTACTGCTGCTATTGATGAAGGCGTTAAGTGTGTAATTTGTCTCTCAACTGATAAGGCAGCATACCCTGTAAATGCTATGGGTACATCAAAGGCAATGATGGAAAAAGTTGTAGTTGCAAAATCAAGAACAGTAAGTCCTGAAAAAACAAAGATTTGCTGTACTCGCTATGGTAATGTTCTTTGCTCACGTGGTTCAGTAGTACCACTTTGGATTGACCAAATTCGTGAAGGTAAACCAATTACAATTACTGAGCCATCAATGACTCGTTTTGTAATGAGCTTGGAAGAAGCAGTTGACCTTGTACTCTTTGCTTTTGAAAATGGTGAAAGCGGTGACATTCTTGTTCAAAAAGCACCTGCATGTACTATTGAAGTATTAGCGCAAGCAGTTAAAGAACTTTTTGCACCTGATACTGAAATTAAAGTTATTGGTATTCGCCACGGTGAAAAAATGTATGAAACACTTCTCACTAACGAAGAATGTGCAAACGCTATTGATATGGGCAACTTCTATCGTGTGCCTGCTGACAAGCGTGGACTTAACTATGATAAGTACTTTAAAGATGGCGATATCGAGCGTGTTCAACTTTCAGAGTTTGACTCAACAAATACTGAGCTTATGACAGTAGAACAAGTTAAAGAAAAACTTTTAAGTCTTGCATATATTCAAAACGAACTTGCAAACTGGGGTAAATAATATGAAAATTCTTGTTACTGGGGCAAAAGGATTTGTAGGCAAAAATCTTGTTGCAACACTTAACACAATTAAAGAGGGTAAAAATAAAACCACAAATTTACCACAAGACCTTACTGTTTGTGAGTTTGATATTGATACCGACAAGTCACTTTTAGATGAGTTTTGTAATGGTTGTGACTTTGTTGTAAACCTTGCCGGAGTTAATAGACCACAAAATCCTGAAGAATTTATGGAAGGTAATTTCGGTTTTGCATCAACACTTCTTGAAACTCTTAAAAAGTATAATAATACTTGTCCTGTGCTTTTGTCCTCATCAACTCAAGCTGCATTGGACAACCCTTATGGTCAAAGCAAAAAGGCAGGGGAAGATTTATTCTTTCAATATGCTAAAGAAACCGGTGCTAAGGTGCTTGTTTACCGTTACCCAAATGTTTTTGGTAAGTGGTGTAGACCAAATTACAATAGTGCGGTAGCAACATTTTGTAATAATATCGCAAACGACTTGCCAATTCAGGTTAATGACCGTAACCACGGGATGACACTTGTTTATGTTGATGACGTTGTAGAAGAAATCATCAATGCAATGTGTGGCAACGAAACTCGTGATGGTGAATATTGTAAAGTGCCTGTTGAGCATAAAATAACACTTGGTGAAATTGTTGATTTGATTTATTCGTTTAAAGAAAGTCGTGAAAATAAAATGGTGCCTGATATGACTGAAAATAGTTTCTCAAAGAAACTTTACAGTACATATCTTTCATATTTGCCAAAAGATAAATTTTCATATCCACTTAAGATGAATATTGATGAGCGTGGCTCATTTACCGAGATTTTGCGAACAGTAAATAACGGTCAGTTTTCAGTAAATATTTCAAAACCACACATTACAAAAGGTCAGCATTGGCACCACACAAAGAATGAAAAATTCTTGGTAGTAGCAGGTGAAGGCGTAATTCGTTTTAGAAAAATTGATAGTGATGAGGTTATTGAATATTTCGTTTCAGGTGAAAAGTTAGAGGTTGTTGATATTCCAACTGGTTACACACACAATATTGAAAACTTAGGTGATACTGATATGGTAACATTTATGTGGTGTAATGAGTGCTTTAATCCTGAAAAACCAGACACTTTCTTCTTGGAGGTTTAAAAAATGAAACTTGATTATAGTGATATCAAATTTCAAGACAATGGCAAATTAAAGCTTTTGATTATTGTAGGCACACGCCCTGAAATCATTCGCCTTGCTGCAGTCATAAACAAGTGCCGTCAGTATTTTGATTGCGTTCTTGCTCATACAGGTCAAAATTATGATTATAACCTTAATGGTGTATTCTTTAAAGATTTAAAACTTCAGGACCCTGAGGTTTATATGGATGCAGTAGGTGATGACCTTGGTGCGACAATAGGCAATATTGTTAATTGTTCATATAAACTTATGGCTGACATCAAACCAGATGCATTACTTATTTTAGGTGATACAAACTCTTGTCTTTCAGCAATTCCTGCCAAAAGACTTCATAACCCTATTTTTCATATGGAAGCAGGTAATCGTTGCAAGGATGAGTGCCTTCCTGAAGAAACAAATAGAAGGATTGTTGACATTATTTCAGATGTAAACCTTGCATATTCTGAACATGCAAGAAAATATCTTCATGAATGTGGACTTCCAAAAGAGCGTGTATATGTAACTGGTTCACCAATGGCTGAAGTACTTCATAATAACCTTGCTGATATTGAAGCATCACAAATTCATAAAAAACTTGGTTTAGAAAAAGGCAAATATATTCTTCTTTCAGCACATCGTGAAGAAAATATTGATACTGAAAAGAATTTCCTTTCACTTTTCAATGCAATTAATGAAATGGCAAAAAAATATGATATGCCAATTCTTTATTCTTGCCACCCAAGAAGTAAAAAGCGTCTTGAAGCAACCGGATTTAAACTTGATAGTCGTGTAGTAATGCACGAACCACTCGGTTTCCATGATTATAACTGCTTACAAATGAACGCTTTTGCAGTTGTTTCAGACAGTGGCACATTACCTGAAGAAAGTTCATTCTTTACAAGTATAGGCAAGTCATTCCCTGCGGTTTGTATTCGCACATCAACTGAGCGCCCTGAGGCACTTGATAAAGCTTGTTTTGTACTTGCAGGTATCAGTGAAAAATCACTTCTTCAAGCAGTTGATACTGCAGTTGAAATGAACAAGAATAACGATATCGGCATTCCGGTACCTGATTATGTTGATGAAAATGTTTCAAACAAAGTTGTTAAACTTATTCAGTCATATACTGGCGTAGTTGATAAAATGGTTTGGAGAAAATTTTAATAAAATAAAAGGCGAGGTTTTGACCTCGCCTTTTTTATAATCGCAATATAGTTCCAAAACTATTCATTCTTCACTCTTAACTAAAAAAAACACCTCAACGGGTGTTTTTTCTATAATCCTGATTTTTCAAAAATATCTTTCATAATGTTAACGCTTTCTTGGTCAACACTTGCAATTTTACTTTGCTTTTTAATGCTCTTATCTTTTTGTAATATAAATTCAAAAAATCTTATAACCCAAAAAACTGGTAATAAAAATGGCAATTTTTCAAGAATAGAATATTTCAATTTCATGTGTTTAAGGTTAGGAAATACAACCTCAATAAATCTTTGTGATTTTGTTTTGCTTGTAATTGCAATTTTTGAAACTTCTTCCGCATTTTTAACAGGTGCACCAAAAACAATGTAGTTTTCCATTGTTATAAGGTCGTCATTATATTCTGCACCATCAAAAGCACATTTATATAACTGACGGACTTTTATAGCAAATTTGTCAATTCCAATAATTTTAAACTGCTCATTTATATAGTCAAAATCAAGGTCGGCATAAGATTTTTCCATCAAATATAAATCCATTAAAGGTCTAAAACAAGACCCGGCCTCAAGATAATGCTCAGCCAAATGTGATAAGGTATAAACATATAAATCATTTATAGGCATTTTGTATTCACAACCGCTGACACACTCAGTTCTATTCCACACACCCTCAAAATAATCATGCATAAAATAATCTTCAATAAAAAGCATTTTGTGAAGTTCAATAGTGAGGAATGGTTTTTTTATAAGAACAATATCTTTACCATTATTCATTTCTTGAGTAAAACCGCGGTCAAGAATAAGTTTTCCGCCTTTTTCCATATCACACTCTTTGACAAGTATGTCCATATCTACCATAAATCGCATTTCGGCAGTAGGGTAAAGGGATTTAAGATGTGTACCCTTAAGAAACATAAACTCAATGTTTTCTTTATTAAAAGCATTTCTTATGTATTCAATTTCTTCTTGCTGAGTTGCCTCGCGAGCAAGAATAGCCATATATGATTTTTGTAATCTTGACTCAGTTTCCGCTGAAAGAGTAACTGCACCATTTTGTACTGCAAGATATAAAATACCTTGAACAGCATTTTTTACAGCTAACTTGTAAATTAACTCACCACTAATATTTTCAGGGCATACAGGAACAGGTAAACCCTTAATTGAAGCGCTTACCATATCTAAAAAATATTTTTTTGTGAGTATTTTGTCTTGCATTATTTTAACAATCCTTTAATTTTTCTCATAGGTACTAAAATAAGATTTCTAAGCGGTAAAAATAAAGTCCACAGTGTAACATATAGTTTATATGAAAACTTGTCAACACTAAAAGTTTTACCTTTTCTCGTGATACTTTTTACAACCGCAATAATATGGTTTTCAGTTATTCCGTATTCTTTTTTTACCTGATTATCACCGCAAAGAATAAAGCCATTTTCGTTCTTGCCAACTATTCTATGAAGTACAAAAGCACCACCATCACGACGATAAAATATAATATCATACTTTTGTGGATTTTCACATTTTGTAAGTTCAACAGTATCTCTACCCCAAACAAGTAACGGATTCATACTTGTACCTGTAATAGGCAACTGTACTGTACCACCATTTTCGATTTTTTCTTTAATTATCGGATATATCTCATCAAGTGAGATTTTCTTTTTATTCATATTTTCCATAAAAATACCTCACTCGAAGTCTTTAGTCAATTATAGTTTAATATAAACCAAATATCAAGCATTTTTCTTTAATGAATTCCAGGCATTGAATATAGCCGCAGCAATAATAATTGTATAACCCACAAAACTTAATAAGTCAGGTAAATCACCAAAAACAACAAGACTTAAAAGAGTTGTAAATATAATTTGTGAATAATCATAAATTGATATTTCCTTTGCAGGTGCTTTTGAATAAGCAGTAGTAATAAAATATTGACCACCACTAGCAGAAAGACCTGCAAGAATTAAATATAACCACTGTGATGTGCTCATAGGGGCGAAATCAAAAATCAACCAAGGCAGTGTGGTTAAACAAGAAAAAGCTGAAAAATAAAAAATGATTAAACTTCCCTTAAATCCATTTTGTGTAAGTTTTCTTACACAAGCATAGGCAAGCCCTGCACCTAAACCACCTAAAAAGCCCATAAATGCAGGTAATCCCTCAAATGAAAAAGATGGTTTCATTACAAATAAAGCACCAATGAATGCCAAAGCAACGGCAAAAACTTGCTTAAAACTTGCCTTTTCTTTAAGAATAAATAAGGAGAAAATAACAGCAAAGAAAGGGGATAGTTTGTTAAGCATTGATGCATCAGCAAGATTCATATTACTTAGTGCATAAAAATTGCAAAGAATGCCACTAGTGCCCGCAATAGCACGAATAAGTAAAAATCCTATATTTTTACCTTTGGGTAGTGCCCACTCTTTGTTTTTTGTAATTAAAACAAATGCAAAAATCATTGCCACAAAGTTCCTAAAAAAACTTTTTTGAATTATTGGCAAATCTCCCGACAATTTAACAAAAAGCCCCATAAGAGCAAAGAAAAAGGCGGAAATAATAATATATATAATTCCTTTAGTTTTGTCATTTTTCATCATTAAAAGTCACCATATGTATTGTAACACAAAAAAATCCCCGTAGCAATAAACTACGGGGAATATTTGTGATATTAATGATTATTCAGCGTCTGCTTCGTCTTCTTCGCTTCTATCTTTACCTGTGCTAACAATAACGTTAGTGATAATACCAAAGATAAGAGCAGTTGCGAGAGCTGTAACCTGAACAAGAGGTCCTTTTGTAACTGGGTTGAAACCAAAGTTAAGTGAAAGACCACCAATACCGATAACAAGAATTGCACTTACAATGTAAAGGTTCTTGTTCTTGCCAAGGTCAACTTCTTTAAGCATTGAAAGACCTGATACAGCAATAAGACCATAAAGAGCAACACATGCGCCACCCATTACGCACTTAGGAATTGAGTTGATAAGTGCAACGAATGGTGTGAAGAATGAAAGAACCATACAGCCAAGACCTGCGGTGATAATTGAAACGATTGATGCATTCTTTGTGATAGCAACACAACCGATTGATTCACCATAAGTTGTGTTAGCAGCACCGCCGAAGAAACCACCGATAATTGAACCAACACCGTCACCGATAAGTGTTCTGTCAAGACCTGGTTCTTTAATAAGGTCTTTACCAATAAGAGCACCAAGATTCTTATGGTCAGCAATGTGCTGAGCAAGTTCAACAATTGCAATTGGAACAAATGTGATTGCAATGTTACCAACAGCTGCAGCGTCAATAGGAAGAACGCCCTCAACATTATGTGTCATTGCTTGAAGGAAAGTGAACTTAGGATAATCAACGATTGAATTAATTGTGAATGGGTCAAAAGCTGCCTTGAATGAATCAAAACTTAAAATTTGAAGAGCAGCAATATCAGCAGCATTGCCGATAAGAGTAAGAATAAGAGCAAAAATGTAACCTGCACCAACACCGATAATGAAAGGAATAAGGCGAAGATTTTTTGAACCCTTAATTGAAACAATAACAATTGCAAAGAATGTAACTGCACCAACAAGAATTGTTAAAAGACTATAATGATTTTCTACACCATTTGATGACATCCAACCAGTAGCTGTGCTTGAAAGAGAAAGACCAATAAGTGTAACAATAGGACCAGCAATTACAGGAGGCATAAGTTTGTTAACCCAACCTGAACCTGCAAGTTTGATAATTGCTGCAAGAACAACATAAACAAGACCTGCAAGAGCAATACCAATAATAACACCCCAATAGCCATAGTTCATGTGAATAATTGCTGCATAAGCGCCAAGGAATGTGAAAGAAGAACCAAGGAAAACAGGGCTCTTGCGCTTTGTAGCAAATGTGTAGAAAAGTGTACCAATACCTGCGCCAAAAAGTGCTGCTGCAGGGTCAAAATAAAGTTTGTTACCATTGCTCATAGCAAAACCTGACATAAGCATTGGAACAAGTAATGTTGCCGCCATAATAGCAATCATTTGTTGGAAAGCAAAAAGTAAAGTTTTGCTTAAACCTGGGCGGTCGTGGACATCATAAATGAGTTTCATAAAAAACAACTCCTCCTAAAATTTTTACCCGACAACAAAAATAAAAACCTTGTCAATATTGACAAGGTTAATATGCAACAGATATTTTATGTGATGCGCTACACACTTATCTTGCCTATATTTTTTGTTAAGTATTTAATATTGTCAAGTTATCCTGTGTAGTATACCATATATTGTGTTTTTTTGTCAATATTTTTGACAAAAACTCAAATTATGCTTTTAATATTTTTTTTAGTTCATCAATTTCATTTTCAGTAAAAACAAGAAATCCGTTATCTAAAAACATTTTAGCAGCAATACCGTTGCCTTCAGCTTTGTTGCCTGTGAAAGTGCCATCATAAATAATACCTTTACCGCATGAAGGACTATTTGCCTTAAAAACTACCGCATCCGCATTGTTGGTTTTTGCAATGTGTAAAGCCATTTGGGCACCTTTTGTATATTCATAAGTTACATCTTTACCATGATTGCTTATTACTTTATCACCAACAATTTCAGCAGGGTCACGAGGTGTTGAAAGACCACCTAATTGTTCAGGACAAACAGGAATAAGAGTGTGACTTTCAGCTAAAGCCAATAATTTATCGCATTTACAGTTATCACCTTTATAGCGACAATCACAACCTAAAAGACAGCCGCTTACTATAATTTTAGCCATAAGAATTTCTCCTTTAATATGGTTTTTATGGAAATAATTATAACATAGGTATATTTTAGTGTCAATTTGTAAATTACTTGCCAAATTTGTTGAAATGTGATATCATAATTAAGATAAAGAAAATGAAATGAGGCGTACACTTTATGTCAGATTTTACAAAAAATTTAACAAGTTTTAATGACCATCCTCTTGTAGCACACAAGGTTACTCATCTTTGCGATATCAACACTGGCTCAAAAGAGTTTTGTGAAATCGTTGATGAGCTTACAATGCTTATGGGTTATGAAGCACTTAAAGACCTTAAAACAAAAATGGTACCTATTCAGGCGCCGCTTGCGGATTTTGATTCACCTGTACTTGCTGAAGATTTCACAATTGTACCAATTCTTCGTGCAGGTCTTGGAATGGTTGAAGGCCTTCGCCGTCTTTCACCAACTGCAAAGGTAGGTCATATCGGTCTTTATAGAGATGAAAAAACTCTTTTACCTGTAACTTATTATTACAAAATGCCAGTTGACATTGCAAAAGGTCCAGTAGTTATTGTTGATCCAGCACTTGCAACAGGTGGTAGCGTTGATGCATCTATCGATTACCTTAAAAAAGAAGGTTGCACAAACATTAAGGTTATGTGCATTTTCGCATCTGATGTAGGCGTTAAGCTTCTTTTCGAAAAACATCCTGATGTTAAAATTTATGCAGCACAGTATATTCCAACAGGTCTTAACGAACATGGTTATATTGTAACAGCAGCAGGTGATGCAGGTGACCGTATTTGTGGTACTTGTAGTTACAAACCAGCAAGACCTGCAAAACCATAAAATATATTATCAGTAAAGCGAGGCGTTGACCTCGCTTTTTTTATTTAGACAAATTATAGTTTGTCTAACAGAATAATTAAAGGAATAGGTCATTCTGAGCGTAGCGAAGAATCTCCTCAACGGTAACATATCAACCAATAGAGATTCTTCGTCACTTCGTTCCTCAGAATGACACATAACACCAAACATCCTGATAAACTCCAATTTATCTAACAAAAAATGGCAACCCGTAATGGATTGCCGTTAATTTTTTTATATGTTAGCAAGTGCCTGTTCAATATCAGCGATAATGTCATTAACATTCTCAATACCTACTGAAAATCTAATAAGGTCAGGTGAAACACCACATTCAACAAGTTCTTGGTCGCTTAACTGTCTATGAGTTGATGAAGCAGGGTGAAGTACACAAGTTCTAGCATCAGCAACGTGAGTAACAACTGCTGCAAGTTTAAGTGAGTTCATAAACTTTTCAGCAGCATCTCTACCACCCTTAACACCAAAAGAAACAACGCCACAAGTGCCATTTGGCATATATTTCTGAACAAGGTCATAATACTTGTTG
>JAZKXL010000037.1:0-3988 GCA_045611635.1 Candidatus Fimenecus sp. | reverse complement strand
CTGATGCGAAAACTGCTGCTACTGCTGCGTCTGCGTCTTTCTTTGAAAGGCCTGTTTTTGCAGCTACTGCTGCTACGAGTTCTGTCTTATTCATTGTGATTTCCTCCAATAAATTTTCTCATTTTTATTTATCCAAAAGGATTTAATCCTTTTTTGATACTTGTTTAGCTAAGTCCCAAAGCTTGTCCAACTCTGAAAGCTCAGTTTCTTTCATATTGATTCCCTTTTCTTTTGCCATTTCTTCAACCTTTGAAAAGCGGTCAATAAATTTGTCAGTTGCTTTTGTAAGTGCTTCTTCACTATCAACCTTAATAAATCTTGAAACATTTACAACTGAGAAGAGCAAGTCGCCTAACTCTTCAAAAGCATTTTCAACAACGCCCATTATAACTGCTTCTTTAAGTTCATTAAGTTCTTCACTGACTTTATCAAAAGCACCGTCAACTGAATCCCAATCGAAACCAACTTTTGCAGCTTTTTTTTGAACTTTATCAGCCCTCATAAGTGCAGGGAATTCGCGTGGAATTGAAAGCATTGATTCCGTTTGACTTTTTTGTTGTTTAGTTTGTTTTTTTATAACGTCCCAATTATCAAGAACTTGTTCACTTGTTTCGGCATTTACATCACCGAAAACGTGCGGATGACGCTCAATCATTTTTTTGCAAACACCATCTGCCACGTCATTTAAATCGAACGAATTTTTCTCACGCTCAATTTGTGCATGGAAAACAACTTGCAATAAAACATCGCCAAGTTCTTCTAAAAGACCATCACGGTCTTCTTTGTTAATTGCTTCAATCACTTCATAAGTTTCTTCAAGAAAGTCACGACGGATTGATTTGTGGTCTTGCTCTTTATCCCAAGGGCAACCACCAGGTGAACGAAGAATTTCAACAATATCAATTAAGTCATCAACATTATAACATTCCTTGAATTTGAAATTTTCAACCATTCTTTCACCCTCTAAACACAAATATATTTTACTCTATAAATCCATATTTTGCAAGTAGTTTTGCGATTTTTTCTCCCTTTGGAAGCATATTTACGTCATCTTTTGAGATTCCCTTGACTAAAAGCATAGAAATTACATAAACAATACCACCAAAACCAATTGCAACACCTAAGCAAAGTATATTTTTTGCATTGTGACCGGCAAGGGAAAATTCTGGAACAAAGCGGTTAAATATGCCGAAAGATGTATATGCACCTACACCACAAAGGATACCGCATATAATTGGTTTTAAGAACACTGAAATGAAGTTAATTCTAATTTTTGTTGTTTTGATAATTGCGAAAAGGTTAATAATTGTAATCACAGCATAACAGCTTACAGTACCAATTACCGCACCATTAACATTTAGTGATGGAATTGCAACGAAAATAAGGTTTGAAACAAATTTTACAATTGCACCAACTGTCATTGAAATAAGTGGGATTTTTGTTTTATCAAGTGCTTGTAGCATATTTGTCATTGGTTGTGAAAGTGCAATAAGGAAAATTGTAAAACCATAGACCATAAGTACAGGGGCTGCAATTGAAACACCGCTTGCTGCCTCACCACTACCATAGAAAGCGGCAAGAATTGGTTGTGCAAGTACACCCATACCAATACCACAAGGCATTGCAACAAGCATTGTAACACGCATAACTGATTCTATTGAAACTTTAATTGCTTGTTTATTTTTAACCGCCCATGCGGCTGAAAGCGCAGGAATTGCACTTATTCCCAATGTCATTGTAATTGATGGTATCAAGTTTCTAAAATCAAGAGAAAGTGAATATGCGCCATAAAGGAAGGTCTTAACATCAGCATCAAGAACTCCCACAAGTTGCTCAGAATACATATTTCTTATTAAATCCATATTATTGATTACAACTTCTTCAAGACGGTTTTGCACGGTAATTGCATCAATAAGATTTGTAATACTGAACACAAGGGAGCTAAGCGCAACAGGTATTGCAAATTGAAACATTTTCTTTGCAATAACACTTGAACTTTCAGGTTTTGGTGCCGAAACAAGCTCAGTTTTTGTGATTCCATCACCACGTAATTTGTGCATAACAAGAAGGTAAATCATGCCAATAACTGTGCCAAGAGTAACACCTACAGTAGCACCTGCTGCGGCATAAGGATGAATTGCACTTAACGCTTCCTCTTTAGTTGCTACGGTTTGTCCAAAAACTGTTAACCCTTGTTCAAATCTTGATAATCCATAACTAATTGCCCATCTTGCACATACAAGACCAAATGCTAATTTACCAACTGCTTCAAGCACCTGTGAAATTGCAGTTGGAATCATATTTGAAAGGCCGTTGTAATAGCCACGATAACTTGACATTATACAGCAAAAAAGAATTGATGGAGTGATTACTAAAACAGCAGGAATAACGTCCATATTTCTTGCGCTTAAAGCATAAGGGTAAGAAAGAATGAACATTGCAAGAGTGCCGATAATACCTACCATTAAGAAAAGTCTTTTTGCAACTTTGTGAATTACCTTAACGTCACGATAACGTCCAAGTGCCATTGATTTTGATACCATATTTGAAATTGCAACAGGAAGTCCTGCCATTGAAATTGTGTAAATAGGCACATAAAGACTATAAGCGGAATCAAAAAGACCTCTACCAACAGGACCAATCATATTAGAAAGAGGAATTTTATAAATTACGCCAATAACTTTAATTATTACTGTTGCTAAGCTCAAAATAAGAGCACCATTTAACAGCGTTTGGCTTTTTCTTTGTTTGTCAGCCACAAAAGCTCACACCTTTCTTGTAGGTTTTATTTACCTAAAAATTCACGAAGAAGCGAATTTTCAGGCACTAATGATTCTTCAATATTTTCAAATTGTTTTAATGCATTGTAAATTTTATTAATATCTGTTTTATATTCATCAGGCACTTCACTTTTTTCAATTAGTGCTAATGCCTGATGCTTAAGTACACAACTTTCATAAAGATGAATTGTGTTTGCTTTAACGTCGGCTAAATGGCGGTATGGGAAAAGATATTTATCTTCACCCTTTGTAACATTTTTCCACAACTTGCACGTGTTTTCAACTGTACTGCTACGGAATTTATAGTCACGTACCATTCTACGAATAAATCTCATATTTCTTTTATTGAGGATTACATTCCCCTTTTCATCATAAATTCTTGATGAAACATTTATATAAATCTTTAAAAGTTTGCCTTGAATTTTCTCGGTAATAACAGGGTTCAAGGCATGAAGTCCTTCAATAATTACAACATCTTTCTCACCTAAAGTGATTTCATTAAACTGTGTCTCACTTCGCTTGCCCGTTGTGAAATCAAATATAGGATTTTTTACAGTTTCGCCACGAAGAAGTGCATTAACATGTTCTTCAAAGCAAGGCAAGTCAAGGGCATAAACTGTTTCGTAATCTTGAGTGCCATCTGGCAAATAAGGAATATCTTCACGATTAAGATAAAAATCATCAAGACTTAAAACATAGGTTTTGACCCCTTTTGCATTAAGTTTTTCGCAAATTTTTCGTGCAGTTGTAGTTTTACCCGCTGATGATGGTCCTGCAAGCATTACAATTCCTCTACCTTCATCAGTTGTAATTTTTTCAGCAATATGGCTTATAATTTGCTCATATCTTTCTTCACATTTACTGATAAAATCACTTGGTGCACTTTTTGCATTTTCGTTGATATATTCAATATAATTATTTATGTTTGACATTTAATACACCTCATTTAATATGAATATGTATTGTAAAACTGGGTTATTCGTTTTTTACGACCACGAAGAATCTCATAGTCGTTAATATATTCAAAAGGATATTTAAAATTGAAAATACGCTCAATTTCATCACCCTTTGGTGCTTTAAGCTTTGTTACTGCACCGCCACCGCAAGAGAGAATTGTGTGACATTCTTCCATCATAAAAATATTGTAAAGGCATTCAGTATTTTGCTTTGCCCAGCCAACATTTTCTAAAGCCCCTGCTGATTTTGAC
>JAZKXL010000036.1:0-1614 GCA_045611635.1 Candidatus Fimenecus sp. | reverse complement strand
CAACAACTGTCATTTTGCCAATGCCACAACGCGCCAACGCCTCAGCCACATAAGAGCCAACACCACCAAGCCCGAAAATAATAATATTTTTATTTTTTAGTTTTTCAAGATTTTCTTTACCAATCAATCTTTCAGTACGAGAAAATTCCATAATACCACTCAATTCTGCATTCTGCATTTTGAATTCTGAATTTATTTTACCATATTGAAAAATTTTTCGCAATAGTGTATAATCTTTCGTTGGAATAAATTATACTAATAAATATAAGGATGAATAAAAATGAAACTTGGTATTGTTGGTTTGCCAAATGTCGGCAAAAGTACACTTTTTAATGCAATTACAAATGCAGGTGCACAGTCCGCAAACTACCCTTTTTGCACAATTGAGCCAAACGTAGGTGTTGTTGCAGTGCCTGATTATAGAATTGACAAGCTTGCGGAGATGTATAACCCTGCAAAAATTACTCCTGCAACAATCGAATTTGTTGATATTGCAGGTCTTGTAAAAGGTGCATCAAAGGGTGAAGGTCTTGGCAATAAGTTCCTTTCACACATTCGTGAGGTTGATGCAATTATTCACGTTGTACGTTGCTTTGATAACGACGATATTATTCACGTTGAAGGTAGCATTGACCCACAACGTGACATTGAAACAATCAACCTTGAACTTATTCTCTCCGACGTTGAAATTCTTGATAGAAGAATTACAAAGGTTGAAAAAGACTTAAAAGGTGATAAGTCACTTCAAAAAGAACTTGATTTCCTTAAACGCCTTCGTGGTGAGTTAGAAAACGGTGTGAATGCTCGTGCAGTTGAAGCTGATGATGAAGAAAAGGAATTTCTTAATGATGTAGCCCTTCTTTCATCAAAACCAATTATTTATGCTTGTAATATGAGTGAAGAAGATTTTGCGAATGATATTCGTGATAATGCAAGATATAATGCGGTTTGCAAACTTGCAGCAACAGAAGGTGCTGAAACACTTCCTATTTGTGCTGAGCTCGAAGCACAAATTGCTGAATTAGATAAGGAAGAAAAAGAAATGTTCCTTGCTGATTTAGGTATTGAACAAGGTGGTCTTGACCTTCTTATTCAGCGTTCATATAATCTTTTGGGACTTATCTCATACCTTACAGCAGGTCAACCTGAGGTAAGAGCTTGGACAATTAAAAAAGGTACAAAAGCACCACAAGCAGCAGGTAAAATTCATACTGACTTTGAACGCGGATTTATTCGTGCTGAAGTTATTCACTTTGATGACCTTATGGCAAACGGCACAATGCAAGCAGCTAAGGAAAAAGGGCTCGTAAGAAGTGAAGGCAAAGAATACGTTATGAAAGACGGAGACATTGTTCTTTTCCGTTTTAATGTATAATAAAAAATAAAAAGGGTTTGCAAATTGCAAATCCTTTTTTTGTTGGCGCACTTGACTGGAGTCGAACCAGCGACCTTCAGAGTCGGAGTCTGATGCTCTATCCAACTGAGCTACAAGCGCAAATAATTTTTATGAAATTAAGGGGACGCCGATTGGCGTCCCATATAAAACTTACCAAGTTTTGATAACTTCTGGATTTTTGAAGATTTCTTCAATCTTTTTCATAAATGGCACAACAT
>JAZKXL010000035.1:0-9632 GCA_045611635.1 Candidatus Fimenecus sp. | reverse complement strand
TCGTGGAATATGCCATGAAAACGAACATACTCGAAACCGATATCCTTTTGCATTTCAATAAGCTGCTTTTGAAAATCAGCACGAAGCCCTTCTGCTGCCCTGCCGAAGGTTATACATTTCAGGTAATATTCATTGTTAATCATTTAATCACCTCTATTTACAAACTATTATACTAAAAAAACACCAAAATTGCACGATATATTTTTTAACATACATTGGAAAAGAGAAAACGAAAAAATCTAAAAACCTTGTAAATAAATGCAATCCTTACTTCCATTATCTACTCATTGCACTGAGGATAGTTGTATGGTATAATATTTTTATACTATGTTTCGGAGGTCAATATGGCGAACTTTATTTCTATAGAGCGTGTACTCGCGAAATTAGATGAACTTTTAAGCAAAAACGATTATACTGCTGCGGAAAGACATATTTTATATTGGCTTGGTGAAGCAAATAGTGCTAATGATAAGCGGTGCAAACTTCTTCTTACGAATGAACTTGCAGGACTTTATCGTAAACTTGCAAGAGAAGAAGATGCGTTAAACACTGTACAAAATGCCCTTGAATTGGTTAAAGATATGGGTATTGAAAACAACATTGGTGCTGGTACAACATATATTAACTGTGCAACAGTCTTAAAGGCATTTGGCAAAGCTGAAGAATCTATGCCTTTATTTGAGAAAGCACTTAATGTATATAAAGAAAAACTTGAAAGCAACGACAAGCGTTTTGGTGGTCTTTATAACAATATGGCTTTGTCATTAGTTGATTTGAAACGATTTGATGATGCCTATAAATTATATGAAAACGCAATTTCTATTATGGAAAAGTACGACGATGGTTTGCTTGAAGTTGCCATTACTTATCTTAATATTGCAAGTGCAAAAGAATCGGAATTAGGACTTGAAGATAGCGAAAAAATCATAGAAGAATATCTTTATAAAGCCATGAAAATTTTGGATGAATACGAAAATAAAGATGGATATTACGCTTTTGTATGTGAAAAGTGTGCATCAGTTTTTGGATATTACGGATTCTTTGTTTATCAAAATGATTTGACAAAAAGAGCGAGGAAAATTTATGAAAGGTCTTGAACTTGCTGAAAAATTTTATAAAGAATATGGCGAGAAAATGATTGATGAAAATTTTTCTCATATAAAGCAATATCTTGCAATAGGTCTTGTTGGTAGTGGGTCGGAATGTTTGGGCTTTGATGATAATATTTCTCAAGACCATGATTTTGAGGCGGGATTTTGCATATTCATTCCTGATGAAGATATAGTTTCAGAAAGAGATGAATTTCTACTTGAGCGTGCATATTCAAAACTGCCAAGTGAATTTATGGGATATGAAAGAAGTAAACTTAATCCTGTTGGTGGAAATCGTCATGGTGTAATAAGAATAAGTAAATTCTTCAAAGATAAAGTCGGTGACACAACCGGAAACATTACAACAAATGGTTGGTTTTTCATTTCAGAACAGTTTTTACTTGAAGCCACAAACGGGAAAATCTTTTGCGACAATCTTGGACTTATGACAGAAATTCGTGAAAGATTATCATATCTTCCTGAAGATATTCGCCTTAAAAAGTTAGCAGGAAATGTTCTTGTTATGGCACAGTCAGGTCAATATAACTACAAAAGATGCATTGATAGACAAGAAACAGGCGCAGCACAATTAGCAATTAGCGAATTTGCGAATGCAACATTGAAAGTGATTTTTTTGTTGAATAAAAAATATATACCATACTACAAATGGTCCTTTCGTGCATTAAAAGACCTTCCTATTTTGTCGGAATTATCCGACCAACTTGAATACCTTATTTCAAGTACAAATACAGGAAAAGAGTCGGAAATAAAAACTGAAGTAATTGAAAATATTGCTAAATCTATAATAAACGAACTTGAAAAGCAAAGTTTGACTCGTGCAAATTCCAACAACCTTGTAAATCATGCGTATTCCATAAATGATAGAATTAAAGACTCGGAAATACGAAACTTAAATGTAATGTATGCAGTTTAAAATGAATACTTAAATTAAAAATAGGAAAAAGAAGAAAAAATTAAAAGATGCTTTGCTTTTTATGGCAAAACATCTTTTTTTGATATTTATGATTATTCTTTCATTTCATAGAATAATAATTTACATATTTCTAATATAATATAGCGCTATCCTATCACATCATACAAACATTCTTGGAATACAGGAAGCCACCAATCATGGTAACCGGCTTTGGTTGGGTGTATTGGGTCCACGAGATAAAGTTTGCGTTGTTGTTCAGTTATATTATTAAAATCCACATCATTCCACAAATCAATAACGGTAATGTCCCATTTTTTTTGAATTACAAGAAGCAAGTCAACCATTTTGCCGTAGTATTCACTGTCATATTTTGCTTGAGTATAAAAGATAACTGGACAATTCCAATTCTCGCTTGCATAACCAATTATATATTCGATTGCACCCGCTATTGTTTGGGTATCAAAACTATTTATATTATATCCTTCGCTAACTTCACCAAGTGGCATTTCTTTGGTCGCGTCGTTTGTTGAAAGTTGGCAAACAAATGCATCAACCTCAATATTTTTATTTATATTTTTTATTCGTGATACATATGAATTGTTTTTAACATCTACAAGTGTTGTGCCTGACACTGCTTTTTTTATTGGGGTAATTCCATCCGATTTTCCAAGGTAATCTACAAAACTGACACCCATTGAGCTATAACCGTAAGTTACAGAACTGCCAAGAAATACTACTGTTTTGCCTTTAATTGGGCTATTTTCTACAACTGCAGTATTCTTAACTGAATATTTGCCATAGTTCCCACTATTTAATAAGCCAAACATATTTAAAATATATCCCCCTGCTATAAGTACTATTACAAGAACAAGTGAAATAGTAATTCTTGATTTTTTCATTTTGCACACTCCCCTATCTTTTATTATAAATATTATAACATTAAATTTGCAATTTGAAAAGCATATAAAAAATACCCTAAACTCCCCAAGAAGTTAATTGAAGAAATTATTGAATTTTTTCAGTTTTAATGAAAAAACGTTGCAAATGAAAGTAAAATTCCAATGCAACGTTTTTGCTTTTTATACAACTTAAATATTATGTATTATTTCAATACTGAAACTGCGTCAGCGATTGTTTTTTCAAGTGCTTCTCTACCATAATCGTCAACTTGTGCTTTATTCTTTTCACCATGAGTTAAGCATCCAGCACCGCCAATACAACCACCTGTACACGCCATACCTTCAATGAAGTTAGCATCAAGAACATTCTTACTCTTTTTAAGAAGAGCAACTTTACATGCCTCAATACCATCACATACTGCAGGTTTTAAATCGAATTCAATATTTTGCTCTTTAAGTGCTTGTGTGACTGCGTCTGAAAGACCACCTGAACGAGCAAAAATTCGTCCAAAATAAGATGCATTATCAAGAACATCTTCACCAAGGGTTGTAATATCAATATCTTTACTGTCAAAAAGTGCCTGAAGTTCTTCAAATGTCAAAACACAGTCAACATAAGGTTTAACTGAATCAAGTTGCATCTCTGATTTTTTTGCAGTACAAGGTCCAATAAATACTACCTTTGCATTTTCACTTGTTTCTTTAATGTATTTTGCAAGCATTGCCATAGGCGAAAGATTATGAGATACATGTGGTAAAAGTGCTGGGAATGAAGATTTCACATACTGCACAAATGCAGGACAGCATGAGCTTGTAAGGAAGCCCTTTTCGCTAAGTTCCTTTGACTCTTCCATTGCAACCATATCTGCACCCAAAGCTGCTTCAACAACTGTGTAGAAACCTAATTCTTTAAGTCCTGTAATTACTTGTCCTAATTTTGCATAAGTAAACTGGCTTGAAATTGAAGGAGCTACAACTGCATAAACTTTATATTTTTTGTTATTTTCGCTTTGTTTAATAAGGTCAATTGTGTTAAGAATAAATGACTTTTCAGTAATAGCACCGAATGGGCACTGATAAACACAAGCACCGCATTGAATACACTTGTTATTATCAATCGCTGCCGCATTATCATCATTAATTGAAATTGCCTTAACCTTACAAGCACTCTGGCATGGACGCTTGCGATTAACAATTGCAAAGAATGGACACACCTTTGCGCACTGGCCACACTCAACGCACTTTGATTTATCAATATGCGCCACATGATTATGGTCAAAAGAAATTGCGCCTTTTTTACATACATCTTCGCAACGGTGAGCAAGACAACCACGGCAAGAATCAGTAACCTCATATCCTGCAGCAGGACACTCATCACAAGCGATATCAATAACCTCTATTACGTTAGGATTTGCTTTATCGCCACCCATTGCCATTCTTACTCTTTGTGCAAGGATTGCTCTTTCTTTATATACACAGCATCTCATTGTTGGCTCTTTGCCGGGAGAAATACTCTTTGGAATTTCCCAAAGATTATCAAGTAGCGTATCGCTCCAAGCATGGCGAGCAACTTCACGCAATACTTTATATTTTAAATATTGCACTTTTGTATCAAATTTTCTCATTGTGAATTCTCCTTAGAAATAGCTGACTTTAATTCGTTTACCCATTTTTTTCAAAGCTTTTGCAAGCTCATCCACAAGGTTCATTTTAATATGAAAATTGATAGGCAAATCTGGATTTTGGTGAGCAGGATTTATGGCTCTACCCACATAGAAATTTATATCTGTTGCCTCTTCAAACAACAGGCGGCTTATAAGTGACGCACCATCACGCTTAACGCTCCAATGGGTATAATGCACATTTTCGCCAAGATAATCTTTTGCATATTCCACAACTCTATTAACAGTAATAACACCTTCGGTTACAAGGTCAACGCCTTCAATTTCTGCAATAGGTGGAATGTCGGACTGTTCAAAATTAAGGGTTGGTTTAAGAGGTTTGTTAAGATATTTTGCTGCAATAGAAGATGTTGTACCACCACAAACAATATGTTTACCTTCTTTTGAGAAGAAAAGTGACATCATTCTATCAGCGTCATCACGATTAAACGGTGGTCCAAAGAGCATATTCATTGGAACACGCTTACGAATTTTAACAACACAAGCAGTTGCATCGTCACCCGGCTTTTCACCATAAAGACGATTACATTCATCGACCAACATTGTTGAAAGAGTTTTAGCTGTATAACCTGCAGGTACAAGGGTTTCAATGAAATCTATAATATCTTCACGTTTCCAACCAAAGTTATATAACATTCCGATTCCTGCGTGAGGACAACCGTCACTCATTGCAACAAAAATATCGTCTTCTTGCAATTGAATGGTTGATTTATAAATCTTTTTACCGCCAATTGTCATTTCCGTTTTTGGATAATCATAATTCTTTTCATCACGTATAACAATTACTTGTGGATTGTCGTACTGAATAATTTCAGCGGTTTGATTATTATTCAAAAGATGAATAATTGTAAAAGTTGAATACGCTACTCCTCTAACTGAGCAAACAGGAAGTGTTGCTGCAATTGTTGAAACACATTCTTCAATTGGCAACCCCTCTGCCATCATTGTTGAAATGATTTTAGATGTAAGAGTTGAAAGAATACTCGCTTTTACACCACTACCAAGACCATCCGCAAGAACAATAACAGTTGAATTATCGTTTTCTTCAATAATATCAACATGGTCACCGCAAAGTTGTTCACCGTGATGATTTATACTTTTATATCCAATATCTGCACATAAATCATTCATCAGTAATTGACTCCTTAAGTTTTGCAAGTGCTATTTTAGTTTCTGCAGCAGTTTCACCCAAGAGTGACGCGATTTCTTGAACAATTCGCATTTGCTTATCAACAACTTTATCAGCAACTTCAACTGTCTGACGACTAATTTTTTCTTTCTTTTCACGCTCTTTTTCTTCATCAGTAACGTCACGCATAATGGTGATTAAAAGATGTGAGTCTTTATCATGAACAATAGTTTGTTCAACATAGCGGCCATATTCCGCAAGATAAACACGCTCATCATGGACATTCTTGCCTGCTCTCATAACCTGCATAAATGCAGTTGGGTCAAGAATACGAATAATTTGGTCACCCAAAACATCAGAAGCGGAGCGAATATTCATCATTTTTCTTGCTGAATCATTAATTTGCTGAACTTCAAGTTGTTCGTTAAGAACAATAAGACCATTTGGTGAGTTGTTAACGATTGTGTCAGAAAAACTTTCCGCTTTATCTTTAAGATAAGGTAGACACATTGAAATTTCCGCCTTACCCTGAATAATTGCAATAGCTTTTTCGCGACAGGTGTTATAACCGCAAGAGCCACAATTAAGCTCGTGAGCAGGTTTGAATTTACCCATTTGACGAAGAATGTTACCGATTTCAATTTCAGATGGTGTTGTATTTTTTTGCTCAATATAGGTGAATACCTTTTTAAGTTCAACTGATTTTGGTTGATTAACTTGAAAATCTTTATCACCAGCATAAGTTGCAACTTCAATATAGTCTTTTATATTTGAATCGTGTTGATATTTTTCAATAACAGGTCCACCAACACAGCTACCAACACAAGCAGACATTTCAATAAAGCATTTATGTATTTTGCCTTTTTCAATATCTTTCAAAACTTCAATGCAGTTTTCAACACCGTCAATAGCAACATAAGTATAGCCCTTAATTTCTTCCATAGTTTTAAGTATGCCACCAGTTGTAGGGAAGAAACGAGCGCGACTATATTCATTATTATCCTGAGCTATTTCAAGTTCAATCTTTTCTTCTTTAAGCCACTCTGAAAGTTCTTCAAATGTTAAAACTGCATCAACAATCCCTTCATAATGTTCAGCTTCATCCTTTTTAGCAACACAAGGACCTACAAAAACAGTTTTAGCATTTGGGATTCTTTTTTTAATATCTTTACAGTGAGCTTGCATAGGTGACATAACGTCTGCAAGAAACTCTAATGCAGCAGGATAATATTTTTGAATAAGCAAGTTGATTGAATGACAGCAAGAAGAAATTATAACATCTCTATCTTCTTCCTTTAACATTCTTTCGTATTCTGATTTTACAATTGTAGCACCGACTGCTGTTTCTTCAGCATCATAAAAGCCAAGCTTTTTAAGTGCTGTACGCATAGAGTCAATACCTGCACCGTCATAGTTAGCAATAAATGAAGGTGCAATACTGACAACAACAGGGTCGCCACCTTGAAGAAGTACTTTTACCTTTTCAACTTCATTGACAATTTCTTTTGCATTTTGTGGACATACAACAAAGCACTGACCACACAAAATACACTCATTGCCAATAATATGTGCCTGATTGCCTGAAAAGCGTATTGCTTTTACTGGACAATGACGAATACATTTATAACAGTTTTTACAATTGGATTTTTTAAGAGTCAAGCAATTCATATCTCGCACTCCTTAAGCTTGTATTTTATCTAATATGTTCTCTTTAAAAAATTCTTTGAAATTTTCTTTTGTAATGCCTGTGTGAACATCGTCGTCAACCTGCACGGTAACACCAACACGATTACACTTGCCGATGCAAAAGCTACCGACAAGTGTAACATGTTCTTCTAAATGATATTCGGTAACGGCATTTTGCAAAAGCTCAACTATTTCAGGAGAACCCTTCAAATGACAAGAACTACCAACACAAATTTGAATAATCATTACTTATTTTACCTTTTCTAAAACATTCTCTTTGAAAAATTCATTTACATTATCAGGAGTTACTGAAAAGAAGCTATCACCTATGGTAACGCAAACACCCTGCTGACATTTACCTAAGCAAAAAGTACCACCAAGCTCAACTTTATCATCAAGTTTATTTTCACTGATAAGAGCTTTAAGTTGTTCAACAACAAGACGAGAACCTTTAACATGGCATGAGCTACCAATACATACTGTAATTTTCATTTTTATTTTCTCCCCTATTTCAATTAATAGATATTAATATTCTATATCATTATACATTATAACTCGTTTTTTTTCAACAAAAAAAATGCAAAAACATTATTAATAACAATATTCGACATAACTTTTTCATATACGAATAAATTTTTTGTTTAATTTGTGAAAACTTTAACAAAACTATTGATTTTATGTGCTTAAATTGGTAGAATTATTTAGATTAGGATAGTATGGATTTTTATGACCATATCTAAAATTCTTAAAACAAAAGAAAAAATCAGAAATGAGGTTTTAATATGAACAAAATCACAATTATCGGCTCAGGCAGCGTTGGTTCAACAATTGCTTATACTGCAACTGTAATGGGACTTGCATCAGAAATTGTTATGATTGATATCAACGAAGAAAAAGCGCTTGGTGAAGCTCTTGATATCAGACAAGGTATTCCTTTCTGCAATCCAGCAACTGTTCGTGCAGGTTCATATCAAGATGCTGTTGATTCAGATATCGTTATTATCACATCAGGTCTTCCAAGAAAACCTGGTCAAACAAGACTTGACTTGGCTCAAGCAAATGTTAACATCATGAAATCAATTGCTACTGAGATTGTTAAGTATGCTCCTAGAGCAACTTATGTAATCGTTAGTAACCCTGTTGATATTCTTACATATGTATTTTGCAAAACAACTGGTATTCCTGAAAAGAGAGTTATCGGTTCCGGTACAATTCTTGACACATCACGTCTTCGTGCAAGAATTGCTGAATATTACGCAGTTAACCAAAAGAACGTTCACGCATACATTTTAGGTGAACACGGTGATACAGCATTTGTTCCATGGTCAATTGCAAATATTTCAAACGTTCCTGTAGAAGATTATAGAAATGCTGTTATGAAGTCAGATTTATATCCTGAATTTGATAGAGATGCAGTTGAAGATTATGTTCGTAAATCAGGCGGTCGCGTTATTCAACGTAAGGGTGCAACATTCTATGCTGTTTCAGTTTCAGTTTGTCACCTTTGCAAGTGCTTGTTAAATCCTATTGATACAACCCTTACTGTTTCAACAATGCTTCATGGTGAATATGGCATTGATGATGTTTGCTTAAGTCTTCTTAACATTGTTGGTAACAAACAGGTTCAAGGTAAGATTCTTCTTCCTCTTAACGACCAAGAAATTTGGGCTTTGAATAAGAGTGCTGAAAGTCTTAAAAATGTTATTAAACAAATCGAAATATAAGAATTAAGAAAGGAAATCAAAAATGGAATATCGTATTGAACACGACTCTATGGGCGAAATGAAAGTCCCTGCGGACCGTCTTTGGGCTGCACAAACTCAAAGAAGCCATGAAAATTTCGAAATCGGTGTAGGTATTGAGACAATGCCTGCTGAAATTATAAACGCATTCGGTATCCTTAAAAAGGCCGCTGCAATTGCTAACAACGCTCTTCGTCCTGAAAAAATGACAGAAGAAAAAATGAATGCAATTTGTGCAGCTTGTGATGAAGTAAGAGAAGGCAAGCTTAATGGCCATTTTCCTCTTGTTGTATGGCAAACCGGCTCAGGCACACAGTCAAATATGAACTCTAATGAAGTTATTGCTAATAGAGGCAACCAAATTCTTGGCAAAACATTACTTCATCCAAACGATGATGTTAACATGAGCCAATCTTCAAATGACACATTCCCGACAGTTATGCATATTGCTGCTGTGCTTGTTTTGGAA